>NZ_JBWKQB010000014.1:110261-151665 GCF_059418545.1 Pseudomonas sp. GW821-FHT07G10 | reverse complement strand
CCGCTCGCTCCTACAAGGGCCGCATAAAACCTGTAGGAGCGAGCGGTGCGGCGATCCGACTTGCCCGCGAAAAATTTTGAAGCCGCCCATCAACCCCAGGCCACCACCAACAACCCAAAGCCCAACACCACGCACAGCGGTGAAAACGCCCAAGTGTCCAGCCGGGCAAACTTCGAACCACCGACTTGTTTGAAGAACCCCACCAGGTTGGAGTCGCCGATTGCACGAGCGAACATCAACAGCGCAATCGCGCTGATCGCCCATTGCAGCGACCAATGGGAAACCACTGACACAAACAACCCGACTCGCAGACAGACCAGCACCGCAATCACCGCCAACCCTGCGGCCACCAACAGTGTGCCGAGCGCAGAGGGTTTGAACGCCGGTACCAACTCCCCGCCAGACGTGCCCGGCACCTGCGGCACTGCCGCATCACTGCCGGTCCTGCCGCCTAGCGCCCAATACAGATGGATCAGGCTGATCAACGCAAAAATACCGGCAATCCCTTGAGCAACCAAAAGCGTCATGACCAGCCATCCTTTTCCAATCCCTTCACTTTAAAGCCGATGACACCTTGTCAGCCACATCCTTGGGCACCCACGCCTGCCACACATCTGGATGCGCCCTCATAAACGCTTCGGCGGCCTGACGTGGCGCCGTGTGTTTTTCGCTCATGCCGGCCAACGCCTTGTTCAAGGGATCGATAGGCAAATCGACCTTGGTGAAGAATTCGGTGAGTTGCGGGTATTGCTTGCGGAACGGCGTGGAGACGCCAATGGACAGCTTCGACGCCAGGGAGCGTGTTGGCTTGGGATTCGGGTTGTCAGCGTCGGTCAGGGTTTTCCACGCCTCGGCGTCGAATGGCGGCTCTTGCAGTTGAATCAGCTTGAAACGCCCCAGTAACGGCGTGGGTGACCAGTAATAAAACAGCACCGGTTTGCCACGACGAATCGAGGAACTGATTTCTGCATCCAGCGCCGCGCCGGAGCCACTGCGAAAATTCACATAGCTGTCGGTCAGGCCATAGGCCTTGAGCTTCTGCTGGTTGACCACTTCCGAGGTCCAGCCGATCGGACTGTTGAGGAAGCGCCCTTTACCCGGACTTTCCGGATCACTGAAGACCTCCTTGTAACGCGGCAGATCGGACACGCTGCGCAAGTCCGGCGCCAGGGGCTTGATCCCTTTGGCCGGATCCCCCTTGACTACATACTCCGGAACCCACCAGCCTTCGGTCGCACCCTTGACCGTGTCGCCAAGGCTCGCCACCTTGCCCTCGGCCTCGGCCTTGACCCATACCGGGCTGCGTCCGGCCCACTCTTCGCCGATGACCTGAATGTCATTGTTGGCCAACGCAGTTTCCAGCGTGATGGTCGTGCCGGGAAGCATATCGGTAGGCAGTCCATACCCCTTCTCGACAATAATGCGCAGGATCTCGGTGATCAGGCTGCCGCTTTCCCAGTTCAGGTCAGCAAAATGAATGGGCGCCGGGGCAGCAGATACCGGGACGGACGCAGTCAACAAACCGAGTGTGGTCAATGTGCTGGCCAGCAGCACCCTAAATCCTTTCATGCTTTTGCACCTCGTGCTTTTCACAGCAACAGCAGGATGATCTTCCACAGGAAGACCGCAAGCCTCTCGTAATCAATCAACTGACTGTAGTAGAGGTTCCTGCATTCGAGGTATGACGGTTACGTTTCGCAGGATTCCTGCAAACGTTTTAACTCCCGTCGAACCATGCTGGCGTACTCCGCCGGGCGCAAGCTGTAGATCTCTGAGGCCACCCAACCCAACCAGGCACCTTGCAGAACGGCCTTCTGCGTGAACAGACGAAGGGCCTGCGCGCGAGCACTCTCAAGGTTCTGCCCATGAAAGTCGGCGCGGGTCAGCGTCATTACTCGCTGGCCTTGAACGTAAGCTCGCCCTTGCGCCATTTCGCCGCTTTGCCCGTCACCGCTTTCAAGGTCTTGGTCAATCCGCCTTCCAACTGCGCGTTGGCGGCAAACACCGTCACGACGGTTTGCCCCTCCTTGAACAGGATTGCGTGCCCATCGGCCGTGGTGACAAACGCATATTCACCCAGACCATAGACCGTGAGCTTGATCTCGCGAAACTTGATTTCAAACTTGCCACCTTCACGGCTGGGCAATACTGCAGCCCTGAAATGGTCACCCACTTTGAGTTCCAGACGCGGTTTGTCATCGACGACCAATGCCGTTTCGGTATCGATCTCGGCGATGTAGATGCCTTCAGCGCTCTGTTCGGTGATATAGACGAAACGTGATTGAAACTGTTTGACCAGCTTTGCGCGCAAATCACCCAGCACGAACAAAGCGTGCATATCGAGATTACTTACTGCCAAGGAAACGTCCCCGAATCTAAAAATGACTCTGCCTGCACGAAAAGCAGACAGCACAAAAAGCCGCCACGTCGGTATTGTCACGACAATGACTAGCGCTCAAATCCCTGAACAACGTTAAACATCCCTTCAACACAAGGCAGGCGAAGCCCGGCACAGCGACGCTGACGCTGTCTCGCCATGCCGTCGTCAGACCTTGAAGAAAATCGCCCTTCCAGGCGCCAGAGAATACTGAACTATCAACTTCAGGGAGAAAACTCTTTAAAAAAGCACTCTTGCGGCCTATTGCCAGAAAAAATGCTTCAGATACACCTGAACCTCAAGCGTCGAAGACAATTCTAGAGCAGCTTCGGCACGCCGACCAGCGTTTGCCGGTGGTAGTCGTTTCGTCACACCGATGACTTAACTCAGCCGCCGGCAGGCAACAACTGCCATACTGGCCCAACCATTGAAAACCGGCCTGCGCGGCTGTACTTCAAAAACACAATAATTTCCAAGGGAAAGCGTTACGTGACGGAATTTGATATAGGCGAGTTTTTCATCCATGGCGAGGCCAGGGAAGTAGAAGGCGAGTTTCAGGCAGTGATCGTGATGCGCGCCAAACCGCCACTAACCACCGTTACCGTCCATCAGGTGGAAAAGGACCGCTGGTTCAAGACTTCAGACGTTGCCGAAACGGCCGCCAGACAGGCCGCCAAGTCTCTTAAAGCGGCCGTCGATGAAGGAGCGCTGAAGGCCTGATGCCTCCCTGACGTGCTCTGCCCTTGCACAGGCAAAGCACGACCACGTTCAAACAGGCGTCAGATCAGCTTGCGCTTGATCGCTTCGTCCAGCGTGCTTTGGGTCAGTTGTTTGATGACCGCATCGCCACGTTCATTGAAAGGCAATCCGACGATCAGCAGCAATTGCATCCAGGTCCTGGTGTTTTCCTGTTTGACGACTTTGCCAAGCACATTGCCGTCTTTGTCCTTGAAGACCGTTTCCAGCGTAAATGTATTGCTGAACGTCGTAGGGATGACGAAAAACGTAAACCCGGTCAAGTAAGCGCTGACCAGACTTCCTTGCTCGTTATTGGTCAAGTTGGCGGTCACGTACAGGTTAGAGTCGACCTGCTGTGTTGTTACCGCCTGAAACTTGCCGGACTCCTTGAAGGTTTCCAGCAGGTTTTTTTCCACTGCGATTTGATTGACACCACCACCCGACAGCTCGCCATTGAACTGATTCTGGGTGGTAACGCGCAGATAAACGTCTGGTTTTGTCTGAGTCGTCCGGGCGGGTGGCCATTGATCGACCGGCGCCAGATCATGCTGAGAATAAGAGATGCAACCGGTCAGCGAGCTGCTGGCCAGCAGCATTACGGCCAGGAAAAGTCTGTTCATGAGAGGCTCAGTTCGTCGAAGGATTGCGCAGTTGAGGAGTGGCACTTGCGAGCAACTGAGCGATTAGATCGCGCAGCTGAGTGGCGCCCAGGCGGGTATTGAAATAGTCGGAGTTCCACAGGCCGATGTTCTTGTCGAGCTTGAGCTGCTCGACGGACCTGGCCAGCTGCTTGCCATGACGGTCTTCAATGATCAGCTCACCGGCCAGGTCGTATTTATCGACGTAAATCGGACCATTGGCCCAGATCCAGAGGGTCAGCGTAATCACAGATCCCGGGATGTAGGCCGGGTGCATGGTGCGTTTGCCTGCCAGGGACGTCAGATTGAATTTAAGGATGACGTCATCTTCTCCAGCCTTCACCGGAAACACGACGATCTTTTTGAAGTAGTCACTTTTCTCGACATACGCGCTGATCTGACCGGTCAACTGCTTGCTGCCAGCGGCACGCACGTTGTCGTCCAGGCGTGGGGCGGAAATCACCACATCGCTGACCTGCGCACCACGATCCAGCGTGGTGGTGGCGCGATTGGCGGGTTCGCCGATCGGCCCCAATGGGGTGAAAGAGACACAGCCGGTCAACGATAGGCCGAGAACTACGGCCATCGCATAGAAAATACGCTTCACTGCTTACATCCTTTTTGGTTCTAAAGAGGATCAGGGGAGCGAAAAAGGCTTCACAGCGAGAGCGGCCGAAATCGATGCACCGGCAATCATCGCCTCACCCACTGCGGGGTCGTTCGAGCGGATCAGGCCGGGGACGAGAATGAAACAAGCGAAGGGAAAAACCCTCCATGGCGTGTAACAACTACATCCATGTGCGCGCGACGACATTGGCAGCTCTATGACGCCAAAAACGCGGCGGCAGGTTAAAGCTTGCAGGAGGGATAAGCAATAGCCAATTGCCACTACTTATCTCGAAAGCACTGGCGCGAACAATTCAATGCAGGCTGCCGGTTTTTTCAACATTCAGTTGAGCCAGCCAGGCAGCCTTGCACTCCTCGGCCTCATCACGACTGGAAAACGCCGTGCCGCGCTGCTCGCCATTGAGCAGCACGACCCAGCAGACACTCTGCCCCAATGCCCGCAGGGTGGCCGGCACCCCACTGCCAATCATCACCGCGACATCGACTTTGCTCTGCATGAGGGCTCTCCGTTTTTTTCATTAGCTGCCTAACAGTATCGGCATGTTAATGACTTAACACGGAGGGAAATAGCTATCGCCCTGCACAGGTTTTTTGCATGCCGAGTAACAATCGCTTCATCAAACCTGTGGCGCGTTCTCGGGTTTGTAACCCAAGCGCAGTCCACCCCAATGCCGGCCCTTGACCATGATCGGCACCGACAGGTCATGCATCAACTCGCCGGTGTCGCGGGTATAGGTCTGCAGTAAAACCTCCTGCTGATGGCTGCCACAGCGGATCCCGGTTCTGTCCGCAAACTTTCGTTTGGTGCGGTTTTGCAGCGTATCGGCCTGCGCATCACCGGTCAGCGGCTGGCTGAACAGCTTATTGTGGGTCGGCACGTAGCCCTGCTGGGTGCAGGCAATGGCAAACACCAGGCCTTCATGACGAGGCAGCAGTGGCTCCTGAATCGCCGGCAATACCTGATCGGTGTAGCGATCAAAACGGGTCTGGTACTTGGTTGGCGTGGTATTGGGAATGGCCTGATAGTTGCGGTCGAACAGGTCATCCAGACTGACGCGCCCCTGTTCGATATCGGCTTCGAATTGCACCGAGATCTGTCTCGCACCTTCCCGGGCAAGGTCGTAGATCCGCTGGTGATAGTCGTCCAGCCCCACTTCAGCAAGACGTTCGCTGATGGTCTCGGCCTGGCCTTCCATCTGCACCGCTGCTTCAGCCAGCCGCCGGGTCTGTTGATCGCTGGCAGCCACGTCGCTGCGCATCTGTGCTACCGCGTGAAACAGACTGTCGAGCTGTTCGCGATTGGTTTGCGTACCTTTGGCGATGTCGCTCACCTGGCTCTCGACGCCCGCCGCCAGCCGGGCGATGTTCTGCAGAGACTGGCCGGTGTGTTCCACCTGCTCGACCCCGGTGTTCAGATCGCTGGACAACTGGCGAATCTGCTCTACCACTTGCGCCGTGCGCTGTTGAATATCGGCGACCATCACTCCGACCTCGTCGGTAGCGGTCGCGGTGCGCCCGGCCAGACCGCGAACTTCGTCGGCAACCACAGCAAAGCCTCGTCCGTGCTCACCCGCGCGCGCCGCTTCAATGGCCGCGTTCAGCGCCAACAGGTTGGTCTGGCTGGCGATCGACTGAATCACCAGCGTCACCCGCTGGATTTCTTCGCTGCGCACGCTCAGGGCTTCCATCAGTAGACGGCTGTCATTGGCACGCTGGCTGAGCTGATGCATGCGGGTAATGGATTCAGCGAGCACCACACGCCCCTCGGCACTGCTCTGATGGGCCTCACTGGCCGCGTTCAGCGCTTGTCGACTGAGTTGTGAAGTGGCTTTCTCGGTGTCGATCATCACCTCGGCGCTGCTGACAATCCGCGCAGCAGCATCCAGCTGCGACTGCAGCTTGCCAGCCAGTTGCTTGACCGAAAAGGCCACGCCGGCGGCGGACAGTGCATTGTGACTGGTGGTATAGGAAAGATCGCGAGTCAACTCAGCGATCGCACTGCCGCTGTCCACAGAGGTTGCATCGATGTCGGGTTGCGAACGCAGCCGGGGAAGCCAGATGCTCAGCACTACCAGCGGCAGGCAAAGGTAGAGCGACCAGCCGTCGAATGCCATGCCACTGAGCACCAGCATCAGGACGATGCTTTGCACTGTAGGTGTCAGCCAGCGCAACCCGGCCTTGGGCAGTGCCACAGATTGCGACACTGCGCCAGCCAGAGATCCGTCTCTCGTCATGTTCGTCACCCCCACCGCTTCTATTTATTGTGTCTGCATTAAACGCCGGCACAAGGCCATTATCTATGGTCCCTTAGTCGGGGGGTGCAGCAGATCAATAGAAGTGCACAATGGGTGTCGAACATCGAACCTGTGGCCAGGGAGCAAGCCCCCTCGCCACAAAGGCCTGTCAAGCCTGGCGCTGGTGCTTGTCGATTTGCTCGTGACGTTCTTGAGCTTCGATGCAGTATTTGGTGGTCGGGCTGATCAGCAGGCGCTTGAGGCCGATTGCCTCGCCGCTGTCGTCGCACCAGCCGAAGGTGTCTTCAGCGATACGGCCCAGAGCCATTTCCAGCTGCGGCAGCATACGCTGGTCGCGATCGATGACGTTGACCAGCCAGTGGCGCTCTTCTTCGACGGACGCTGCGTCGGCAGGATCGGCAGGGGTGTCCAGGCTTTCAATGGCAATACGGCTCTGCTCGATACGCGCGTGGGTTTCGACCTTCATGGCCTGCAACAGCTCAGTGAAGAAAGCCAGTTGCTCGGCATTCATGTAGTCATCCGCCGGCATGGCCAGCAACTTTTCCTTTGTCATTGATTTCTCTATAAAAAATACGTGCATTAAGGCGAATAAGGGAGCGTTCCGGCCGACCTGTTCAGATCTTCGGAAAGGCGCCATACATTCCAAGCGCCACCCGGCACTCAATTTACGAGGGGCGGCAGTCTAAGGCCGGTTTGAGGGCTCAGCAACTGAAATGACAGCGAATTTGTCCAACAAAGCTTGAAAGTGCTCTATGGCAGGCTTTGCGGGCGGTAATCGGAGAGTGTTTATAGCAAGAAATTCAATCGGACGGCTCTATATAGAAGACAAACGGCTACGCCACGCGGTCAGGCGTGGCGCAGATCACACTTTTGAGTCGCGATCAGAACACCGTTTCTACCTTCACCCCACCAATGATTGCCGAGTCGACTTCGCGAACGCCACCGGGATCACGCACGTACTGCAGGTTCGGCCGCACCGTCAGCCAGTTGGTGACATGAAAGCCGTAATACACCTCGGCGCTGTATTCGCTGTTTTGCAATGGAATGCTCGCCGGGTCGTTGAAATCGGTAGCACCGCTAACCTGGTTCTGCAGTTCTGCCCGCTTACGGAAATCGCTGTTGGTGTGGACGCGCGCCACGCCGAAGCCGATTGCGTCCTTGGGCCGCGAGTCGAACGGCCCGGTGTAGACCAATCCCGCCTGGATGAAGTTGTCGACCTGATTGGTGTCCTTGTCGTGCAACGTCAGGTTGGCGAACAGCGACAGACCGCGACTGGTATCACCGCCGTGACTGGTGATCTGCTGCTGCGCCACCAGCCAGTAGCCGGATTTACCGCTGTGGGATCGAAACTCACCGCCGGTCAAAGGTTGCGGCTGGCCGTTGACGTCCTTGAGCACATCGTTGGCGTTGGCGGTGCTGTAGTAGTAGCCGACGCGGTACTCGCCCGGTAGCCCCTGGACTTTAGGCGACCAGACCAGCTCCACCGGGAATATCGTGCCTTTGGTACCGCTGCCGTCAAGTTTGAAGCCGTTGCCGACCTCAAGGTTCGACGGGTTCTGGTTATAGGCGCCGACCTGCACGAAGACTTCGGGATTGAGGCTGTACTTGACCCGTCCGGCCCATTGGCTGACTGGCCAGTTGAACCAGATGCTGCCGGCCCAGTTGCCGACCTGGGAGCCGCAGAAGGTCAGGCTCTGGAAATCGCAGGGGAAGCTGTTGAAGTCCTCGCCCGGACCAAAGCGGCCGACCTTCACGTCCAGTGCGCCATCCTCCAGGAAACCCTTGCTCAACCACAGTTGCGTCAGGCGCCAGGTCTGGCCACGACCGAAGACTTCCTGGGACGAGGTGTAGCCACCGACTCGTGGGTCGGTGATCCGGTCGTTGGTCAGGCTGCGGCCGTCGCGCTCAGTGATCGCGACCTTGAACAGCGCGTTTTCCAGGCCCATGGCCTTTTGCAGGTCGACTTTCAGGCCAAACACGAACTGCTCGGTCCAGCGTGCAGTCTTGTCATTGTTGAAGCCGCCCTTGAGGTTGCTGGCGAACTCCCCACCGTGCTCTAGCTGGAAGTCATAGCCCTTGTCCAGCAAGTCGGTACGCAGACCGCCCCAGTCACCGGTCAGCCATTTGGAGTCAGCCGAGAATGCGTCCGCCGCATGGCTCTGGCCGACGCAGCCCAAGGCCGCCAGCAGCAGGCAGGGTGAGAAGTATTTTGTGTTTCTAACGCCCATGGCAAAGCTCCCCTTTATTGTTATCAGGATGTTTTTATCAACGTTGAGAGATGTCTTATTGCGCGTTAACCGTAGGAGCAGCCGGTCGACGCTCGATTGCTCGCGATGAACGATAACGCGGTGTGACAGACGAACCGAGTTGGTCGAGCGCGACCCCGGCCCATCACGAGCAATCGAGCGTCGACCGGCTGCTCCTACAGAACGGGGACCAGGACAGGCCCCCGCTTTTTACCAGCCGGATTCAGCGTTTGAGTTTGCGCTTGTTGCGGTATTGGTCGATGACCACTGCGACCACGATGATCAGGCCTTTGATGATGTCCTGAATGTAGGCATCGACCCCCACGAAGGTGAAGCCGCTGGCCATGACCCCGAGGATCAGTGCGCCGATCACCGTGCCGGTGATGCGCCCTACTCCGCCGGCCAGGCTGGTGCCACCGATGACCGCCGCGGCAATCGCATCCAGCTCGTAGGACATGCCCATCCCCGCCTGCCCGGTCGCGGCGCGGGCCGAAGCCACCACGCCAGCCAACCCGGCCAGCAGCCCGGCGATGCTGTAGACAATCACCAGATGGCGCTTGACGTTGATCCCCGAGGTCCGCGCCGCCTGCATGTTGCCACCGATGGCGTAGGTGTATTTGCCGTACTTGGTGTAGCGCAGGCCGATATGGAAGATCACCGCCACCACCAGAAAGATGATCACCGGCATCGCGCCGTGACCGATGGCCGTGTACGAATCGGAGAGCATGCTCACCGGCTGCCCCTCGGTGTAGTAGCGCGCCAGACCGCGAGCCGAGACCATCATGCCGAGGGTGGCAATAAAGGGTGGAATCCCGGTGATGGCAATGATGCTGCCGTTGATCGCCCCCGCCAGCAGCCCGACCCCGAGCCCGGCGATCACCGGGATCCACACTGGCAAGTCAGTCAGCGATGGAAAGACTGCCCGGGCAAAATCCGAGGTCTGCGCCAGACTGGCAGCGATCATCGCCGACAACGCCAGCACCGATCCGGAGGACAGGTCGATGCCCGTGGTAATGATCACCTGAGTCACGCCGATCGCCAGCAAGCCGATGATCGACACCTGCAGAATCATCAGCACCAAACGTTGCGAGTTCATCAAAAAGCTTTGGTCGCGAACGATCCAGCCAAACATTTCGAAGACCAGCCCGATGCCGATCAGCACCAGGAAAATGCTCAGCTCGGTCGGAAGCCGCCGGCGCGTCTTGACCGACGCTGCCGCGGGTTTGTTTTCCAGTATCGCGTTCATAGCCACTCACCCTTCTATAGCGTTGCCGGCGACGAGCACCCTCGTCACCCACAGCAAACCGTTTAAATGCATTGAACCGTCAATGAACCACGGACATTCCGGAAGCCAGTTGCATGACCCGCTCCTGGGTCGCTTCGCTGCGATCGAGGGTGCCCATCAGGTCGCCCTCGTGCATGACCATGACCCGGTCGCTCATGCCGAGCACTTCCGGCAGTTCCGAAGAAATCATGATCACCGCCATGCCTTCGCTGGCGAGGCAGGAAATCAATCGGTAGATCTCGGCTTTGGCGCCAACGTCGATGCCGCGGGTCGGCTCGTCGAGAATCAGGATTCGCGGATTGGTCATCAGCCAACGAGCCAGCAAGGCTTTCTGTTGATTGCCGCCGGACAAGGTGTCGATGCACTGCTCCAGCGACGGAGTCTTCACCCGCAGTTTCTTGCACATGTCTTCGCACAGGGCGCGCAGGGCTTTCTGCTGGATAAAGCCGTTGCCGACGTAATGCGGCAGCACGGCCATCTCCATGTTTTCCAGCACTGACAGGCACGGGAACAAGCCGCTGAGCTTGCGATCCTCAGTCAACAACGCAAAGCCCTTTTCGATGGCCATGTGCGGATCGCTGATGCGCACCGGCTGACCGTCGAGCCTGATTTCACCACCGTCGCTGGGGGTGATACCGAAAATCGCTTCGGCGACATTGGTCCGCCCCGACCCCATCAGCCCGGCGATGCCGAGAATCTCACCAGCATGCAGGTCGAACGACACGTCCTTGAAAACGCCGTCCAGACGCAAGTCACGCACCGACATCAACAGATCGCCGATTGGCTTCTCGCGAACCGGGAACAACTGGCTCAATTCACGGCCGACCATCATCGAGATCAGGCTGTCGCCATCCATACTGTCGGCCCGTTGCAGGCCGATGTAGGCGCCGTCGCGGAACACCGCCACTTCATCGGCGATGCTGAACACCTCATTCATTTTGTGAGTGATATAGATGATGCCCTTACCCTGAGCCTTGAGGTCGGCAATGATCGAGAACAGGTGGGCGACTTCCTTATCGGTAATCGCCGACGTCGGTTCGTCCATGATCAGGATGTCGGAGTCGTAGGACACTGCTTTGGCGATCTCGACCATCTGCCGCTCGGCGATGCTCAGGTTACCGACCTGCTCCTCGGGATCGAGGTTGATCCGCAGCCGCTCCAGCAGTTTCGCCGTACACCGATGCATTTCCCGGTGATCGATCATGTGCAAGCCGTTGAGCTGCTCGCGACCGATCCAGATGTTCTCGGCAATGCTCATGTGCGGCATCAGGTTGAGTTCCTGGTGGATCATCGCGATCCCGGCCTGCAGCGCTGCAAGCGGTGTCTCGAAGGTCACTGGTTTACCGCGCAGGCGCAGTTCACCAGCGTCCGGCTGGTAGATGCCGGCAATGATTTTCATCAGGGTCGATTTGCCTGCGCCGTTCTCGCCCATCAAGGCCAGTACAGAACCCGGACGCACGCGCAGTTGTACATCGGACAAGGCCACCACACCTGGAAAGCCCTTGCTGACGTTGATGATCTCCAGCAGGTACGGCTCATCGACAAGTGTCGCAGTTGGCTGGATACCCACCAACGGGGTGCTCGAAGCAGTCGCTGAAGCGAACATGATCAGGTACTCCATCAGCAAGGTCGCCGTAGCCACCTTGCGTGCTTATTGTTGTTATTGAACGGACCGGCTACTTGAACTGATCGACGTTGTCCGGGGTGATCAAACGGTAAGGTACCCACACGGCCTGCTCCACCGGCTCGTTCCTGGCCATCTTCACCGCCGCATCGATGGAGCCTACAGCCTGGCCTTTGGCGTCCTGGAACACCGATACCGCCAGATCGCCTTTCTTCACCGCGCGCAGGCCGTCGGGCGTACCGTCCACACCTGCGATCAGCACACTACCCTTTTCCACTCCGGCCTGCTTGAGGGCCATGGAGGCGCCGATGGCCATCTCGTCGTTGTTGGAGACGATGGCGTCGAATTTACGGCCCTGAGTCAGCCAGTCGTTCACCAGGGTCATGCCTTTGTCCCGCGACCAGGTACCGGTCTGTTCCTGCTCGATCTTGATGTTCGGGTACCTGGCCAGCACCTCTTTGACGCCTTTGGTGCGGTTGGTGGTGGAGTTGTTGGCCAGGTCGCCCAGCAGAATCACGATGTCACCTTTGCCATTCATTTTTTCGGCCAGGTACTGCATCTGCATCTGTCCGGCTTCCAGGTCGTTGGACGCTACAGTGATCACGCCCTTGGGCAGCTTCAGGTCATCCGGACGGCGGTTGACATAGACCAGCGGAATCCCGGCCTTGACCGCCGCTTCAGTGATCTTTTTGGTTGCCGCGGTATCCACCGGGTTGACCACGATGGCATCGACTTTCTGGCTGATGAAGCTTTCAACCTGGCTCAGCTGCTTGACCACGTCGCTGCGGGCGTCTTCGAATTGCAGCTTCACGCCATCGGGCATGGACCTGGCTTTCTGGTCCATGGATTCACGCAGGTAAGTCAGCCAGGTGTCATCAAACTGCGACATGCTCACGCCAATCTTCATGTCAGCGAGGGCAGCACCGCTGGCAAGCATCAGGGACAAGGCAAGCGAGGTAAAACGGATCTTGGTCTTCATGAAACTCTGTCTCCACATTCTTGTTGGTTTTATGGATAAAGCGTTGGACCGGGATCAACTGACCTGCGCAGACAAACGAACGATTGGCGCGCCGGGAATGCAGCACACCAACGCGCCCTTGCGCTCGACGCACAGGAGTCTGGAAAGAGAAAGGGGCATGGACAGGCGCGGACCGTGATGCAGGTCGCGGGGCATTTGGAACGCGGTACGTAAAACTCGCAGAGCAGTGCTGAAGGTTTTCATCGACGGTACCTGTTTGTTTTTGTTGGTTCGTCCTCCACTGCTTCAAGTGGCTTGAGGCAGATCGGAACGTTGATAGTCGGCAACCTGGAAATGACTTTATTGGAAAATAATTTCTATATCAACTGATTTTAGAATTTTATTCTGATTTTATTCCATCAATGGAAACGGCACCCAGCTCGATCACTTGATGCCGTTGCGAACTGAGGCGCGCAGCGTCTAGAACACGGGTGCTCGCCAGTGCATCGCGAGGGTCGACCGGCAGCGGGCCAGCGCTCTGCAACGCCTCTTGCAGCTGTAAATAGAACTGGTTCCAGCAGCCACGCTCAGAGGGAATCCGCTCGCGCTCTTCACCTTGCTCGAACCACCCCCAGCGCCGATGCTCTTCAACGCCCCAGCGCTCGCCCTCGGACTTGGGCGACAGACCGGCCAGCGCAGCGGCCTCCTGCCCGTCCAGCCCCTCGACGGTGTAGCAACCCGCTGTGCCGGTGACCCGAAAACGCGGTGCCGGGTTGTTCTGCAGACAGCTGCCCGACAAATGTGAAATCACCCCGTTGGTGTGGGTCAGCGAAACGAAGAAGCCGCTATCCAGCACTTGCGTTTGATTGGCGTATTGCAGTTCGGCGTAGACCCGCGCCACCGGCCCGAACAGTTGCATGGCCTGATCCACCAGATGGCTGCCCAAATCGCGCAGGAAACCACCGCCACTGCCATTGCCTACTGATTGCGGCGCATAGCGCTCAATCCGTGATTCGAAGCGGGTGACCTGTCCCAGCGCACCGGCCTCCAGCAGTTTGCGCACCGTCAGAAAGTCCGAATCCCAGCGGCGGTTTTGATAGACGCTCAGTGGAACCTTTTGCCGTTCGGCAGCCGCGATCAGCGCGGCTGCTTGCTGCGCGTCGGCGGCAAAGGGTTTGTCGCTGACCACCGCCACGCCGTGTTCGATAGCTTGCAGCACTAACGCCGGACGCCCTTGCAGGGTGGTCGAAATCACCAGCACATCGACCCCGGCTTCAACCAACTGGCCAATAGAGTCGAAAGCCGCAACGCCGGGATAGTCCGTTGCCAACAATAGCCGTCGTTCGGCCGAGCGGGTCACCACGCCGACGAAGGTTGCGGCGGGCAAACTGCTGATCAGCGGAGCATGAAAAAAACGACCGCCATGGCCGTAACCGACAAGTCCGATTCGCATAAGGTTTTCCTTCATCTGATGATCGTTCCCACGCTCCCGCGTGGGAATGCAGCCCGTGACGCTCTGCGTCACATCGAAACGGACGCGGAGCGTCCAGTGAGGCGTTCCCACGCAGAGCATGGGAACGATCAACGATCAGTGGGAACGATCAGCGGCACAACTCGCGCGTCACCCGCTCCAGCATCATCCGGTTGGACTCATCCGGCCGGTCTTCCCAGGCGAACACCGAGACCGTGGCAATGCCGTCGAACTTGATCTCGCGCAGGGTGCTGAAAAACGCCTCCCAGTCCACTTCGCCCTGACCGATGTCCAGGTGCTGATGCACGGTGGCGGTTACGCCCGGTGGGTTGACGATGTAGCGCAGGCCCGACGAGGCTTTGTGGTTGTAGGTGTCGGCGATGATCAAGTGGGTCAGCTTATCGCCGGCGTACTTGAGCATCGAGGCGATGTCGCCTTTGCCGTCGTCGTAGAAGAAGGTGTGCGGCGCTGCGTAGAGGTAGTTGATCCAGTCGCGGTCCAGCCCGCGAATGATGTCTACCGATTCGTTGTTGCGTTCGCAGAAGTCGTAAGGGTGCGCCTGGATATCGAGCTTGATGCCTTCACGCTCGAACACCGGCATCAGCTCGTCCATGGAGCGCATGAACTGGTTCTCACAAACCAGCGGGTTGTCCGATTGACCGGTGAACTCGGTATTGACCAGCTCGCAGTCCATTTCCACGGCGATCTGGATCGCGCGCTTCCAGTTGCGCAATGCCGCCTGGCGCAAGCCTTCGTCGGCAGCGGCCCAGTGGTACATCGGCAACAGCGAGGAAAGTTTCACGCCGGTGTCGCTGAGGGCCTTGCGAAATTCCTTGATCCGCGCCTTGTCGACTCGTGGCGCTTTGTAGAACGGCAGGAAATCTTCCCGTGGGGACAGTTCGATATGTTCGTAGCCAAGCTCGGCAACCTTGTCGACCATCTTGCCCAGGGACAGGTTGCGGTACATGTAGGGATCTAGTGCGATGCGCATGATTTTTCTCCTTCACCAGCTGCTTGATCGTTCCCACACTCTGCGTGGGAATGCCGCCTTGGACGCTCCACGTCCGTCGCCAGGTGACGCAGAGCGTCACGGGATGCATTCCCGCGCGGAGCGTGGGAACGATCAGTCCTCGCCTTGATCAGCCGTAAAACTTCGGACGATCCGGCAACCCGACCTTCACGATCGTCCCGCTCTGCTGTGCTGCAACGCAGGCATCCGCCGCCACCGCCGCCGCAAAGCCATCCCAGGCCGACGGCCCGCCTACTTGCCCGGCCCGTACGCCGTCGATAAACGCCTGCAACTCGACGTCATACGCGGCGATAAAGCGATCCTTCCAGTCCATCAAAATCGCATTGGAGAGTTTGGCGCCGCTGCGCAGTTGCACCTGGGATGGCTCAGGTAGTTTGGCAATACCGGTCTCGCCGACCACTTCGCACTGGATGTCATAGCCGTACTGGCAATTGACGAAAATCTCGACGTCGATGCGGGTGCCCTTGGCGGTTTCCAGCAGGACGATCTGCGGGTCCTTCAAGTGAGCGTGGGCCTTGCTGGTCTTGCGCGGGAACACCACCTGGACCGACACATAATCATCGGCCAGCAGCCAACGCAGCACGTCCAGTTCATGGATCAGCGTGTCGGTGATCGCCATGTCGGTCTTGTAGTTCTCGCCCACGCTCGGGTTGCGGTGCGCGCAATGCAGCATCAGCGGTTCGCCGATCTGGCCGCTGTCGATCACCGCCTTGAGTGCCCGATAGCCCTGATCGTACGGACGCATGAACCCCACCTGCACCAGACGCTTGCCATGGGCTACTTCGGCCTCGACGATCTTGCGGCAGCCTTCGGCGGTCACCGCCAGCGGCTTCTCGCAGAACACCGGTTTGCCGGCGGCAATCGCCGCGAGTACGAACTCTTCATGGCTCGGGCCCCAGGACGTCACCAGAATCGCTTCGACTTCCGGCGCCTTGATCAGCGCATGGCCATCGGGGTAGACCTCGGCGGTCAGTTTCAAGTCGGCGACGACCTTGGCCGCCTGCTCAAGATTGATATCGGTAACGGCCACCACCTGGCTGTTGAGCAGGGTCTGGCTGCAACGACGGATATGGTCCTGACCGATGGCACCGGTGCCGATGACGCCGATCCGCAACGAATTAGAAAGCAAAGACATGTCTGTTCTCCATTGGAATGTTTGTTGTTATATCCAGAGCAATCAGTACTGACGGGCCTTGGCCAGTCGTTCATTCAGGGTTTTGGCTACCGCATCGGTGCGTGCGCTGGTGGAGACTTGCGCCACGCCAACGCGCCACCAGGACAGGTATTTGTGAATCATTGTCTTGGGCAGAACCTTGATATCGATCAGTGTCGACACCGTCTGCAAACGGGCATCGGCCAGCGCCGCCTGCAGCTCTTCAACCGTGTTCACTTTGTAGGTTTTGCAGCCATAGGCCGCCGCGCTCATGGCGTAATCCACCGGCACAAAACCACCATCGAGCTTGCCGGTAGCAGGGTTGCGGAAACGGAACTCGGTGCCGAAGCTGTCCATGCCGTGTTCCATCTGCAAATTGTTGATGCAGCCGAAGGTCATGTTGTCGAGCAGGATCACGTTGATCTTGCGTCGCTCCTGGATCGAGGTGACCAGCTCCGAATGCAGCATCAGGTACGAGCCGTCACCCACCAGCGCATAGACTTCGCGTTCAGGCTCGGCGAGCTTCACGCCCAGCGCGGCATTCACCTCGTAGCCCATGCAGGAATAGCCGTACTCGACGTGATAGGTGTTCACGCCCTTGCTGCGCCAGCTGCGTTGCAGGTCACCGGGCAGACTGCCGGCGGCGGCAACGATCACCGCGTCACCGGGCAAGGTTTCATTCAGCACGCCGAGCACCCGGCTTTGGGTCAGGCACGAGCCCGTCAGCTCGATGAACTCGCGCAGTACCGCCGGGTCCATGTGGTCGTTGATTTCCGGGACGAAGTCCTGAGTCTGGTATTGGACCTGATAAACACGGTCGACCTCGGCATCCAGTTGTACCTTGGCCTGGCGCGGTTGATCGCCCCACGCGGAGCGATAACCGGTTAGCGCCAACGCATCGGACAAGGCTTGCAGGCCGGATTTAGCGTCGGCCAGCAACTGCACGCCGTCGAGTTTCAGCGCATCGCAGGGGCTGATGTTCAGGTTGAGAAATTGCACCTCGGGATGCTGGAACAGTGATTTCGACGAGGTGGTGAAGTCGGTGTAACGGGTGCCGATGCCGATAATCAGATCAGCCTCCCTGGCCAGCAGATTTGCCGCCAGGCAACCGGTTTCGCCAATACCGCCGACGTTCAGCGGATGGGCTGAAACCACCGCGCTCTTACCAGCCTGGGTTTCCGCGAACGGGATATCGAAACGCTCGGCAAAGGCCTGCAACGCCGCATTGGCGCCTGAGTATTTGACCCCGCCGCCGCAGATAATCAGCGGTGTGCGCTTGCCTTTGAGCAAGGCCAGGGCATCACCGAGCATCGCTTCGGTGGCCAGTCGGCGGTCGATGCGGTGTACGCGTTTTTGCAGGAAATAATCCGGGTAATCGTAAGCCTCGCCCTGCACGTCCTGAGGCAAGGCCAGGGTCACCGCGCCGGTTTCCGCCGGATCGGTGAGCACCCGCATGGCGTGGATCGCTGCGCTCATCAACTGCTCGGGGCGGTTGATCCGGTCCCAGTATTTGCTCACGGCCTTGAACGCATCGTTGGTGCTGATGCTCAGGTCGTGGAACTGTTCGATCTGCTGCAGTACCGGATCCGGTTGGCGGCTGGCGTAGACATCGCCGGGTAACAACAGCAACGGAATACGGTTGGCAGTCGCTGTTGCCGCGGCGGTGAGCATGTTCGCAGCGCCGGGGCCGACCGAAGAAGTGCAGGCGTAGATCTTGCGCCGCAGGTGTTGCTTGGCGAAACCGATGGCCGCGTGGGCCATGCCCTGTTCGTTGCGGCCCTGATGCACCACCAGCTCGCCGCTGTCCTGCTCCAGTGCCTGGCCAAGGCCCAACACGTTGCCGTGACCGAAAATGGTAAATATCCCGGCGACGAATTTACTCTCGACTCCATCCACCTCGACGTACTGGTTATCGAGGAATTTCACCAGGGCCTGGGCCATGGTCAGTCTTGTAGTAGTCATGCTTGCACCTTGTGTGAATGCAAATCCAGAGATTGACCGGGATCAAGTGTGGGAGCGGGCTTGCTCGCGATGTCGATGTACCAGGCGCCACCGTGTCGCGCCCATCGCGAGCAAGCCCGCTCCCACATTAGATCCGGGTAATCCATTAACCGTGTCAGGCCAGCGCGTGCTTCAAATGCTCCATGCTCGCGCCAATCGCCTGCTGGATATCCGCCAGCTCATGCACGCATTCGGCAAACGGTTCAAACGACAGGTAGCCCTGGTAGCCGGTACTGAGCAAGGTATCGATCTGCGCGGCATTGCCTAAAATGTCCGCCTCGCCCACCAGTACCCGATGACCGTCGCGAATGGTCGCCAGTGGTGCTTGTGCATCCTCGACACCGGAGATGTGCACCAGCCCGGTCAGCTCGGGGAAGAATTCATGCTCGCAGGCCAGGTGATGGTGAAAGGTGTCATGCACCAGGCGGAAAACATCCAGCCCGCCAATCGCCTTGATCGCATCCACCGCCGTGCGCTTGCGCCGCAGAGAACACTCCTCAAAACCCAGCGGTTCGATAAAGCCGAGAATCCCGTACTCGCGCAGGATCGGCGCCAATTCGCTCAGTGCCGTGCGCAACCCGGCGTTGCGCTCGGCCGCTGTGCGCGGATCGGCACGATCATTGAGCGGGCACATGACCAATCCTTCTGCACCGCAGTCGCGGGCATAGGCGGCGAGCTTGAGGGTTTGCGCCCGGCGTTCGTCGTTCCACACATCAAACGGATACAGCGCGTTGATCGACAGCACCTTGATCCCTTGGGCCGCGCACAACTCACGGACCCGAGCCGGCGGCGTACCGTCTTCGATCTCGACACCTTTGAGGTCGTTGCGGATCTCGATGGCATCGGCTTTCAAGGTCACCGCCAGGTCAATGAAGTCCGGCAGTGACAACCGTGGGGCGACCATACGGTTCAGGGCGAAACGCAGGGGCTGGCTCATTTTTCTTATTCTCCGCATTGAAGGTTATGCATTCGGGGTAAACGCTGAATTACTTGGCAGTCGGCATGCTGAATTCCGGGCCTTTGGCGATGCTGTCAGGCCAGCGCTGCATCACGCTTTTGTAGCGGCTGTAGAAACGGATGCCTTCTTCGCCGTAGGCATGGTGGTCGCCGAACAGCGAGCGCTTCCAGCCGCCGAAGGAATGCCAGGCCATCGGTACCGGAATCGGTACGTTGATGCCGACCATGCCGACCTTGATGCTGCGCGCGAACACCCGGGCGATGCCGCCGTCGCTGGTGAAGCAGGACACACCGTTGCCAAACTCGTGAGCGTTGATCAGTGCCACGGCGCTGGCGAAATCCGCGACCCGGACAATGCCCAGTACCGGACCGAAGATTTCCTGCTGGTAGATGCTCATTTCGGTCGTGACCTTGTCGAACAGCGTCGCGCCGACAAAGAAGCCGTTCTCTGCACCCGGCACTTTGAAGTGTCGACCGTCGACAATCAGTTGCGCGCCCTGGGCCACACCCTCGTCGATGAAACCTTCGACCTTGGCCTTGTGCTCGGCAGTGACCAGCGGCCCCATGTCGCTGTCGCCCTGCATGCCGTTGCCGACCTTGAGCTGGTCGATGCGTGGCAGCAGCTTTTCGATCAGCCTGTCAGCGACGTCGCCCACCGCCACGGCAATCGAAATCGCCATACAGCGCTCACCGGCCGAACCATACGCAGCACCGATCAACGCGTCGGCGGCTTGATCCAGATCCGCGTCGGGCATGACAATCATGTGGTTCTTCGCCCCGCCCAGCGCCTGCACGCGTTTGCCACGCGCGGTGGCTTGCTGGTGGATGTACTCGGCAATCGGCGTCGAACCGACAAAGGAAATCGCCTCGATGTCCGGGTGCTGCAGCAAACCATCGACCGCGCTCTTGTCGCCCTGAACGACGTTGAACACGCCGTCCGGCAGACCGGCCTCGGTCAGCAGGCGCGCCATCAGCAAACTGGCCGAAGGGTCGCGCTCCGACGGCTTGAGGATGAAACAGTTACCGGTCACCAGCGCGATCGGGATCATCCACAACGGCACCATCACCGGAAAGTTGAACGGGGTGACGCCGGCGCAGACGCCCAGCGGCTGACGCAGGTTCCAGTTATCAATGCCGCCGCCGATGTTGTCGCTGAACTCGGTCTTGAGCAGGCTCGGCGCACCGCAGGCGTACTCGACGATCTCGATGCCGCGAGTGACCTCGCCTTTGGCGTCGGAAAAGACTTTGCCGTGTTCGCGGCTGATGATTTGCGCCAGTTCGTCGTGATGACGATCCAGCAGTTCCTTGAACTTGAACATCACTCGCGAGCGACGCAGGGACGATTGTTCGGACCAGGCCGGGAACGCCTTCAAGGCCGACGCGACGGCTTCGTCGATGGTCTTCTGGCTCGCCAGTCCGACCCGTGCCTGAACGCTGCCGGTGGCCGGGTTGAAGACATTGCTGAAGCGTTCGCTGCCACTGTCCTGCACCTGGCCGTTGATGTAATGACCGATTACCTGGGCGTCACTCATTGTTCTTGTTCTCCGTCTGAAAGTTGAAAGCGCAGTCAGGCCTACAGATCCAGCAGCCAGCTGTGCTGCGGGTCGTTATGGAATTGCCAGACGCGTTTGGGCCCGGCCATCACGTTCAGGTAATACGACTCGTAACCGTAGGGCACGCTGACCGGGTGATAGCCCTTGGGTACCACCACCAAATCACTGTTTTCCACGGCCATGGCCTGGTCGATGCTGCGGTCATCGGTGTAGACCCGTTGAAACACAAAGCCCTGGGGCGGGTTGATCTGGTGGTAATAGGCCTCTTCGAGAAAGCTCTGGTGCGGCAAGTCGTCGGTGTCGTGCTTGTGCGGCGGGTAGCTCGACGAATGCCCGGAAGGCGTACGCACCTCCACCACCAGCAGCGAATGGGCCGGCTCGGTGTCTGGCAGGATGTCGCAGACATAACGGGTGTTGGCGCCTTTGCCGCGCACGCTGCGCTTCATGTTCTGCGGTTTGATGAGCCGTGGGCCGAGGCCGTTGGTGGTCGAGCCGGGGGCAGCGCAGACGGCGATCTGCACATCGCTCAAGGCGACCACTTGCGCCTGACTCTGCGGAGGCAAGTAGGCGGCGAACGGAGACTTGTCCTCGAACACCGACTGCCGGTCGCCGATGTTGTCCCAATTGAACGCACCCTGCCCCGGCGCTTCGCCCTGAATCGTGACCCGACCACTGAGCAGTACCAGACATAGCTCTTTATCACCAGCGCTGACCGGCAGGGTTTCGCCAAGGCTCAAGCGGTAGGCGGCGAACCCGACGTACTCCAGCTCACCGGCGCCCAGCTCGACCATGGTCTGGCCGTGCGCCTTGCTTTTGAGCAAAAGACTCATTTTCCAGTGCTCCGGTTAGATACGGCGGCATTGAGCAGACCACGCAGCGTGTCGTAACCCTTTTTCGCGTAGACATAACTCGGCGCAACGGCCGGATCCTGCTCGGCCTCGACCACCAGCCAGCCGTGATAATCGGCGGCCAGCAACACGTCGAGCAGCGCGGCAAAGTCGATATCGCCGTCGCCGGGCACGGTAAAGGTGCCGTTGATGATGCAGTCCGGGAAACTCCAGAGGTTGTTGCGCGCCAGCTGCACCACCGGTTTGCGCACGTCCTTGAAATGCACATGGCAAACGCGGTCGATATGTTTGCGCAGCACCTCAAGGGGTTCCCCGCCGCCCATGTAGCAGTGACCCGAATCGAACAGCAGGCCGACTTCGCTGCCGGTCAGGCTCATCAGCGTGTCGATGTCCGTCGGCGATTCGACGTAGGCGCCCATATGGTGGTGGTACGCCAGGCGCACGCCCTGGGACAAGGTGAAACGCGCCAGCTCCGTGAGCTTGTCGGCGTACTCCTGCCAGGCCTGTTCGGTATGCAAACGCGGGCGCTCGACCAGTGGAATGCGCTGGCCCTGAATCGAATCGGCGACTTCGCCATAGACCAGCACCTTCGCGCCGTTCCTCGCCAATAGCTCGACGTGACTGCCGATGGCGTCGATTTCCTCGGCCACCGAACGCCGGGCCAGACGGCTGGAGTACCAGCCGGAGACCAGCGCCAGGTCGTAGGGCCGCAGCACATCGCCGACACCCTTGGCGTCTTTGGGAAACTTGCCGTTGAGCTCGAAACCTTCGTAGCCGATCTCCTTGCCCTCACTCAACGCAGTGCTCAGCGGCGTTTCACCGCCCAGCGATGGCAGGTCGTCGTTGCTCCAGGAGATCGGGTTGATGCCAATTCGGATTGCGGGCATGGCTGCACCTTTTATTGTTTTTACATTAACCATTGAATGTGGCGCAGAACCCTGTGGGAGCGAGCTTGCTCGCGATAGCGGTATGACGATCACATTGATGTTGAATGTGCCGCCGTCATCGCGAGCAAGCTCGCTCCCACAGGTCCAGTGTTCACACACAAATCAGTTTCAAGCGCGAGCAGCACGCCAGGCCTCGATCAATTCGACAAAGGTGCCCTGCACCCGCTGAATCAATGCTTCATCATCGATTTCACCGGCCATCCAGGCCCGGCTGGGTTCCTGAAAAATCGTCCGGCCGACAGCAAAGCCACGGCAGGTCTTGCTCTGACTGGCCTGCTGAAAACCTTCGGCAAGGGCTGCGGCCGGCGCATTCAGGCCCAGCAGCACCACGCCCCGGCAGTAAGGGTCGCGCTCTTGAATCAGTGCATCGAGTTGCTCCCATTCGGCAGCGCTTTGCGCTTCGATCTTCCACCAGGCCGGGAAGATGCCGAGGTTGTACAGGCGCTTGATGGCGCGATAGAGCACGTCCGGATGAGGCGAGGGATGATCTTTGGGCGGGATGATTTCCAGCAGCAATTCATGGCCGCTGACTTGCGCCGCCTGGTACAGGCCCTTGATTTGCGCTTCCTGTTCCAGACGCAGCATCGGCTCGTCGTCGGGGTGGAATTGCACCAGGCATTTGATGATCTGCTCCTGAGGCCAGGCGATCAGGTTGCTGCCGATCGAACGACCGTGCTCGAAAGCCAATGGCCGCGAACCCTGGACTTCCACCGGACGCGCGACCCACCAGCCGCGACCGGTGGCGGCGTTCAACGAATCCTGACCAAAGCGCTGATCGGCCAACAGCCCGACATCCGCTTCAATGCCTTGCTTGCGCAAATCGGCCTCGACCCGCTCCACGGCTTTGATGAACAACTGCTTGAGTTGGCCAATGCTGTTGAGGTCACGGCCGCCCTTTTGCGCCAGCTCGACCAGTTGCCCGCGATGGTCGAAGGCAAAGATAAACAGTTGCTTCCAGGCTTTGCGCGGCACACTGACCTGGTGCAGGCGTTGCAGCACCACGTCCTGATCGGGTCGGGTAATCGGCACCGGGCTGTTGAACAGGTAATCCAGTTCGGCAGGGGTCGGCATCGCCGGGGCACAGGCATGCCGCGACACCACCAGACCGCCGCAGGCATTGGCCAACTGGCAGCAACGCTCGTCGTTCGCATCCTCCAGCCAACCGCTGAGGAAGCCCGACATAAAGGCATCGCCGGCCCCAAGCACGTTGAGTACTTCGACCCGCACACCGGGATAGATCGCGCCGTCTTCGAGACGCACCGGGATCACCCCGTGAATCACCGTGCAACCTTGCGGACCAAGCTTGACCACCAGGGTTGCGGCAGTCAGCGAACGCACCGTGCGTAGCGCAGTGAGCAGGTCTTCGCTGCCGCCGGCAATCAGAAACTCTTCTTCAGTGCCGACAATCAGGTCAAAGCCGGGGAGAATTTTCTGCACATGCTGGCTGACCTTCTGATCGGCGACGAAACGGGTTTCGCCGTCAGCCTTGCCGGCCAGGCCCCAGAGCACCGGGCGGTAGTCGATGTCGAGCACCCGCTTGACGTTGTGCTTGCGGGCATATTCCAGCGCCTGGATGCTCGCCTTGTACACGCCGTCCGTGGAGAAATGCGTGCCAGTGATCAGCAAGGCTTTGCTGGAAGCGATGAAGGATTCCTGGATGTCTTCAGCGCGCAACGCCATGTCGGCGCAGTTTTCACGGTAGAAAACCAGGGGAAAGGTTTCGCGGTCCTTGAGCCCCAGCAAAACCATGGCGGTCAAGCGTTCAGGATCGATTTTGATAGCGCTGATGTCGCAGCCTTCGCGGGCCAGGGATTCGAGCAGAAAACGGCCCATATGGTCGTCCCCTACCCGGCTCAACATCGCCGATTTAAGGCCCAGGCGTGCGGTACCAAAGGCGATGTTCGCCGATGAACCACCCAGGTATTTGGCGAAACTGCTGACATCCTCCAGCCGCGCACCCACTTGCTGTGCGTAGAGGTCGACGCCAAGGCGTCCGAGGCAGATCAGATCCAATTGACGCCCACTGGCAAAACGAGTCTGGCCCATGCTGGCTCCTGTTATTTTTATCAGCCTGCGTTCGCCGCTGTGGAGGCGCCGAACACTCTTGGTGTGGGGCCAGACTAAAACGTCTCGCGGCGCCAATCAATATTTATTCTATAAATTTTTTACATGGAATATTTTTTCCAATAAACTTTTCCAGGACTGATCCAGACACAGTGGATCGATTCAGCAATCCATCACCTGACTTCACACTCAAGATTTTATTTGCGCCTACCCTGTAGACTGCGCACAGCCAACCTATTGTCGAGGGCCGGCATTCACTAGCCGTCCCTATAAGAACAAGCCAGAAGGATTTTTTATGTCCCGCACCGATCAGCCGGCTACGCCCGAGAGTCCGCCCGAGAGCGACCTCCTCAGCCCCCCGATCAATGCCGAGCGTCTGCTGCAGCTGATCACCGACGAATACGAAAGCCTGCCGCGCCAGCTCAAACGCATCGCCAGCTACATGAGCCAGCAAAGCGACCGGATCATGGTCGACCGCATCAGCGACATTGCTCGTGAATGCGAAGTGCATCCCTCGGCCATCGTGCGCTTCTCCCAGCGCTTCGGCTTCAGTGGCTTCAGTGAGATGCAGGCGCTGTTTCGCGAGGCCTATACCCACAAAACCACGCCGGTGCAGAACTACCAGCAGCGCATTCGCAGCATGATCGCCAACAAGTCGCAGAAAGCTAGCGGCGGCGATCTGGCGCGCGAATGCGTCAACGCCACGCTGTCGGGCATCGAGCGTCTGGGCCTGGAACTGGACGACCAGGCGTTCGACAAGGCCGTGGATCTGGTGGTGAATGCGGACAATATCTACGTCGTCGGCGTGCGTCGTTCATTCGCGGTGGCCGATTACCTGGTCTACAACCTGCAACACACCAACAAACGTATTCACCTGGTCTCGGGGCTGGGCGGCAGTTATCGCGAACAGATGCGCAGCGTGCGCGCCAACGACCTGGTGATCGCCATCAGCTTCACGCCGTACGGCAAGGAAACCCAGCACTGCCTGCGTATCGCCCAGCTGCATCAGGCGAAAACCCTGATCATCACCGACAGCAACCTTTCGCCCCTGGCCAAGCGGGCCAATACGGTGCTGCTGGTCAATGAGGGCAGCTCGTTCGCCTTCCGCTCGCTGAGTGCGACCTTGTGCTTGTGCCAGGCGCTGTTTATCGCCGTGGCCTATCGACTGGAATTGAAGGTCGATGAGATTCACGAGCAGGTGGGGTTTGAGGATTAGCGCAAGCTGACTACTTCGCGTGGTGAGTGTGGGCCTGTAATGAACCCGGTACCCCGGTACGCACCAGCCCGCCCTTCTCGATCCAGCTCAGGGTTTGCTGATAGGCCCGTTGCAGCAATTGATCAGTCTGGCTGAAGTCGATTCGGCACTGCCGCTCGACAGCAGTTCTTCGGCGCCAGTGAGCAGGTTGGTGGTGACGATATACAGGGGCAGCTCGGTGTCTTCGATCAACGTGACCGGCAGCGCGCGGCGCACCAAATGCTCCAGCGCCGAAGACTGCAGCAAAAAACCTCGACGCCGCAGGATCGCGGCCAGGGTATCGATCAGCGAGAACGGAAACACATCCCCCTTGTGCAAGCCTCGCCAGAAGTCCGCCAGCTCGGCGACGCCCCGGGCATTGGGTTTGGCCGCGAAATACGCGCCATTGATGGCCCCCACCGACGCGCCGATCACCAGATCGAAAGAAACACCGGCCTCGACCAGCGCCCGCAACATGCCGACCTGAACAGCCCCCAGACTGCCGCCACCGGCCAGGACCAGCGCAGTTTTAACGGCGGACATATCAGGTCTCCTGCTTCAGCTCAGCCTTTGGATTAGCAAGCATAGCTGGCGAATGGGCACCCAACCCGGGCATAAACACCCTGTTCAAGAGGATGGTCAACCCGGAAGGTTTAGCGCTAAATTAGCCCCCGTCATCGCACCGTTGCTCATCACAAGGAGCTGTACATGAAGCTGATCGGAATGCTGGATTCACCTTACGTTCGACGCGTCGCCATTACCCTGAAATGCCTGGATATCCCGTTCGAACATGCGTCGATTTCGGTGTTCCGGGGGTTCGAAGAATTCCAGCGGATCAACCCGGTGGTCAAGGCTCCGACGCTGGTTCTGGGCGACGGCGAAGTGCTGATGGACTCGAACTTGATCATCGAGTATCTGGAGGCGTTGGCCGGCCCCGGCAACAGCCTGATGCCCGCCGACCTGAAGCAGCGCCTGCGTTCCCTGCGGCTGATAGGGCTGGCAATGGCAGCCAACGAGAAATCGGTTCAGATCTATTACGAGAGGAACCTGCGACCTGCCGAGAAACAACATGCACCGTGGCTGGAGCGTGTTCATGGGCAGTTGCTGGCGGCGTATTCCGAGCTGGAACGAGAGCTGCTCAGACAGCCGCTGAAAATGGACGGCTCGATCGCTCAGGACGGCATCACCCTCGCCGTCGCCTGGAGCTTTACCCAACTGGTGATCGCCGACCAGGTCGATGTTGCGCAGTTCCCACTGGTCAGTCGTTTCACGGCATATGCCGAGCAACTCGAGGCGTTCATCTCGACTCCGGCGACCTGAAGCAGGACTTCTGATCGTCAGATCGTTCCCACGCTCCGCGTCGTTGATCGTTCCCACGCTCCGCGTGGGAATGCAGCCATGGACGCTCCGCGTCCGCCTTCGGCTGTGACGCAGAGCGTCACGGGATGCGTTACCACGCGGAGCGTGGGAACGATCTGACATGCGTGGGAACGATCTGAAACAACACACTTCAATCCGGAAAGTTGGCCCGCAATGCCGCCAGTCCCTCGCGGTAGATGCCGGTGAACAGCTCCACCGCCGCCTCGTCGCTCACGCCGACCGGTGTGAAGCGGCCCGACCAGGTGACTCGCGAGGTCTGCCCGCTTTCCAGGTTTTCGACGCGCAATGTGGCCAGGTAATCAGTGACCGGAAACGGTGCCTGGCTGATCGAGTAGCTGTAGGAGCGCGCCGCATTGTCGAAGGCCTCCAGGCGCTCGACGATCACCAGACCGTCCAGCGTTTGCAGGCTGCGCACGCGGCCGCCATCGCTGAGTTCGCTTTTCGGGATGAAGGGTAACCAGTCCGGCAGCGAATTGAAGCCGCCAATCAATCGCCAGACCTGTTCGGCCGAAGCCGGGATATCGATGAATTCTGATGCGCGAGCCATGAACCGTTCTCCAGAAGATTAAACAGAATAAAGGCTTCGGCGGCGCGCTGAATGGTCGACGTCGGCCCCAGCTCTGGCTGACTCTCTGCGGTACGTTGGGGCGCAGAAGAAATCGGCCTGGCGATGATCAGTCTCTTCATTGACCGCCACACACCGATGAGGTACGCGTGCTGGTGGTCTGCCCCGCCTGCGTTGCAGCACCTTTGACTTCAGTGCTTTCGGTGGTCTGGCAACCTTTCGAGACCGGGGCCGGGATCGGGACCGCCACCTCGGCGTCAGGCGGCTGGTTTTTGTCGGTTTGCCTGTCGGCGGTGGCCTTACTGCGCTGGGTGTCCGATTGCATCATGCAGTTAGTGAAGCTGTCGGTGCCGGGCTTGTAACCGGCATTGACACAGGCCTGGCGGTTTTCGGCGGATCGATCCTGGGAACCGGCACAGCCTCCCAGAATGGCAGCGGCGCAAAGACCGAGCAGAAACGGCGCGAGAGCGGATCCGAGACGGGTTTGCATGGTGATACCTGCGATGGGTTTCGAGCTGGATTAAGCGGCGTCAGGAATACACCGCCTGCCTGCGGGTCCGTCGCATCAGAAACGTTCCCTGGTACTTCTTATAGTTCAGCCACCGGGCAATGCCAGTGACCGCCACCGGCAAGACCGTGACCCCCTTCAGTCCTGCGGACCCTCAGGCTTGCGTAACAAGTAGGTATCCATAATCCAGCCATTGGCCTGGCGCGCCGCTTTACGCACCCGCTCGATCTCGTCGGCAACATTCTTCAGTTTGCCGGCAATCAGGATTTCGTCCGGCGTACCCAGATAGGCGCCCCAATAGATATCCAGATCCTGATCGGCAACCTGCCGATAGGCATCTTCGGCATCGAGCATCACCACGACGCTATCGGCATCGCTGACCAACCCGGCAGCAAGCCTGCGCCCGGTGGTGATTTCGACTGATCGGCCAATACTGTTCAACGGCACTTTATGTTGTGCCGCCAGCGCCTGGACGCTGGTGATGCCGGGGATGACCTCGAAATCGAAGGTGCAACGGCCACTCGCGAGGATCGCCTGCAAAATTCTGATGGTGCTGTCGTACAGCGCCGGATCGCCCCACACCAGAAACGCTGCACATTCGTTGTCCTGCATTTCGCCGGTGATCAACCGCTCGAAAGTCTGCTGCTTGTCGCGATTCAGATCATGGACGCTTGCGCTGTAGTCCACGTCGCCACGGACGCGTTCGGGGCTGTGGGCTTCGACGAAGCGATAGTCGTGATCGGTGATGTAGCGCTCACAGATGTCACGGCGCAGGTCAGTGAGTTTTACCTTGCTCTGGCCCTTGTCCATGATGAAAAACACGTCGACCCGATTCAGCGCATTGACGGCCTGAACGGTGATGTATTCGGGGTTACCGGCACCGATACCGATGATCAGGATTTTCTTCATGGGGTGATCGTCTCCGTCTCTGAGCCGTTTTCCTGCAAACGCAGCCGCCACCGACCATTAAACCGCAACTCGGTCGCCGACAACGGCTCGACATCGATCACATTAAAGGCCGCGGGCGGGCACTGCATGACATGAACAATCGCCGCGCGAATGACGAACGGATGAGTGATCGCTACCACGTGCCCCGGCGTGTTGCGCAACGTCTGGAGCCAATCAGCCACCCGCTCGCACAGTTGCGCCACTGACTCGCCACCGTGGGGCGCGCAGGTGGTATCGGTCAGCCAGGCCTGGAGTGCCTCGGGTTCATTCTTTTGCAGGTCATCGATCCGCAGGCCTTGCCAACGGCCGACATCGTAATCACGCAGCGCAGGTACGATCTGCATCCGGGCCCCAAACAGCTCGGCGGTTTGCCTGGCCCGGGTCTCCGGCGCGCTGAGCAATTGTGGCAAGCGTTTAAAGCTCCCGGCTCGCGAGCCCCGCGCCGCTTGCCAATCCATTTCCAGGGACTCGTCCAACGCAAAACGCGCCAGTTTCTGTGCGACGGTTCGGGCGTGGCAGATCAGGGTCAGGCGGGTGGCTTGCAAGGGAAATCACTCGGGTTATGGCAATCGATACGCTGTCCGGGCGTTTGTATCACTTGTCGCAGGCACTTTCCCAATTTGTCGAATCAAGTGAGGACTCTCGTGGGGTTTTCGTGGGCCTTCAGGGAACTGGCCCACAACAGATAGCGAAACGTCCGCCGCCTCCTTCGGATAGGGCTTTCGCCCCATTTTTGGCCTTTTCGCCCCATACAAAAATTCACTAGACATGTAACGTAAGCTACATAAATACTGTTTTAACGGACTATGAAATAAAAGCGACACATCCATCCTGCAGGAGCCTGGATGCCCTCTCTCAGAGAACTGATCACAGATCCCGCCCTTGATCTGACGCCCTCGGAGCGCAAGGTCATTCGCGCATTGCTGGACCAGTATCCGCGTAATGGGCTGGGCCCGATGTCACGCCTGGCGGAACGCGCCGGCGTCAGTGATCCCACCATCGTGCGCCTGGTCAAGAAGCTGGGCTTCAACGGTTATGCCGATTTCCACGAAGCCTTGCTCAGCGACATGGATGATCGCCTGCGCTCCCCCAGCGCCCTGTTACAACCCCGCTCAGAGATCAAACAAGGCGATGCCTGGACCCATTATCTGATGGACAGCCATCGCGCCCTGCTCGAAACCCAGGCACTGACCCAGCCCGAGGACGTGCGCATTCTGGTTGAATGGTTGCTCGAGCCGCGCCATCAAGTGCATTGCTTTGGCGGACGCTTCAGCAGTTTTCTGGCCAACTACCTGCTCAACCATCTGCGCCTGCTGCGTTCCGGTTGCTTCGCCCTGGAAGACAATGCTCAGCTTCCCGAGCGCCTGTTCGAGGTGCAACGTCAGGACATCGTGCTGCTCTTCGACTATCGCCGCTATCAGTCCCTGGCGCTGCGCGTTGCCAGTGCGGCCAAGAGCCGGCATGCCCGGGTGGTGCTGTTCACCGACATTTACGCCTCACCGCTACGTGAAATGGCCGACCTGGTGATCAGCTCTCCCGTGGAGTCGGTTTCGGCATTCGATACGCTGGTCCCGGCGCTGGCCCAGGTTGAGGCGCTGATCGCCTGTCTGTCATTGCACACCCCCAATCCCGGTGATCGTCTGGAGGGCATTGATGCGCTGCGGGCCGAATTCACCACTCATCTGCTGGAGGAAAAATAGTGCCCGAGGCTCTTTAACACGGATCCAGCCGTTATCCGAGACCAGGACAGGTCTCGGGCAACCATCACCAAGCGCCAGCAAGAGCGCAAAAAAGTACGCAGCCGCAGAGTGTTCCAGCGGCAGGCGTTGAAACGCGTGGAAACCGACAGTGATAGTCAAGTTCATCGAAGTTCATCGCCCTCGGGCGAGGCGGCGCTGAACCCTTTGATACAGGAGTGCATCCATGCTGGTCTTACGTCCAGTCAAGTTAACCGACCTGCCCGGTTTGCAACGCCTTGCCCGTGACAGCCTGGTGGGCGTGACGTCCTTGCCGGACGACACCCGGCGCCTGCACGGAAAAATTCTCGCGTCCAGCACCTCGTTCGCCAGCGATGTCCAGACCCATGGTGACCAAAGCTACCTGTTCGTTCTGGAGGACACGACCAACGAGCGTCTGATGGGCTGCTCGGAAATCGTCGCGACCACTGGTTTGTCAGAGCCGTTTTACAGCTTGCGCAACCGGATGTTCACCAGCACCTCGCATGAACTGAACATCCAGCACGAGGTACCGGCCCTGTCGCTGTGTCATGACCTGAACGGGCAGACTTTGCTGTGTGGCTTTCATGTTGATTCGACGCTGGCGCAAACGCCTTTCGCCGAGTTGAGCTCACGCGGGCGCCTTTTATTCATGGCCGCCCATTCCCGGCGCTTTGCCGAGGCGACCATTAGCGAGATCGTCGGTTACAGCAATGAAGACGACGAATCCCCGTTCTGGGATGCGCTTGGCAAGCATTTTTTCGACCTGCCCTATGCCGAGGCCGAACGCCTCTGCGGTTTGAAGAGCCGGACCTTTCTGGCCGAGCTGATGCCGCAATACCCGATCTATGTCCCCATGCTTTCGCAGGCCGCCCAGGACTGCATCGGCCAGGCCCATCCGGCGGGCCAGGACGCAATGGACATACTTCTGCGCGAGGGTTTCGAAGCCAACAGCTACGTCGATATTTTCGACGGCGGTCCCACGCTTTTTGCCCGGACCTCGAGCATTCGCTCCATCGCTCACAGCCAGACGGTGAGTGCTCGTCTCAGCCCACAGGCTGGCACCGGCGCTGCGTACCTGGTGAGCAATGACTCACTGGAAAACTATCGGGCGATTGTTGTCGAGCTGGACTGGACCCCGGGCCAGCCGGTCAGCCTGAACGCAGAAATGCTCGCCGTCTTGAAGCTTGCTGAAGGCAGCCAGGTCCGGCTGATTGCGCTTTGAACCGCGCCACACCACCGTGCCGGACTCGGCGCGACGAAGGAGCTGCACCATGATCGTACGCCCGGCTCGTATCACCGACCTGCCCGCGCTGCTGGACCTGGTCCAACGTGCCGGCCCGGGGTTCACTACCCTGCCGGCCAACAAGGAGCGCCTGGCCCATCGTCTGCGCTGGGCACAGCGGACCTTTGCCGAACAGGTCGAACGCGCCGACGCGGACTACCTGTTCGTGCTTGAAGACGACGATCAGCAAGTGGTGGGTGTCAGCGCGCTGGCCGGCGCCGTCGGCCTGCGGGAGCCCTGGTACAACTACCGGGTTGGCTTGACCGTCAATTCGTCTCCAGAGCTCGGCATCCAACGGCAGATACCGACGCTGTTTCTCAACAACGAAATGACCGGTCAATCGGAAGTCTGCTCGCTGTTCCTGCGGCCCGATCAGCGCAAGGGCAGCAACGGTCGGCTGTTGTCCATTTCGCGCCTGTTGTTCGTCGCTGAATTCCCGCACCTGTTCGGCGACAAACTGATCGCCGAAATGCGCGGCAGCGCCGACGAATACGGCTGCTCGCCGTTCTGGGACAGCGTGGGCCGGCACTTCTTCAAGATGGATTTCAGCCAGGCCGATCACTTGTCCGGGCTGGGCAACAAGTCTTTCATCGCCGAGCTGATGCCGCGTCAACCGCTCTACACCTGCCTGCTCAGCGAGCAAGCGCAGGCGGTGATCGGCAAGGCGCACAAGAACACCGAGCGGGCGCTGAACATTCTGCAGGCCGAAGGCTTTTCCCATCAGGGCTATATCGACATCTTTGACGGCGGGCCAGTCATTGAGGCGCAAATCGCAGATATCCGCACAGTGCGCGACAGCAAGCCGCTGACCTTGGCCATTGGCACACCGGACGACGAAGCACCGGTCTGGCTGATCCACAACCGCCGCCTTGAGAACTGCCGCATCACTGCCGCCAAGGCGCGGCTGGTGGGCAGCCACCTGGTGATCGATCGCCTCACCGCCAAGCGCCTGCAACTGCAGCCGGGCAACTCGGTCCGCGCCGTGCGTCTGGCGGCGCATCAGCGACAAGCCGTCGCCGCCTGAGGCTCACCGCGTACCGTAGCACTCGCTTCATTCAACCCGCCTCACACCCGGTTGAGCAACACCCGGTGCAGCGCTCCATCCGTGCAGCAAATGACCCGATTACGGCCCATGGTTTTCGCTTCGTACAACGCCTGGTCGGCGTCATTGAGCCAAAGGGTTGCATCGCTGTGCGCCGGGTTGAACGCGGCCAGCCCGATGCTCAGGCTGACCTTCATCGCCGGGGTTTGCTCATAGCCCAGGCAGGCGAAGCGATCACGCAGGGCATCCATGGCCTGAGCGGCATTGGCCAGCGGCACGTCCGGCAGGATCACGCAAAACTCGTCGCCACCATAACGCCCCGCCTGATCGCTGGCGCGCAGGTTTTGCTTGAGAATTCTGCTCAACTGACGCAGCACCAGGTCTCCGGCGACGTGGCCGTAAGTGTCATTGATGGCTTTGAAGTGATCGATGTCAATCAGTGCGATGGCCCCGCCTTGCTGCTGGCGCTGACAACGCTGGAACTCGACCTCCAGTTGGTCCTTCCAGGCCCCGTGGTTCAGCAGGCCAGTCAGGCTGTCGGTACGGCTGAGCGCCAGTAACTCACGCTTGTGCCGCCCCAGCGTGTCGGCTTGCCGATAACAGATCCACCCCAGCACCAAGGGGTAAAGCATCAATAGCGGCAGGCAGGCATACAGCTGCACAGGGCTGGTTTGGGGAATGAATGCCGGTGAAAAAATCAGCAGCGCGGTGGCGATACCCAATACCTGAGCGACACAACCGGCCAGCAGAAAGCGTATACCGCCAATGGCGACATTATTCATCGCCATCATCGACAGCGTGGTCGCACTGGGCAAGGGATTGAAGTGCATGGCGGCGACCCAGAAACCGCCGAGAAACGAGTCGATCAGTATATTGCGGTGTTCAGCGTGGTAGGGCACTTTCGACCGGCGTGCCCATTGATAGCCCAGATGCGGCCAGAGAATGCCGTTCAATAGCATGAGCCCCCACACCCAGCGCGATGGATTGAGCGGATACATCGCGCCTCCCACACAAAGGAGGCCCAGGGCAAAGCCCAACATTCGCGAGGTGTACAGCCTCCTGGCCAGTGAAAGTCCCTTTCCTCCAGTGTGTCGCATAGGGGCCAAAGCTCCTCTGTGCTGCTGAACGGATCCTGAGACGCCGGTTGTTACGTGCGGGCTTGCTGGAAGTCTATCAGGGGAACGGCAAATAGCCATCACCGGTCAGCGCCTCGAGCAAGCACCCGCGAGCGCTCTGGGCATGACATCGGCAGCGGTTTTGCTGGCCAATACGCGGTGGTCAATTTGTGGCGAGGGGGCTTCCGTTACGCGAACCGTAGCAGCTGCCGAAGGCTGCTACGGGGAATGCGGATTGCGGGTGCAGTCATTTGCAGAATGAAGTTCAGAAGAAACTTCGTTTGCCAGTGCCCCCTGCCCCGAACAGAATCGGGCAACGAAATACCTCCTTGAACCCACGATTTCACTGCGCCGGGAATTCTGTCTATGAGCAACCAGAGCTTCGTCAGCCCTGACCTGATCCGCCAACGCTTTTCACGGGCGATGTCGGACATGTATCGAGAAGAGGTGCCGCTGTACGGCGCGCTGATGGAACTGGTAGCGCAGACCAACGCCCAGGTGCTGAGCACCGACAGCAGCGTTGCACAACAGCTGCGCACCACCGGTGAAATCGAACGCCTGGACCTGGAGCGCCATGGCGCTATCCGCGTCGGTACCGCCCAGGAACTGGCGACCCTCAGCCGCTTGTTTGCGGTCATGGGCATGCAGCCAGTCGGCTATTACGACCTGACGCCCGCCGGGGTGCCGGTGCACTCCACCGCGTTCCGCGCAGTGCATGAGGCGTCGTTGCAGATCAGCCCGTTTCGGGTGTTCACCTCGTTGCTCAGGCTGGAACTCATTGAAAATCCCGAGCTGCGCGAGTTTGCCCAGTCGGTCCTGGCCAAGCGCTCGATCTTCACCCCAACCGCGCTGACCCTGATCGAAAAGTCCGAAACCCAGGGCGGGCTCAACGAACAAGACGCCGATGAATTCGTCAAACAGGCGCTGGAGACGTTTCGCTGGCATCACAGCGCAACCGTCACTGCCGAGCAGTACCAGCGACTGAGCGCTCAGCACCGTTTGGTGGCCGACGTGGTGGCCTTCAAAGGGCCGCACATCAATCACCTGACCCCGCGCACCCTGGACATCGATGTGGTCCAGGCGCAAATGCCCGGACACGGCATTACCCCCAAAGCCGTGATCGAAGGCCCGCCACGCCGTGAGTGCCCGATTCTGCTGCGCCAGACCAGCTTCAAGGCGCTGGAAGAAGCTATCGCCTTCGTCGATCAGGGCCAGGCCAGCGGCAGCCACAGCGCCCGTTTCGGCGAAATCGAACAACGTGGCGCGGCGCTGACACCGGCAGGCCGGGCGCTGTACGACCGCTTGCTGAATGCCGCGCGCGATGAATTGAAGGATTTGCCCAACGAAGAAAATGCTCAGCGCTACAACACGCTGCTGCAAACCCATTTCAGCGAATTCCCGGACACCTACGCCGGCATGCGCCAACAAGGCCTGGCGTACTTCCGCTACTTCGTCACCGAAAAGGGCCTCGCTGCTGGAGGCGATCTGTCGAACCCGGCGACGTTGGAGGGTTTGATCAGCGGGCACTACCTTCGTGTCGAGCCACTGGTGTATGAGGACTTTTTGCCGGTCAGTGCGGCGGGCATTTTCCAGTCCAACCTCGGGGACGACGCGCAAAGCCATTACGCCTCACAATCGAACCGGCAAGAGTTCGAGAAGGCCCTGGGCCGTTCGACCATCGATGAGCTGGCGCTGTATGCCGAAACCCAGCGGCGCTCGATCCTGGAGTGCTGCGCCGCGCTGAATCTGCCGCCATTGGCCTGACAGTGCAGTCATCGACATGATGTGAGTGAGTTCCATGGGATCAAGCGTGCCGGATCTGGAGTGCGCTTGAATGTCGCTGAGCGATCAGAAGGGAGTTCGCCCAGCGCACTGGCCTGGCAATCCATGCACCGGTAAAGAGCCATTACACTGGGCGAACGGGTAGATTTTAATGGAACCTGATCGATCTGTCCGTTAGCAAAATCTGAATAAATCTGGTCACAATATTTCTGACAAGCACTGTGTCAGCGTATTGCGTCGAGCCCATGGGCAGTCAGGCAGCTACCCTCAACCCTCGTGCTCAATACCCGGTCATTTCCAGATAACCGCTGCCGGCATGACTGCCACTCAACTGCACCGGCCCCTCCCAGTAAGGAATCCGCAGCGCCATCCAGGCGTTGGGATTCAGCGCGACAGTGGTGATGTCCAGACCTTTGCCGGGAATCTTCACCGACCAACGGGTCGGCATCTTGCGCCCCGCGACATCAGAGGTGACCAGCGGCGTGAGGCTGATGTCGCCCCCGCGCAGTGGTTGCGCATGACCATCGGCAAATATCCAGGTCCCGGTCAAATACGAGGTTCCGTCCTTTTCGCGCACCCGAAACAGCATGACCTGCTCGCCGTTATCCAGGTGCAGGGAAAACCAGTCCCAACCGGTTTGGCTGGCGGTCAACGGTTGACTGCTCCACTCGCGGTCCAGCCAGGCCGGGCCACTGACCTGATAGGCGTTGCCGTCGATTTCAAGGCTGCCCGCAGCCTGAAAAAACGGCTGGCTGTAGTAATACGACGCCTGGCCTTGTTCGGACTTTTTGCTGAAACCCTGCTCGCCTTGCAGCACCAGGGGTTTGCTCGACATCAGGCGCAATTGATAGCTGAAGCCTTGCCCACGGGCATGCAGTTGCAGGTCGGCCAATGGATTTTCGGTGCCTGACTGGCTGGCAAAACTCCAGTCATCGATCCAGGCAGTGAACGGCACAGCACTGACTCCGGCTTGCCCGACGCCGCCGCGAGCGTAGCGTTCGGCCGCGTGATGCTGACTGGCCGAAGTCACCGCTGCGTGGCCCAGCCAGATGGTCTGGTTGCCCCAACCGGGTTGATCGGGCGCGGCGTTCAGCGCATTGCGAAACAAGGTCCATTGCACACCGAAACGGCGTCCCTGATCGTCCTTGAGGTTGGCGGTGACGTACCACCACTCGATGCGAAAGCCATCGTGAGGCCCGTGATCTGCCGGAAAGATGAACGGTCTACCGGGAATCACGGGCGTAAAAGCCGCCGCCTCATTGCCCAGCCCGGCAAAACTGTCGGTGTTTTTGTGCGCCGCGTCATCGCAGCCGCTCAATTGCCACAGCGCCAAGAGCAGCACACTGAGCCGCAGCCACTTAGTCTTCACGGGCAAAGGTCCTGAGCAGATCGGCTGGTCGAGTGCGGTAGAGCTTGAACAGCGGCCAGGCCGATGCCAGCAACGTCGCCAACAGCGCCAGGGCCATCAATTGCAACAGTTGCAACGGGAAGATCCGCAGCGGCAGACGCCAGCCAAACGCCTGAACGTTGATTACCGCGTTCAGGCACCACGCCAACACCATCCCCAATGGCAACGCCAGCAGCAAGGTCAACACCGCCAATAACCAGGTCTGCCCCAGGTTGAGCAGCATCAATTGACGCCGGGTTACGCCCAAGGCCCATAACGGCGCCAGTTGCCCGAGACGACTCTGGCTCTGGGTCAGCAGGCTGATAAACAACGCAACGCCAGCAACCCCCAGCGTCAAACTGTTGAGCGCTGCGGTGGCAGCAAAGGTGCGTTCGAAAACCTGCGTGGACCAACCCTTGAGTTGCGTCTGCTCGACGATGCGGTTGTCGTCCAGCGCAAAGCGCGCTTGCAGAGCGCGCACCAACGACGGCGCGGACGCAGGGTCAATGCGCACGTTGAAACGACTCGGCGCCAGTTGCGGCCAAAAGCGCTGCAGGTGTTCAGCGTTGACCAGTAAATGGCCTTTGGGATTGCCATAGTCGGCATAAATCCCGACGATGCGCGGCGACCATTGGCCTTGCGGCGTTGGAATCGTCAGCCGATCGCCTAATTGCACCTTCAGTCGACGGGCCAATTGTTCACTGAGCATCAGCGTGTCGTCTGTGGCCAACTGATCCCAGGGTTTGTCCCCCTGCACTTGCAGCAATGGCCAGTGCTGGCGATACGTCGGGTGATCGATGACGCCATACAAATCCGCGGGCCAGCCCTGCAACTGGATCGACACCTGCCAGCTGGGCAATAGCGCAGAGACCTGCGGCTGCTGGCCCAGCCACGCCTGAATCTCACGCGCCTGCCCCGGACTTTGCGGGTTGACGTACAGCTCGGCGGTCAGACGTTGCTCGAGCCAGTCACTGAAGGTCTGGCGAAAGCCTGCGGTCATGCTGCCGGCGCCAATGTTGGCGGCCAGCGCCAACAACAGCGCCATCAACGCCAGACTCAAGGCCGGCAATTGCTGGCGGCAATCGGCAATAAACCACTGGCCCAGCACCGAGCGATTGCGCCTGAGCACGACACTCAGCAGCGCATTGAGCAGCACTGGCAAGCTCAATGCCGCCGCCAGGAACAGAGAAGCCATCAGCACAAACCCGCTGGTCAAACTGTCGCCCAGCAACAAGGCCAGTACCGCGACCCCACCGGCCATCGCCGCCACCCAGCCCTGGCGTCGCAGCCAGCGGGCATAGGCCTGGTGCCAGGCTTGCGGGTTGGCCAGTGCGAGCAATGGCAAACGCGCCGCGCGCAGCAAACTGTTGGCGCCGGCCAGCAACGCACCGAGCAGACTCACGCCCACACCACTCAACCACCAGAGCGGGCTCAGGCTCAACTGCCCCGCCACTTCGGCACCGTACAACCCGCGCAGGCTGGCAGCGACATCCGGCAACAGCATCCCGGCCAGCAGATAACCGCTGGCAACTCCGGCGATACCGCCCAGCAACGCCAGGCAACCCAGCTCCATGCTCAGACTGAAGATCAGCATGCGCGCACTGACTCCGCAGGCCCGCAGGGTTCTCATCAATCCGCGACGTTGCTCCAGCGCCAGGCCGATGGCGGCATGCACGATAAACAGGCCCACCACGAAGGACAAAAAGCCCAGGGCATCGAGGTTCAGGTGAAAGCTTTCGGTGAGGCGCGACAGGTTGTTTTCTTCGCCACTGCGTTTGAGCACTAACTGCCGGGCAAGGTCTTCAGGCAACACCGGCTGCGTCGCCGCGAAATCTTTGGGCAGTAGCAGGCGCGAGAGCTGCTGCGGCATACCCAACACCTGTTGTGCGAAACCGATATCCACCAGCAGCACACCGGGCGCCATGTCGGCCTGGCTGTGCAGCGGCGGCAAGCGTTGCCCATTCGCCGCGAGCGGTTGTTCGCCTTCGCGATAGCCCAATACCTGCAAGGTTTGCGGAGCAATCCAGGTGCTGCCCGGCGCGCTGAAGAAATCGACAATCCGCGCCATCTGCAGCGCTTGCCCGGCCACTGCAGACCCGGCCGGTAGCGACAGCGGCTCGATCCCCATCAATTGCAGACGTTGATCTTCATGCCCCTTGAGCGTCAGGCGCGCCTGCAACACCGGCGACACCGGCCAGCCGGCGCGGCGCAGGCTGATGAACAAGGCTTGGGAAAAGCTCGCGCCATTGGGCGCAGTCAGGCTGGCCTGGGGTTCGCCACCAATCAACTGGCTGGCCCGCGCGTAACTTTCGCGGGCCTGACTGTTCAGCGCTTGCACGCCGGTCAACAGGCCGGTGGCCAGCCACAGACCGGTCAGCACACTGAAAAACTGCACCGGGTGCTGCCGCCAGTGGCTCAGCAGCGCGCGCAATGTTCCATAAAAAACCCGCACCTCAGCGCTCCCCCACGCTGGCCAGACGCCCGTTATGCAGCACCACCCTTTGCGCCAGACGGGCCGCGACCCTTGGGCTGTGGGTGACCATCAGCAGACTGGTCGGGCTGTCGTCGAGCAGCTCCAGGAGCAGCTTCAGCACTTCATCACTGGTGGTTTCGTCGAGGCTGCCGGTGGGTTCATCCGCCAGCAGCAAACCGGGGCGCGAAGCCAGTGCACGTCCCAGCGCCACCCGTTGTTGCTGACCGCCAGAGAGTTGTTCCGGGTAACGCCTGAGCAAGTCGCCCAACCCCAACCGCTCGATCAACTGCCCTTGCCAGACCGGCTCATAACGCCCGGCCAGGCGCGCCTGAAAGGCCAGGTTGTCCTCGACCCGCAGGCTGCTGATCAGGTTGAACTGCTGGAACACCAGGCCCACCTCGGTGCGGCGCCAGTTCGCCAGTTGCGCTTCGCTCATCTGATCGAGACGCTGCTCGCCGATCCGAATACTGCCGCGATCAACCTTGTCCAGCCCGGCAATCAGATGCAGCAATGTGCTCTTGCCACTGCCCGACTCCCCCATCAGCGCCAGGCTGGTGCCGTGTTGCAGCTGCAAGTCGACACCCTGCAACACCGCCAACGGACCTTGCGGTGTTGCATAGCTCTTGAACACGCCTTGCACCTCAAGCATGGGAACACTCGTTTGGAGGGAGGTGAGGCCAAGGATAGCGGTTTGTTGCTGGAGCAGGCTTGCCCTATTGCTGTAGCAGCTGCCGAAGGCTGCGTCCGGCTGCAAAGCGGTCGCAAATAGGCGATATGCGGTCCTTCTGAAAGGACGAAGTTTGCCATTTTACGAGTGCTGCGCACTCGAACGCAGCCTTCGGCAGCTGCTACGAATGATCGTTCCCACGCTCTGCGTGGGAATGCAGCCCGTGACGCTCTGCGTCACTGCCGAAGCGGACGCGGAGCGTCCAGTGAGGCATTCCCACGCAGAGCGTGGGAACGATCGACTCCTTCGCCCGAGTCCTCGCCATCCCGCTACGCGACGGCGGCGATCTGCTGAACGTGATCGGACGGCGACTACGGGCGCAGATGGCACCATAAACAAAACCGGCAACCTCAGAGGCGCCTGTTTTTTGATTACTGGGTGTCAGATCCGCCAATGATCGTTCCCACGCTCTGCGTGGGAATGCAGCCCGTGACGCTCTGCGTCACTGCCGAAGCGGACGCGGAGCGTCCG
>NZ_JBWKQB010000014.1:0-110167 GCF_059418545.1 Pseudomonas sp. GW821-FHT07G10 | reverse complement strand
CGTCCAGTGAGGCATTCCCACGCAGAGCGTGGGAACGATCTATATACTTCAGTGGTTTCCATTTGGTTTCCTATAGGGATTATTGTTTTGTGGTGAGAGGTCAGCCTGCTTTCGGCTTCTACAAATAATTCTGTCCCTCTGCCAGAGTCGACTGACAGACCGCCTTCTCGCGGGCAAGCCCCCTCTCCACAAATGCTCTCTGGCCTGACGATCTAATTACCCGACTAACGATTTTATCCAGCGCTGATAAAAATCTTTTTGCTCCTGTATGTCATTGGTAATATCGTTTTCTTCGTAGTCGAAAATATTTACCACATCTTCATCTTCACTTGACCTTCCCCATTTAAGTTCATACGCAACTACTCCGCAGGACATTTGCGAGGACATGCGAGAGGGGTGAACATTGAGTTTTGCTCCTTTGCATAAGAATTTTATATTTGGAAATTCGGCCCTCACCAACCCCAAGCAAACATAAAGATCCTGTGCAACATACGTTTTTCTAAAGCCATTCATTCTTATGAAGGTTAATGTTGTTTTTTGTCTGTCACAGTCGACTACAGCCGCCTCAATGCCCCCATCAACCATTAAAAGAATCTCTCTTTCAATCATGCTTCACCCTCTACCTGTGAAAGGGGGACGAGTTGCTCTTCGATAAATCCAGAATAAATTCACCCTTATTTGTTATTAGCTACTCCGACTTAAGGGATTTCAACCAGCGAAAAAAATAGTCTTTTTGCTCTTGTGGATCACTGACAATGTCACTCTCTTCATAATCAAAAATATTAACCACATCTTTTCTTGAGGCGTGAACACCTAAAGCATGCTCATAAGCCATGATTCCAGAAGTCATTTGTGACGACATACTGGATGGTCGTACGTTTATTTTCGCGCCCTTGCAGAGAAATTTTATCTGAGGAAACTCTTTAATTATGCCACCTAAGCAGTCGTAAATATCTTGCCCTGTAAAAAACTTGGTAAAACCATCTTTCAGCGTGAGTTTTATGCTTTGATTCCGCTCGTCGAAATTCAATATAGCTTCCTCTCTTTTATTATCAACGATTATAGAAATTCTCTTGATAGTCATTGATCACTCTTCCTCAGAGGCTGAAAAGGTAACGAATTTATTTTTGAAAACAACTAAAATAAATCCGCCCCTCCTTTCCATTGGAACAATTAAACTAAAGAGAATCAAACCAACGATCGTAAAAATCTATTTGCTCTTGTATTTCATTGGTAATGTCATTTTCTTCGTAGTCGAAAATATTCACTAAGTTTTCTCTTTTGCTTTGCTTTCCCAAAGTAAGCTCATACGCCATTATCCCGTTGGACATCTGTGAAGACATGCTAGAGGGGTGGACATTCAACTTTGCTCCTTTGCACAGGAACTTTACGTCCTTGAAATCTTTTCTGAGCAATCCAAAGCAAATGTAAATATCTTCGCCTGTATAGGTTTTTTTGAGTCCGTTTGCCATGATTATGGTTAGAGCAGGTATCTTCCTGTCGCACTCGACGTAAGCCGCCTCATTGACTTCATTTATACTCAATATTATTTCTCTTGCGACCACATACTCCTCCCCGCTTACAATCAGCCATATAACATTCAACACAACTGTTGCTACCCATTCATTTTAAATAGTCACTTTTTCCACTTCTAGTCATCATCACTTCCTACTATTGAGTCTCGCCAGCGCATGTAAAACTCCTTCTGCACCTTAGGATCGTTTGTTAAGTCATTTTCTTCATAATCAAAAATACTAACCAAATCACTTAATGAAGAGGGTTTCCCCAATGTCAGTTCGTACGCTTTCACACCCAGGGACATTTGTGATGACATACTGGACGGGCGAACATTTATTTTAGAGCCTTTACAAAGAAATTTAATCTCCGGACTATCCTCCCTAACACACCCAAAGCAATTATAGAAGTTACTTCCAGAATAGGTTTTATTAAAGCCATTTTTCATAATGAAATTTATGGTTAGTTTTTCCGTGTCACATATAAATATTGCTTTTTGCTTTTCATTATCAATGCTTATAGTTATTTCTACAGTTTCCATTTTTTACTTCCTGTATGGATTCAGCATGGTAGGCCCAGTACTGCGACCATCAGCTCTCACTGGGGTTGCACCGAGAACATCTTCTCTATTTATACGCTCAGGTATTGCTATTTCAACCTCATTTCCAAACTTGTATTTCTCTCTTAGCTCCTTCTTTACATCACGCCCTGGTATTTTCCGCAACGTATACAGATACCCACTTCTTATATAAAAGCCTGTAGCAAATGCGACCCCTACCTCTCTAGACGGTGACGTACTAACAAAGTTGCTCGGAGGGTTATCGCTGTCGAGGGAATGAAGCAACAAGTCATTGCTGTCTCCTTTACTCTTAAAACCATGCTCAAAGATTTTATCTGGGTGTCGGTCATCGCCACGGTATAAATATCCCTCTTTCCCCTTTGATGCAGGTAGCTTCGGCTCGCCCTCATCAACCTTAGCTTTACCCGCCGGGTCTTCCACCCCCATCGACGGCTGACACCCATCGCCACCGGGGCAGGTATTCAACCCCAACGGATCCACCCAGCCCGTCGGATTTGGGGTGTACTGGTAGGCGTTCAGCCCACCGGCCAGTTTGCTCGGGTCCGGGGTCAGGTAGCGGCCGTTGTCCGGAGTGTAGTAGCGATGGCGGTTGTAGTGCAGGCCGCTCTCGGCGTCGCAGTATTGGCCCTGGAAGCGCAGCGGTTGCTCGAGGTGTTTTTCGCTGTCTTGCTTGAGCCGGGCGAGTTTGCCGTAGGCCTTGTAGGTAGCCGACCAGACGATTTCGCCGCTGTAGTCGGTAAGCTCCTGCGGGGTGCCGAGGTGGTCGAGTTGGTAGTAGAACGGGCAGGCGTTGCGTGGGCCTTCGCCGTCGAGCAGGGCCAGCGGGCGGCAGCTGCCGGGTTCGTAGAGGTAGCTGCGGTAGTGGCGGCTGCCGCGTTCGGCGATCAGCTGGTCGCCTTGCCAGAAGAATTCGGTGCTCTGCCCGTCGACGGTTTTCGCGATGCGCCGGCCGAAGGCGTCGTAGCGGTAGCTGGCACTGCTGCCATCCGGCAGCGTGACGCCGATCAGCCGGTGCTGGCCGTCGTAGCGGTATTCGCTGACGAGGCACTGGGCCTTGCCGCGGCGCTCGCGGATCAGGTTGCCGTAGGCGTCGTAGTCGTAATGGCGGTCGCCGTGCATCCGCAGGCGGTTGCCTTGGACGCGGGCCGGGCCGGGGCGGTCCTGCATCAGCAGGTTGCCGGCCGGGTCGTGGCTGAAGTGTTCCGGGGGTTCGCCCTGGGGCGGGCGCACGCCGAGCAGCCGGTCTCGCAGATCGTAGTCATAACGGCGCTGGCCGTGGCGGCTGTCGCTGAGGAGGGCCAGGTTGCCGTTGGCCGCGTAGGTGTAATGCCGGTGGTACCGCGACTGTTGTTGCTGGCTGAGGGCGTGGGCCTGCAGGCGGCCCTGCTCGTCGTACTGGTACTGGCTGAGCAGTTGGCCTTGCTGGCGTTGTTGTTCACGACCGGCGTCAAAGACGTGCGTGGTCAGCCGGGCGCCGTTGAGGTCGATGGCGCTCAGCGCCCCGCCCTGGGCGTGGTGGTAGTCGAGGGTGCCGTGGTCCGGCAGGCGCAGCTGCTTGAGCCGGCCGCAGGCGTCGTAGCGATAGCGCAGGGTGCCCCAGCCCTGGTGCTCGGTGATCAGCCGGTCGTGCCGGTCGTATTCGAATTCCAGCGGCCAGTCGGTGTCGCGGTCCGCGACGCCGACCAGACGGCCCAGCGCGTCGTAGCGGTAGTCGACGGTGTTGCCGTCAGGCAGGGTCTTGCGGGTCAGCCGACCGTGAGCATCGCGTTGGTACCCGGTGACCAGCGTTGAGCCGTCGTCACCAAACTCGGTCTTCTCCAGCAGCTGGCCGTTGAGGTCGTAGGCGTAGGCGGTGCGCCGGCCATCGAAGCCGGTCTCCTCCCGGATCAGGCCGTTGGCGGCGTATTCGAGCCGGTAGCGTTCGCCGGCTTCGTTTTCGATTTCGCTGAGCAGCAAATGCGCGGGGTCGTAGCGGTAGCGCAGCTGGCTGCCGTCGGGGTTGATCCGGCGGCTGACCAGGTGCAGGTCGTCGGCGTATTCGTAACGGGTGAGGCGGCCCAGTTCATCGCGTTCGGCGGTGACCTTGCCGTAGGCGTTGTAGCTGAAGGCGCGGCTCGCGCCGCCGGGCAAGGTGGTCTGCAGCAGCCGGCCGACGGCGTCCCACTGGTATTGGGTGACGGCGCCGTGTTCGTCCTGGCGGCGGATCTGCCGGCCCAACGCGTCGTAGGCATAGCGGCGTTGGCCGCCGTTCGGCAGCTGTTCTTCGATCAGTTGGCCAAGCCCGTTCCAACCCAACGTGTGGAGGCTATGGTCCGGATAACGGATGCCGGTTAACTGACCTTTGGCGTCGTAGTGGTAATGGGTGACCTGGCCGTCGGGATCGATCTGTTCGGTGAGATCGCCCTGGGCATTGCGCCGATAGGTCCACTGCGCCTGACCGCGCTGGCGGCGGTGCAGGTGGCCGTTGCGGTACTCATACGCCGTCGGTTCATCCTCGGCGGGCAGCACCGCGATCAGGCGCCCGGCCTCGTCATAGCGGTATTCGGTGACGGCGCCGAGCGGGTCCTGCTCGGCGATCAACCGGCCCTGGTCGTCGTAGGCCTTAAGGTGCTCGGCGCCGTCCGCCTCGACCTGGCGCAGCAGCCGCGCCTGCGGGTCATGGACGTAAAGCTCTTCGCGGCCGTCGGCGTGCCGGACGCTGACCCCGCCCTGCTCGTCCCAGACGTAGCGCTGGTCCATCTGCGCAAAACTCGCCCAGTGCCGGATGCAGCGCGCGGCTTTGCCCGTGCGTTCCCACTCCCAGAAGAAGCTCGCGCCACCGGCCAGTTGCCGCTGCAGGATGACCTGCTGATCGTCGTAGTCGTAACGCTCGCATTCACCGGCGGCATTGGTCGCCTCGACCAGGCGCTGGCGGTCGTCATAGCGGTAGCGAACCAGCGTTTGCTCGGTGCGCCAGCAGGCTTCGAGGGTGTCGGCCGGGTGAAAGCTCTGGTAGTCGACGGCGATGATGTGCGCGCGGTCATAGCGCAGGCGTAAGGCGCGGCCGGCGCCGTTGTCGAGGCGGTGGATGCGGTCGTGGATATCGCGGGTGATGTGCAGACGGTTGCCGTAGGCATCGCTGATCGCGCTCAGCCGCCCCGCACGAAAGTGGTAGAAGCGCGCCGCATCGCCGGCCTGGGCGAGGATCAATTCTTCTGAATCGTCGCCCAGGTAAATCGCCGCCCGCGCCAGGCTGTTGTGGATCGCCGGGCGCTCGACACTCGGCAGCGGGAAGCGCGTGCGGCGGTTCTCCTGATCGATCCAGATCACCGAGTCGCCACTGATCTCCAGCCGCTGCGCCAGCGGGTGACTCCAGCCCCACCCCAGCCCGCCATCGAGCTCCACCGCGCTGCTGCGGTACAGCCGGGTCCAGCTGAACGGCAACACCCCGTCCAGTTCACCGTCGGTGAGGCTCAGCAGTTCTTCGCCGGTGACCATCGACACCGGGCAGCCGCGGGTGGCGGTTTGGCTGGCGGTGTCGGCGCTGGCGCCCGCGGGGTTTTTCGCCTGCTCGGGGGCGTCGTCGTGGGGTTGGTGTCGGCTCAGGCGGGTCATGCGCCCGCTCTTGTCGCGCGCCAGGGCCGCGGGATTGTTCACCGCCAGCGTCGGCGTGGCGCCGGGGTGATGCGGGTCCATGGGGGCAATCTTGAGGGGCACGCCCGGGGTTGGCGCGAGCGGCGCGCCCCGGGCCTTGACCAGCAGCGGTTTGAGCTGGTCGGCGTGGGCGCCCAGGCGATGGGCGGCGGTGAATTCGGCGAGCTTTTCGCCCAACTGTGCAAACCACTGTCGAGCACGGTCGGACTTGATCTGGCCCAGCACCCGGGTGCTCATGCGCAGCTTGAAGCCAATCCCCGCGGTGCAGCTGATCAGCAGCAGATTGATCAGCACTTCGCTGCGGATTTCGGCCAGGACTTCGATGAGGTCAGGCGGTGGCAGCATCCGTAGCCAACTGACGATGGCCGACAGGTAGACGAACTGCAGCGGCTCATCGCTGAGCACCAGCAGGCCGTTGGCGATGGCCTCCCTGGACGCGCTCAGCAGGGTGTCGAGTTCGGTTGGGGTCAGGTACTCGAGGAGTTTTGCGCTGTTCGGTTGCAGGTCGGCCAGCAGCCGGTAGAGCTGCTGAACGTCATCCCACACACCGAACAGGGCACTTTCGAAGCCGCGCCAATTGGCCTGCTGCAGGGCGCGGTAACGCTCAAGCAGGTCGGCCTCGGAAAAGCTCGCCCACGCCGGCTGAAACTGGCTCGCCCAGGCGTGGCGCAGCCAACCTTCAAGCTCACCGATCAGCCCTTGATAGGAGGCGTACAGCGCCTTGACATGGTCCGGGGAAACGTGGGGGAAAAAGGTGATGCGATAGCGCTGGCCGCGCCAGCATTTGGGGACTTCGAGAATGCCCTCAGGACCGATGGTTGCGTGAATCGGCTCCCCCACCACCACCTCGCCGCTGCGGCCATGGATGACCGGCTCGAGCAGCACCGGCGTATTGCCGATGGGCACGAAGCGGGCGGACTGGAACATGTGCACCAGGGTCAAGGGGCCGCTGGCGGGACAGCTCGCGACCGTCGTGCTGACCGGTGCCCGGGAGTCTTTCGGGGCGACCAGGCTGACCTCATGGCCGACCTTGAAGACTTGTTCGACATCCAGCGCCCAGCCGGTCCAGAAGCTCTCGGCCCAGGCCGGGTAATCGTTGAGGCAGTGTTTGAAGTCGTTGAGGACGGTGTCGATGTCGGGGTTTTTCGGGTCCATGACGGCGAAGACCAGCAAGCCGATGGAGGTCTTCACAACGCCCGTGTCCCGGGCCGGCAGGTGGTGGGGTCATACATCCGCAATCCCTCGCGTGGGTGGTACAGGACGCGAGACTGTGCAGGGGATGCCGGGGGAATGAAGCCGGGGAAGTTCGAGAGAGCGGGTAGGAGTTTTCGCTAAATCAGACGGAACAATTCAACAGCCGCAGAGGCAATGAGCGCCGAGCCTGTGGCGAGGGGGCAAGCCCGCTTTTTGATTACTGGGTGTCAGATCTGCCAATGATCGTTCCCACGCTCTGCGTGGGAATGCAGCCCGTGACGCTCTGCGTCACTGCCGAAGCGATTGCTGCGCGTCCAGTGAGGCATTCCCACGCAGAGCGTGGGAACGATCAACGCGTTTATTCAGAAAACACGCGTTATCGTTAACGTTCATCGTCGGAACGCCGCCCGGAGCAAGCTCGCTCCTACAGGGCATAGGGCTTGCCCCCTATTCACCCGCCGCCAGACCCGCCGGAACCTGAGGTGGCGTCACGATTTGCGTGAGGTCGATATGCTTCCAGACCGGCTTGGCCCCCAGACGCGCGTTGAAGCGGATGTTGAACGTAAAGTCGTCCTGGGTGGGCTCAGTCAACGGCTTGCCGTAAACCGGCTCGATCGCCGCCAGGTCGTAGCCCATCAACTGCAGCAACGTAGGGAAGATGTTGTAGTGACTGGAGTGGTCTTTATTGCCCGCAAGCGCGGTTTGCCAGTCGAGGGTATGCAGGTCACTGCCCTGGATCACCACCAGCGGCACCAGGCCCTCTTCCTCCAGCGGATCCGCCCCGCAATGAGTATTCAGGCCCGGGTTGCCGCGTTCGTGCAGGTCCTGGCCATGATCGGAGGTGTAGATCAGCACCGCGTGACTCAGGTCCGCATTGGCGAAGATACGCGAGAAGAACTCGCCGACATTCCACAGCAGCGTGTTCTTGTAGGCATTACGGTAGAGCATCCAGTCATCGGGCTGGCCGTTGAAGCCGTCACGCGAACCGGTGTCGGCGACCTCGACATATTGCCCGCGTGACAGCGCCGGCCGATAGCTCATGAAGTCATCCGGGTATTTGTCATGGACCGGGAAGTGCGCACCGACCTTGTTGATGACCACCAATTGCGGCTGGCCGTCGTTGAGCAGCTCGATCAGTTTTTGCGCCACCGCCATGTCCCGGTCGCGCACACGGGTCTGGTCGAACTGGACGAACTCGTCGATGTCCTTGCGTTCAAGGTCAGTCATCAGATTCTGCAAGAGGCCGCCCGTACGCTGGGCATCGATATACACCGTGCGTAACCCTGCCTGTTTGGCGTACTGCCAGATCGACGGCAGAGTCGAGTTGATCCGCCTGTAGTCACTACGGGTACCGCCATAGCGCAATGTGACGTTGGTATCGGCGCTGCAGTTGGCAATGGAGGCGGCATAGCCATAGTTGTAAATGTCCACCCCCGCACGGGGCTCTTTCAGGTTGCTGTGCACACCGAATGGGGCGTTGATATCCAGGTAATTGCCGGACACGCTTTCATCGATGATCAGCACGATATCGTGGCCGACAGCCTGAGGCTGTCGTGAGAGGCTGACCTTCTCACGGGGGCCAACGGTGTTATGCGCGGTCTCATAGCCGAACAGGGTCAGGTAAGCCAGCGGCGTGTACATGATGGGCAAGCCTCTGGCGCCCTCGCCCGCCCGCACGAAGAGCACGGCCGAAAGCAGCACCACCCCGAGCACCGGTGCCGCCGTCAGTACGTAACCTGGCAGAGGCAGGCGCCGCCGAGGTTTGAGCCCGATGCCCAGCAGCAGCAACAACCCACTGGCCGCCGAGCCGAGAATAACCTGACGGTATTGGTAAGCCGCCTCCTGAATGAACCCGCCCGAATAGACCAGCGAGACGAAGCTGCTGTAGGTCAGGTAATCGGCGGTGACCCTGGTGTAGATGTCGAAAAATACCGCTGAGATGAAGAAAACCAGCGCGAACAGATGACGGACCAGCGTCTGGCGAATGCTGGCGCTCAGCAGTAAAAAAAGCACCAGGGCGATGAACATTGCGGCAAACAGCAGCACCGGCAAACCGAAGCCCATCGTGGTAATGCGTTCAAGGTAGTAATCGTAGTTTTTCAGCACATACAGAACGATCAGTAGTTCCTTGATGTACCTCACCATAAATCCCTCTTTTGGGCTGGCGTGTAACTCCCGCGCCATCACTGTAAACGCCCGTTAATACAGGTAAGGGAACGCCGATGTGCAATTGCCGATCCTCCCTTTACCACGCCCGCCACAAAGTCAATTAATTGACGACCATGATTCGTCTCTGCCATCTCCGTCACTAATTATTTGAGACCCTAGCATCGCACCATCAAAGTGCAAACCGCTGTTTCATCCATGAGAGTGTCAAAAAAAAGGTGACTCAAATCTGACACACCACTACCGCTTAGAGCCTTACAGATCAAGCGGTACGACCGTCCGTCGCTTAAATTTTGACGCTTTTTCTGACTCAAGAATGTTCCAAAGCCGCGGCCACAAAGCTCCTGATGGCAGAGCGCCTGAATCTACCGATTTACCGACCACGAATAACATGTCATTTCGTTGACACGTTTTGGCCACGCTGGTCTATACCCACTTCAGCAGTCTTATGCAAGTTACATCCACCGCTCGTTGCGAGGCACGCCAATATGGACGTGAGCGTATTCGGTACCGGTTACGTTGGCCTGATTCAAGCAGCCGCACTGGCAGACGTCGGCCACCGGGTCTATGTCGCGGCCGCGCGGCTGCATTATCGTGGAATCGGCCTGCGCAGCTTTGTCCCGGAAGGGGCGAGCGAATGAAAGCTCTGGTGACGGGTGCTGCCGGTTTTATCGGCGCCCATTGCGTTTTGCGTCTGCTACGCGATGGGCATCAGGTGTGTGGGCTGGACAATTTCAACGACTACTACAGCCCGGCCCTGAAGAGGGCCCGTGTGCGTTGGGTCAAAGCGCAAGCGGGCGACTTCCCGCTGTTTCACCTGGACCTGGCCGACAACCAGGCGATCGCCGAGCTGTTCGCCCGTGAGCAACCGGAGGTGGTCATCCACCTGGCTGCACAGGCCGGGGTGCGCTATTCGCTGGACAACCCGCACGCCTACGTCGACAGCAACCTGACCGGGTTTCTGAATGTCCTCGAAGGCTGCCGTCATCACCCTGTGCGCCATTTGATCTATGCCTCATCCAGTTCGGTTTACGGTGCCAACCAGCACACGCCTTACTCGGTACAAGAAGGTGTCAACCACCCTCTCTCGCTGTATGCCGCGACCAAGATAGCCAATGAGTTGATGGCGCACAGTTACAGCCACCTGTTCGGCATTCCGTGCACCGGCCTGCGCCTCTTCACCGTGTACGGCCCTTGGGGTCGTCCGGACATGTCGCCGATCCAGTTCGCCCAGGCAATCGTCGAACGGCGCCCGCTGAAGCTATTCAACTACGGCCAGCACAAGCGCGATTTCACCTACATCGACGACATCATCGAAAGCCTGACACGCCTGCTCGACCATGCACCAAAAGCCGCGTCGGACTGGGATCGCGATCACGCGGATCCTGCGACCAGCATGGCGCCCTGGCGGCTTTACAACATTGGCGGACACCATCCGATCAAGCTCAAGGATTACCTCGCTCTTCTTGAAAAACACCTGGAAATCCCGGCGCAGGTCGAGCTGCTGCCGTTGCAACCGGGGGACGTACTCGACACCTGTGCCGACGTCTCGGAGCTGGAGACAGAAATCGGCTTTTACCCCCGGGTGGAACTGGACGAGGGGCTTGCACGCTTCGTTTCCTGGTTCCGTGATTACTACCAACTGCCTGTTGTTGAGGCACCGCTCGAAAGTGGGACTTCGTCACTGGCAGTACTTGTGCAGAAACGGAGAAGTTTATGACCGGCCACCCAAAAAATGTGCTGCTCACGGAGCTGCGGCGAGACAAACGCGTGGACTCCAACCATCGCATGCGACTTGAAGCCGCGATCCATAGGCAGGGCTGCGGCTGGATCACCGGCCGCAACGGCGGTCGCCCCTGGACCTTGTCGCGAACCAATCGCGTGTTGGCCTGCGTGGGTGCCTTGGTGCTGCTGATCCTGCTCTCGCCGGTTTTGCTGGCACTGGCGGCGATCGTCAAGCTGAGCAGTTCCGGTCCGGTGCTGTTCGTCCAGAATCGCACCGGCTATCGCGGTCGCGGCTTCGGTATGTACAAATTCCGAACCATGGTGGCCAACGCCGAAGAACTCAAAGAGTCCGTGCGCCACCTGAACAAACATGGCGCCGATGCCATCGACTTCAAAATCGACGAGGACCCGCGGGTCACCAGGATCGGTCGCTGGCTGCGTCGCAGCAGCCTGGACGAGTTACCCAATCTGATCAACGTGGTCACCGGCGACATGCGCCTGGTGGGTCCGCGCCCGACCTCATTCAATGCCTACCGCTATAAGGACAGCCACCTCGTGCGGCTGAGCATCTACCCCGGTATCACCGGCCTCTGGCAGATATCCGGGCGCAGCAATATCGACTTCGACCAACGCGTGGAGCTGGACCTGAATTACATCGCAACACAAAGCCCCATGCTCGATTTGAAGATCCTGTTGAAAACCCCCTTCACAGTATTCAGCGGCCACGGAGCGAGTTAAATGGACGGTTCATCTACCAAAAGCTTGAGCATCGCGAACCCGAGCGAGACTAACCTGACCTCGACCGTGCTCGATCAGAATCTGCGGGTTCTCCTCCTGACTGCCGCCAACACCGACGGCGGCACCAGCACCAGCGCTCTGGCGCTGGCCAGTCAACTGGCGCAGATGAGCAGCGGCCAGGTACTGCTGGTCGATGCGAGCCAAGCGCAGAACAACCTCACCCAGCAGTTCGGGTTGCAGAAGGAACGCGGCTTTCGCGATCTGCTGTTCAACCAGGAGACACCGCCGCTGTTGCACGATTGCATCGTGCAGGTCTCGACCCTGCCCTTCCACATCCTGCCCAACGGTCGTCACATCCGCGGCACCGAGCATTTGAGTCCAGAGCAGTTACGCCCGTTGCTCAAGCAACTCGGTGCGCTGTATCGCTTCGTGGTAATCGATGGTGATGCGGTGTATTCGGCCGCCGACACCCTGGTCATCGGCACTCTGGTGGATGGTGTGATTCTGGTGGTGAGCGCCGAGGACACCCGCTGGGAGGTGGCGCAGGCTTCGGCCCAGCGCCTGACCCAGGCCGGCGCAAAACTGGTCGGCAGTGTCTTCAACCGCCGCAAGTACTACATGCCCAAATGGCTCTACAACAACCTGTGAGCAGCAGCCAAAGGATAACGACATGAAAGCTAAATGGCTTGCCCTGCTGTTGCTGCCTCTCGTAGGTTGCTCCAGCCAACCGGAAAACCAGATGCCGGTGCAGATCCTGACCGCCGCACCGGCCAACGCCCAGGCCAGCGACATGCCCAAGGTCGAGCAGACGCTGCGACCGCAGGATGTTCTCGACGTGATCTTCCACATCAGTACCAGCGGCTCGAATGCCTATCGCATCCAGTCCGGTGATGAGATCGGTCTTAACTTCACCGCGGCCAGCCAGCTCAACGGCAACCAGTTGGTATTGCCGGATGGCACCATTGAGCTGCCGGGGGCCAACACTTCGGTGAAAATCACCGGAATGACCACCGATGAGGCGCGCCAGGCGATTCAGCGTGCCTATCAGCAAAAAATGCTGTTCCAGCCCAATCGCAACCAGGTGACGGTGCAGGTCATCAGTCCACTGACCAACGAGCAGAACCTCAAAAGCGCATTGAGCCACCCTGCCACCGGTATGAGCCGGGAGATCACCGTGGGTGCCGACGGCTATGCGAGCTTCCCGGAAATCGGCTCGATCCCGCTGCAAGGCATGACCGTCAACCAGCTGGAATCCTACCTCAACAGCCGCTACGCGCAGTTACCGGGGAGGATGACCGTCGACGTGCTGCTCAAGTCCACGGCAGGCAATGAAATCTATGTGCTCGGTGAAGTCGGGCAGCCCGGCGCTTATCCGATCCGTCGGCCGATCTCGGTACTTGAAGCGCTGTCCCTGGCTCATGGGACGAGTGTCAAGGCGCGGCTCGATTCGGTGGTGATCATGCGCCGTAACGGCAATCAGGTGGTCGCCCACCGCTACAACGTCGACGAAGCCCTGAGCGCCAAGGCGTCGCAGATGGCCTACCTGCAACCAAACGACATGCTTTATGTGCCCAAGACCAAGCTGGCCAGTGCCGGCGAGCTCGCGCGGCAACTGGCAGATGTCGTGCTGTTCCAGGGCGTGGGCTTCGGCTTCTCCTACCGTGTCGACGACAAAGGCAGTACCAACTAACCACACGCAGGTGAAAGGCCATGAATCCAAAGGAAAATTACCTGCACGAGTTTTTCAGGATCTTCTTTGCCAACAAGCATTTGGTGAAGCGAGTCTTCCTGATCTTCGCGGTGATCGCACTCGTGCTGCCGTTGGTGCTCAAACAGAGCTTCGATATCACCGCCCAAGTGATCGTGCAGTCCAAAAAGCTCTCGCAAAGCGATGCCATGACGTCGTTGACCCAGGACACCGACAAGTTCATTCCGCCGTCACTGGCGGACATGGAAACAGAAAGCAATATCCTGCGTTCACCGGCTCTGGTTCGCCAGACCATCAGCCAGCTGCGTGATCAGGGCCAATACTCGCCCAGCCCGGGTCTGTTGAATACCCTGGTGCTCAATCCATTGCACCGGGTCGTGATCAATCCGCTGCGCGAGTATGCGATCAACCCGGTGCGCAATCTGCTGGGACTTGAGGTCGACCCGGTACGCGACACCGCCCTGGATGATCTGACCAAACAGGCCATGGATGGCCTCAAGGTCGAAACGCTGCCCGGCTCCAACGTGATCTCGATTATCTACAGCTTCAGTGATCCGGCACAGGGCACGAAATTCGTCGCGCAATTGCTGCAAAACTACTTGGCCAACCGCCAGGACCTGCAATCCATTGACCTGCCGCAGGCCTTCTACGAACAGAAGAAAAAACAGTATCAGGTGCGTCTCGATGGCCTGGAAGGCACACGCCTGGGTCTGCTGGAAAGCATCGGCGCTTCTGATCCCAAGGAAGAAATCACCTTCCGCCTGAACGCGATCAACACCGAAGAGCAAGCGCTCAACCTGTTCCGTGACCGTCTGCTGCAAAACCAACGCTGGCTCGACTACCTGAGAATCAGCCTGGCGACTGCCAACAATGCCAAGCTCAACGACTACACCTTCCCCTACACCTTCACCACCACGGTGGACAACGTCGCCTTCGAAGATCGGGAAATCAAGCAGATCGGCGAACAACTGACGGCCCAGATGACCCGCTACAACAACGATCTGGCGGTCTTCCAGCCGGGCAGCGAACCGATGCAGATGACCCGCGAGCAGATTTCCCGTTCGCGGCAGCAATTCCTGAAGATCGTCAGCAATCGCATTCAGGAGCGAACCAACGATCTGGAGATTATCAGCTCGGTGATTTCCCAGAAGACCGCGCGCATCGCCGACTACAAAAACCGCATCCATCAGTTGCAAGAGACTCAAAGCAAGCTGCGGCAAATGGACACCGAGATCGACGCACTGCACGCGGCTTTCTCCACCTACGCCCAACGCTTTGCGGAAAGCAGCAGCCAGCGTTTGCTCGACAACGACCTGTCGAACGCACGCGTTCTCAGCCCGCCGTATGAACCGACCGAGGCGGCCTTTCCAAGACCGTTGTTGATCATTCCGTTTGGCATGTTCACCGGTCTGTTGCTGGCCATCGCCCTGGTCTACGTGCGGGAGTTCTTCGATCATCGCTTCAAACACCCGGCGCAAATCACCCATCAGCTCGGCCTGCCGGTGCTGTTGGTGATCAACGATCAGAATGCCGAACAGCCCAATCCGCACCCGAACTGGACGGTGCCGAGCTTCGTGCATTGGGTGCGCAATTGAACATGCCGCTCAACCCTGCGCTGCCGATCATCCATCTGCTCAGCAGCGGCGGGTTCTACGGGGCTGAGCGGATGTTGCTGGACCATTGCCTGGCGACGCCGGGACAGCACCAGGTGCTGTTCCTGGACGCGCCGCCTGAGCTGATCGCGCGCTTTCGTGATGCCGGGGTCGACTGCCGCAGCTGCACAGGGCTGGGCGGACTGTTGCGGTACCTGCGCCAGCGCCGTGAGGAACGGCCGTTGATCAATACGCATAACTTCAAGGGCCTGTTGTTTGGCTGGGTGGGGGCCACACTGTGGCGCCTGCCGCTGGTCATCACCCAACACGGTTTTACCCCGCGCAGTCGCAAGCAACGCTTCTACACCTGGCTGAGCCTGCAACTGTGCCGTACCGCCTCGGTCGATCGGGTGGTCTGTGTCGCCGAAAGCATCGCTGTGCTGCATCGACGCGCCAGCGTCCGGGCAGAAAAGCTGCAAGTGATCCCCAATGGTTTGCCGGCCGCCACCGCCCTGCTCCAGCACAAGGACAACCACCAGCTCTGGCTGGCGGGCTATGTCGGACGGCTGAGCAGCGAGAAAGGCCCGGATTTGTTTCTCGATGCGCTGATCCCGCTCTGCCAGCAACATCCCGAGTTGCACGCGGTGATGCTCGGCGACGGCCCCGAACGCAGCAGCCTGCTCGCACGGATCAGCGCTGCCGGACTGCTCGAGCGCATCGAGCTGCCGGGCTACCAGACCGAGATGCGCACCTGGTGGACGAAGCTCGATGCACTGGTGATCAGCTCGCGTACCGAAGGCACACCGATGATTCTGCTCGAGGCCATGCAAGCCGGCGTACCGGTGGTGGCATTCGCTGTGGGCGGGATTCCCGATGTCATCGAGGACCGGTACAACGGCCTGCTTGCCCCACCGACTGACAGCGCCGCCCTCGCCCGCCAGATCGCGATCCTGCTGGGCGAGAAGAAGCTGGCTCGGCTACTGGCGCAAAACGCTCGCCGTACACAGCTTGATCGCTACGACCTGCAGGCTTTGGCCGAGCGCTGGTCGCAGCTATACATCCGTACTGCACGGGAGGCTCGCGCGTGATTTTTCCACTCTCGATAGTCAGCCTGTTAGGGCTGGTTTGCCTGGGGCTGCTGGCCAGCCCCTACCCTTATCTGGCGCCTGGCGTCGTGCTGGTCCTGGTCGGCGTCGCGGTGCTGTACCGGCGTCCCGGTTGGGGCCTGCTGGGCATCGTCGCCCTGGTGCCATTCGAAGGCCTGTTCAAGGACAACGCTGTTTCCGGGGCAAAATTCCTCGGCGCCGCGCTGGCCCTGATCCTCTGCCTGCAACTGGCCCTGCACCAGCTCCCGTCCGAGCGTCTGCGCAGCAATGTCTGGCGGTTCCTGACGTGGTTTATGGTGCTGTACTTTCTGAGCATGCTGGTATCCGATGACCTGGGCATGTCCCTCGGCAACCTGCGGGAGCTGAGCGTGGGCCTGGTGCTCTTCGTGATCACCTTGCTGATCGGCCGCGAGCTGAACCAGGACCTGTTCTGCCGGCTGGTGACCCTCAGCGTCTCCCTGACCTGCATGCTGGCGATATTTTCCAGCAAGTATCAGGATCAAGGCCGAGCGTCCGGTCTGCTCGAAGACTCGAACGCTTTTGCCTTGTTGATCGCCTTCGCCATACCGTTGGCGCTGCTGCTGGTGATCAAGAGTCCGAATCTGTTGCAGCGGCTGTTCTGGGCCGGTTGCTGCTTACTGCTGCTGGGCAGCATGACCAAAACCGAATCACGTTCGGGACTGGTGGTGCTGTTCTTGAGCCTGCTCATCGGCGTCTACCACTACCGCACGCAATTGCCACGGATTCGCCCACGCCACCTGGGTTTGGCCATGCTCGGCCTGGCGATCTTCATTCCCTTGGCGATCTACGCGTTGCCGGCGGGCTACATCGCGCGCATCCAGTCGCTCAGCGTGCTCACCGCCGGCGCCAGCGGCCACAACGATGAGTCTTTGGGACGCCGCGCTTCGTACATCGTGGTCGGTTCCCGGATGATCGGCGAACACCCGCTGCTCGGCTCCGGCCCCGGAACCTTCCCGCGGCATTACGCAACCACCGGCTACGCCATGTCGTTCTCGGCCAACCGCAAGGCCGGTGACCTGTACCGGCGCGCCCACAACACCTACCTGGAGATTTTCAGCGAGATTGGCATCCCCGCGGGTCTGTTGTTCATCGGCATGCTCGGCATGGGCTTGTACAACATGCAGCGTGCCCGCCGCGCCTGGTTACTGCGAGATAACCGGGAGCAAGCGGACATGGTCACGCATCTGGCCATGAGCCTGCTGTCGCTGACGCTGTTCTTGATGTTCCTCAGCACGCCGAACCAGAAATACCTGTGGATCATGCTCGCGCTCTCCAGCGTGCTACGCCTGAAGGCTGAACAAAGCCCGCTGCCGGAGCCGCAAACATGATCCTCATCAGCATCATCATCCCGATGTACAACGAAGCCCGGCACATCGGCCGCACCTTGCAGGCCGCACGTCTGGCGGCCCAGGTCGCGGGCCTTGAGTGCGATCTGCTGGTAGTCGACAACGGCTCGCAGGATCAGGGCCCGCAGATCGCCCGCGAACTGGGCGCTCAGGTGTTGTTTCTGCCCGGCGTAAACATCGGTGCGTTGCGCAATCACGGTGCCGCCAACGCGCGTGGGGAATGGCTGGCATTCCTCGATGCCGACATTGAAATGCCGCAGAACTGGCTCTCGCTGCTGCTTGAACTTGAGGCCGGTGGTCGGGCCGATGTCCTCGCGCTGGAGCTTCACGCCCCCGCTCAAGCGCCATGGTTTGCCCGCGCCTGGCAGCGCCGCTTGTTGCGATCCGGCAGCCAGACCATGCGCACGGTGCAATGGCTGCCGACGGCCAATCTACTGTTGCGCGAGGAGTGGTTCGCACGGGTCGGCGGCTTCGACGAGAGCCTGCGCACGGCTGAAGACAAGGACCTGACAATGCGCCTGAGCCGGGCCGGCGCCCGATTGGTGAGCGTCAATGAGTGTGTCGCCCTGCATTGGGGCTACGAAGACAGTTGGCGCGAGTGGTTGGGCAAAGAGTTGTGGCGCCAGGGTAGCCACCTGCAGCTGCTGCACAGCAACGGCGTCAGTCTGCGCTTGCTGCGCTTCCCGTTGCTGTCGATGGGCGCCTGGCTACTGGACGGCCTGACTATCCTGGCATTGCTGGACGGCCCGCCTCATCTGGCCCTGTCCCTGTTGCTGATCACCAGCCTGCCGGCGCTGGCGCTGAGCCTGCGCCAAAGTCTGATACACCGTGCCCCCGGTCTGACCCTGCAACTCTGGGGTCTGCATTGGTTACGCCTGCACCTGGCCGGAGCCGCCTTCATCCTCAGTCTTTGTCATTGGAAAGCCAGGAGACCTGCGCGTGGCTGAGTTCATTTTCTGGCTGTGCCTGCTGTTACCGTTGTACGCCTATCTGGGTTACCCAGTGATGCTGACAATCCTGGCGCCGTGCTTTGCCAAGCTTCACTACCCGGCGGCTGAACCCTTGTCGGTGAGCGTCGTCATCGCCGCGCACAACGAATCCCCGCATGTCGAGGAGAAATTACGGACCTTGCTCGCTCAGGATTACTCGGCGCGTACGCTGCAGATCATCCTCGCCAGTGATGGCTCCAGCGACGACACCGTGGCGTGCGCGCAAAGGGTGATCGACCCGCGCATCCAGGTACTCGACCTGCCACGCCAGGGCAAAGCCGCCACACTGAATGCCGCCGTCGCGCTCAGCACCGGCGACATCCTGGTGTTCACCGACGCCGACAATCAGTGGTCAACCGATACCCTTGGCCAACTGCTGGAGCCGCTGAACGATCCGCAGGTCGGTGCCTGCGCCGGGCACATGCTGATTCCCATTACAGGTAAAGGCCTGAGCCTGGGAGACAGCCTCTACCGCCACTACGAGGGTTGGCTGCGTCGGGTGGAAAACCGGACCGGCTGCATGGTGTCCGCCGACGGTGCCCTGCTCGCCCTGCGCCGCGAGTTGTTCCAGGTCATACCGGCGCAAGTCAGCGATGACTTCTTTCTCAGCACCTGCGCGCCGGTGGCCGGCAAACGTATCGTTTATGTCGAATCAGCCCAGGTGATCGACCAGGGCGTGGATGAGGCCGACAAACAATTTCGCCGCCGCCAGCGGGTGACCGTCGGTGGCCTGCAAAGCCTCGCGCAGCGCAGTGAACTGCTCAATCCGTTGCGTCACGGCCTGTATGCGCTGGCGTTGATCAGCCACAAACTGATTCGCCGGTTGGCGCCAGTACTGCTGGTGCCACTGTTGCTGAGCAGTCTCTGGCTGTGGGGCGACCACGGGGTCTACAACCTGGCGTTGATCGCCCAACTGCTGGGCTACGCGATAGCCATCGCCGGTCTGCTCGACGTGCAGCACCGTTTACCCAAACCCTTTCGCCTTGCCGCCTTTGTACTGGTGACCCTCGCCGGGATGAGTGTCGGTCTGTGGCAGTTTCTGCGTGGCCAGCGTTATAGCCAATGGAGTCCCGAGCAGAATCGATAAGAGTGTCGCGCCATGTCGATCAAGCAAATGTTCAAGCGCACCCGTGGCTGGCTTTACCTCAACTCGCCGTTGGGACGCAGCCAGCTGCGCGGTGCGGGGGTGATCCTGATGTTGCATCGGGTGCTCGCCGACGACCGTAGTGCCGAGCTGCCTCATCGCAACGAGCTGTGTATCGGCCCACACGCCTTCGAACAACTGCTGCACTGGCTCAAGCACCATTTCGACTGCGTGCCCCTGATGGAGCTGCTGCAAGCCGACGCCCATCCAGCCCCATCGGCGCGCCCGAAAGTCGCCCTGACCTTCGATGACGGCTGGCGTGACAATGCCTTGAATGCCTTTCCGCTGCTGCTGCAGCACCAGGTGCCGGCGAGTATCTTTCTGTCCACCGACTTCATTGGCAGTCACCAGCGCTTCTGGTGGGAAAGCCTGGGTGAAACCTTGTGGGGCATCTATGGCTGCGCCCCGCGTCAACGGATGATCGAACACCTGGAGCGGATCGGCCGGCCGCTGCCACCTGTTTTCTTGCGCAACGGCAACGAACAACAGCGCAGCCTGGCCCTGGCCAATTACCTGGAAAGTCTCAAAGGCCTGTCGCTGCAGGACCTCGACACCCTCACCGACAATTGCCCAAAGGAGTCGCTGCCCCAGGCACTGGATTGGCAGCAGGTGCGCACCCTGGAAAAAACCGGGTTGATCCGCTTCGGTCCACATGGCGCCAGCCACTCGATCCTCACCGGGCTCGATGACATTCACCTGGACCAGGAACTGAGCCGCAGCCACGACGCCTTGCTGCAGGGTTGTCTGCATCCCCTGCCGGTCTATTGCTACCCCAATGGCGCCCATGACCTGCGTGTCCGCCAACGTCTTGCCGCGTACCGCTATATCTACGCCCTGAGCACCAGCGCCGGCATCTATCGCGGCAAGGGCGACCCGATGGCACTGCCGCGCATCGGCGTCAGCCAGCGCAACGCCAGCCGCCCTTCGCTGCTGGCCTGGCGCATCAGCCGGGGCGGCCACACATGAACCGCAATCATTATGTGCGCCACCTGGTGCTGAGCGTGGGCACACGGTTGGCGATGATCGCCCTGCGCCTGCTGCGCAACGTGCTGCTGGCGCGCATTCTCGGCCCCAGCGAGCGCGGCCTGTTCGCCCTGCTCAGCACCTTGCCGGAGCTGATCAGCGCCGCCACCAGCGGCGGGCTGAATTCAGCGGTTGGTTATCAGGCGGCGCAACAGCGTTCGATGGGCCTGCTGCTCAGCCAGGTGCTGGTATTCGGTTGCTTGCTCGCAGGCCTGCTGACCTTGATCAGCGTTGCCCTGTTGCGCGAACTCGGGACTAGCCTTGAGGTTACCGCGCAGCTTGGATTACTCGCCTGGTTGTTGCTGTTGGCGGTGCCTTTGACCGTACTCAAGAGCGGCCTGCTGACCCTGCACAATGCCTGCGGCGGTGTGGTGGCGTTCAACGCACTGCGGCTGATCGAGTCGCTGGCGCCGCTGGTGCTGTTTCTCGCATTGTTCTGGATGTGGAAAAGCGCGGCGCTGGAAGCGGCGTTGATCAGCTGGCTGGCGGGCATCAGTCTGGTCGTGCTGGTTGGCTGGTTCTGGCTGGGGCGCAATCAACCACTGACGTTGCAATGGGACCGTGCCGGGCAAAAGGAACTGTTGCACTACAGCGCCAAGAGCCATCCGGATCTGCTGTTTCAGCAGGTGATTCTGCGCTCGGACTACCTGTTCATCAGCGCCATCCTCGGCACCACCGCCCTGGGCCATTACGCCATGGCCAGTGCGGCCGCCGAGCTGCTGCTGATAGTCCCGGAAGCTGTGACCACGCCGCTGATGAAGCGCCTGTTGCAACAGCAACAGGGAATCGAACGCCTGACGCCACTGGCCCTGCGCCTGACCGCCACGGTAATGATCTGCGCCTGCCTGAGCATGGCGCTGATCGGCGAGTGGTTGATCGTGACGCTGTTTGGTGTGGCCTACCAGCCTGCCTATCCGGCGCTACTGGCCTTACTGCCCGGCCTGCTGGGTCTGTGCTATGCCAGCATCCTGCGTCTGGACCTGCTGGGCAAAAATCGCCCGGGGAGCATCTCGCTGTGGATGGGCCTGGCCGCGGTACTCAACCTCGCGTTGAATCTGCTACTGATTGCACCCTATGGAATCGTCGGCGCCGCCCTGGCCTCGTCCATCGCTTATCTGGCCGTGACCCTCGCCTTGCTGATTCTGTACTGCCGGCTGAGCGGTGTGCCGGTGTGGCAAACCCTGATTATCTTGCCCAGCGATCTGGCGCCGATGCGCGAGATGTTGCTAAGGAAGTCCGCATGAAACGCCTGGCGCTGCTGTTGAGCCTGGGTCTGAGTCTGAACACGGGCCTGAGCGCGCACGCCGCGCCCATGCGCTGGGCCGATATTCGCGACGGCAGCCTTTACCTGCAACCGGACAAAGCCGATACCTTGAGCGTCAGTTGGGTGCCGGCCTGGCAGGCCGACGCCAACGAAGAACACCTGTACCTGCTGGACGGTCGGGGACAATTGCATGGCGAACGCCTGATCGCCGCCAGTGAAAGCAGCGGTCGTCAGAGCTGGCCATTGCCTCCCAGCGTCACCAGCTATCGACTGGAGATCCCGGGCTACAGTTTCCGCCGCTATCGAATTGAACATGACGACCGTACGGTGGCCCTGTTCGCCCCGGCCAAGGTTCACTTCAGCGCCGAAACCCGGGACGGTGACGAGCTGTATTTCAAGGTCGCTGCCGGTGAAAAGGCGATACTTGCCGGAAAATTCCACGGTGGCGTCGGCGCCCTGCAAGCGCAGCGGGTGGCGGATGGCAAGCAGATCCGGCTGACGCTCAACCCTTACCCCGCGTACTGGCAGTTCGATCAGGTCGAACTGCCGAGCGCCAACGTCGAACAGGTCTGGCGCCTGCGCCTGCAAGGCAGCGGCAAAGTGGCGTTCTGGCTCGACGGTACGGCCAACCTGTTCGCCCAGCAGGTGCAGCAACTCAAGCCGTTGCGTCAGGACGCTGGCCAGGCACGGCTCACCCTGCACCCTGAGGTGCTGGGCCCGACTCCGAATCTGGGAACCGCCCTGCCCTACGCAGTGCCGCCGGAATCGAGTTACCCGGTGCTCGATGCACTCAAGCCCCGGGCGGGCACCTACTACAGCCTCGTCGACAAACTGAACACCGACCCGCACTACGAGGATCGCTTCCGGCGGCTGTACCAGGACCGTTTCAGGATCAACCAGGACATCACCTTGCTCGCCGACACTCGACGCAGGGCCGACCTGCACGCCGACGCGGTCAGCAATGCCGGCCTCGACGCCTGGCTCGCCGCGACCCGCGCCCTGGGCGGCAAAGGCGTGCACTACATTGCCTTCGCCGATGAGCCGAACCTCAACTACAACGACTTTGCCAGCTATCAGAGCCTCTTCAACAGCATGGCGCGGCAGGTGCGCAACGACCCCGGTAACTTCAAGGCCGGCGTACGCATCGCCATGCCCGCCAGCTCACGGCTGATCAACGGGCCGTTTGCCGAAAGTGCCGCCGATCGGCGCGGCATCGACTGGGCGCGGCGACTGCTGAGCGAGTCGGGCGAGAAGATCGATGCCCTGGCCTGGCACGAATGGATGATCCGCGACTTGCTGGCCACCCGCGTCTACCGCGACAGCGTGCGCCGGGCCGCCGAACTGGTCGGGCTCGATTCCCACGGCCGGCCGCGCAAGGCGCTGCTACTGGATCAGACCAACATGTCCAGCGGCTCGAGCCTCAGTCCCTACGATCAGGAAACCCATTTTGCTTCGCTGTGGTGGGCCTCGGTGGTCATCAACTCGGCCCAGGATGGTTTGCTCGACATGCTCAACTGGTTCCAGGTCGACGACGAGACGAACTACCCCAAGGGCATGCTGCGGGTGCTCGGCGACGACCGTTTCGAACTCAAACCAGTGGGCCTCGCCCAACAGTTCATCTCCGGGCACTGGCTGGAAAAGGTCCTGCGCCTGGACAACGACGCCTTCGAGGTTGACGTACTGGCCATGACCACCGGTCAACAACGCAGCCTGCTGGGCGTCAACAAGGCCTCGCGTCTGCAGCATGTCAGCCTGCAAGGCGTAGAAGCGTCCTGCCCGTTGTCGTCAGGCGCGCTGGTGTATTTCGGCGCCGACAGCAAGAGCCGGCCGGCAGCGTTTCACTGTCAGGAAGGCCGGGTCAGCTTCGAGCTGCCCGGCGAAACACTGTTCGTCCTGAGCTGGAACGCCTCATGAACCCGAATGTTTTGCCGCGCAGGCATCTTGCCGCGCCTTGCGTAGCCCCGTCGTCACTGCCCTTTCACATGGCCAGCTCCATCAGGAGGCAACATGAGTGCATTGCACAAGCTCGGTGAACGAATCCGACAAAAAGGCCTGCGTCACACCCTCAACACGCTGTGGAAACGCTATGTGTTTTTCCATTGGGAACTGCTGTGGATGGAGCGCGACCTGGTCAGCCCGGTGCCGCCGCACAACCTCAAACCCTATCCGCCATTACGCCTGGAAACCATCACCAGGCAAAATGCGCAAGCCTTCGCCAAGTACTTCGGTGATCGTGTCGAAACCATGCGCGAACTGGCCAGCGAGGGCTACACCGGGCACATGTACCTGGACGACCAGGGCGATGCCGTGTCCTTTATCTGGGGCAGCGCACGCAACTACCATGATCGGCACTATTACGGCTGCTGGTTCCCGGTAAAAAAAGGTGAATTTTTCGAATTTGGTGGTGAACTGACTCGCGCTTACTGGGGCACCACCCTCTCGGTCGATCTGCAACTCAATCTGTGGCAGGCCATGCAAACGCAGGGCTGTACGAAGGTGGTGGATGTTTGCGAAACCCATAACATCCCGGCCCTGAAACTGCACATCCGCATGGGGTATCAAGAGCAAGGCCGGGTCATGCATGTGTATGGCCTGTTCGGGCGCTGGCACCTGTTCCGCGAAACCCGCTACAGCGGTTCGCGACTGGACGCTTTGCGCAAACCCGCAACGCCCACCGCTGCTGCACCTGCGGTCTGAGCGCCATGTCGGTGCGTTTCCAGTGGTGCACCTCGCTATGCGCCGCGGACTTCCCGACCGCGGCCTACGAGGCCTTGCGAAAACGGGTTGCGGACAGTACGCCGTTCAACACGCTGGCCTGGCTGTGCCCGGCCGAGCGTGCACTGCGTACCGACGAGCACCTGCATGTGCTGCTGGCGTGGCAGGCCGGGGAATTGTGTTTGTGTCTGCCGCTGGTGGCGTCCCGCGAGCGCTTCGCCGGGCTGCCGTTTCGGGTGTTGCACCACTTGGGCTTCCCCCTCAGCGACCGTATCGCCCTGCTCGCCACCCTGCAAGCCGACAGCGCGCGGCAAGCGCTGCGAGAAATTCGTCACCGACTGCCGCACGCTCTGCTACAACTTAACGAGCTGACGGAAGCCGAAGGCCGGACCAATGTCCTGGCGCAGTGGAGGCGCCTGAGTTCTACCGGCGAACAGCGCCTCAGTTGCCGGGCACCCGTGCACCGGATCAGCGAAGCTGACCGCCAGGAGGTCTGCGGCGATACACGCTACAAACTGCGTCGCGCGCACAAGCGGATCTCCGCCTGTGGTGCCGTGGTGCGACGGTTTTCACCCGATGCCACGAGCATGGGGCCGTTGCTTGCGGTCATTAGCGAGGTCGAGGCGGTCAGCTGGAAGGGCGAGGAAGGGGTCGGGATTTTCTCCGACGCCCGGCACCGACAATGGATGGACGGGGCCTTTACCGCCCTCGCCGCCCAAGGCATGGTGCGGGTAGTGGTTCTGGAGCTCGATGGGCGTTGTATCAGTTACCGTCTCGGGTTGCTGGAACAAGGTCGGCTCTATGACTACAACCTGGCGTTCCTGCCGCAGTACGCCGATCTGGGCAGTGGCCGGGTGTTGCTCGATGAGTGGATTCGCTGGGGGCTGGACGAAGGCTGGCAATGGGTCGACGCGTCTCGGGTCAGTCTGGAAAATTCCAGCCATCAACTGCATGAACGCATGACCGGAGAAGTGGAACATTGGCGCTGGAGTTTCTACTCCTGGCGTCCCGGCGGCCTCTGTATGGGCCTGGCCCTGCGCCTTTGGCAAACACTCAAACCGCATCTGAAAAGGCTGCGGGCCAAACGTGCGGCGGCGCCCGACAAGCGTGACACGAGTACCCCAACCACACAGGAGGGCTACGATGCCTCAGCACGTCATAGTCAACGCTGACGATTTCGGACTCAGCGAATGCGAGAACGCGGTGATCCTGCGGGCCTTCCAGACCGGATTGATCAGCTCCGCCACCGCGATGGCCAACATGCCGGCGTTTGCCGCCGCCTGTTCCATGGCGCAACACCCTTTGCTGCTGGGGCGAATCGGCCTGCACTTCAACCTCACCTATGGCCGTCCGCTCAGCGAAGCCATACTCGAACAACCGATCTTCTGCACCGAAAGTGGTGAGTTCGACCTGGACCTGTCTCGCCGCAGCCTGTGGCTTACCCGCTCCGCCCGCGAGGCCGTGCTGCAAGAGCTGGAGGCGCAATGGCAACGCTGTCTGGAGCTGGGCCTGCAACCCAGTCACCTGGACTCCCACCAGCACGTGCACAATATCTGGCCCATCGGCGAAATCGTTGCGCGCTTTGCCGCAAGCCAAGGTGTCGCGATACGCCTGGCACGCAACCTCGGGCAAAATATCGGGCCCGGTAAACGCCTGTTCAAGACCTTGCTCAACCGGCGTCTTCGCAGCCTCGCCGGTACCACCGCCGACCATGTCTGCACCCCGGCCGATCTGCGTAATGCCCCACCACCGAGCAGCGGCGTGCTTGAGGTCATCACCCATCCCAACCTGCTGGGCGCCGATTTCGGCGATGACTACCTCAATCCTGGAGAATCGTTGACCCAGGTACTGGAAAGTCGCCTGCCGGGTGTACCACGAGTGCCTTATGGCGTAGCAGGCAACGCTATGACGGGATCCTTTTAAAATCCTGCCGACAATAAAGCCCACATCCCGGGTAGCCGGTCTTGATTGTTCAGCCCTACTCCTGTCCTAACGCATAGAGCAAGGACAGGCCCAAATGCACGATTGCATCGTCCGAATGGCTGAAAGACGAAGTCCTGAGGTTGATCGGCTCTCCACCTTCTTCCCCTGGGTGGACCATGCCTTGCAGCGTGAGATGAAGGGCCCATACCGGCAGCCAGATTGGCTGATCCTCAGGGTTTTTGTGCTGTCTTTCTATGGCATATTTCCCGTACATCCCGGCTTCACTGGTGAAAATCCCGAGCCGGGCTCTAGCCACACCGAACGGCGACTCAATACGCCATGAAGTACCGTCCTCAAGCATCTCAAAGGTCACCCCCCAACTATTTTTGGGGTGCTCGTCATCGAAAAGCGCCTTGAGCCTTCTCGTCAACCCGACCGCATAGTTTTCAAGCTGCTGCGCATCTTGCGCGGCGGATGTGACCGTGGCCCACTGCTCTTCCGTTATCGATTGATATCTCATGGCAACCTCCCGGCCTGCCCCGCACACTGGCGGGGCAGCTTTGCCCGGCGCACGAATCAGGGCTTGAGTGGCCGCTCTTCATCCAGTTCCGACAGGCTTTTACCATCGTCTGGATGCTTCCAGGTTTGCGGCGGCGGATTTTCTTCCTCTGTAGCTTCTTCTTCATCCTCTTCCATGGACGGATCATTTGGCTCTCGGGGTTTGTTTTCAGTGGCCATACCTACCTCCTGTCCTTAAGGATTTCTCGTCAGTTTTGAGGATAGGACAAACTCATCCGCTTCGCTCTGGATGACAACTGATAACCAAAGCCTGAAAGGCAATGAAATCGATTTTCTATATCAGCGACAACGTGAGCTGATCGGGTTGACCATCGAAATACTGCTCAAGCGCTGCACGAAAAATATTGCCGTCGGCAGCGACAAGCTCAAAAAGGGTCATGCAAGAGTGGAATTTCAGGTGATCCGGAGTCCCGAATATCAACCGGATGGATGTTCCCTGAAGTTGCGTGACTAGTCGGGTACAGGCTTCCAGGCGTGGACCAAGTAGCGGATGACGCAGATACGCCGCGGCCTCCTCAAGGGAGCTGATGGCGTAAAGCCGGGACACCTCGCTGTGCCCCAGGCCAGCGTATTGCGGGAAGATAAACCACATCCAGTGGCTGCGCTTGTGCCCGCTGCGCAGCTCGGCCTGTACTCGATCAAAAACCGGGTCCTGCGCCTGGACAAAGCGCTGCAGGTGAAAGGGATCATCCTGGTCGGTGCTGTTCATATCAGTACACTCACCTCAGGCATCATGCATGGGTTCAAACCATTGCCAGTGGGTGCGTGCGCTTTGGAGCGCAGAACACCCGGTCAATCGCCTGCAAGTCCTCGGTGTCCAGTTTCAATGTCGCTGCTTCGGCATTCAGCCGGACATGCTCGGGCTTGACGGCTTTGGGGATGGCGATGACCCCGTCCTGACGCAGCACCCAGGCCAGCGCCACTTGCGCCGGAGTCACGCCATGAAGGTTGGCGATATGCTTGAGCGTCGGACTGTTGAGCAGTTCTCCCCCCTGGGAAATCGGGCAGTACGCCATTAGCGGCAGATGATGCTGCTGCCCCCAGGGCAACAGATCAAACTCGATGCCACGCTCTTCGACGTTGTAGAGCACCTGATTGGTTGCACAGGCCGCACCAGCCAGTTCTTGCAGGTCCGCCAGGTCGAAATTGGAGACACCCCAACGTCCGATCTTGCCCGCCTCGCGCAAGCGCTCGAAGGCCTCGACCGTTTCTTCAAGGGGATATTCACCGCGCCAATGCAGCAGATACGCATCGAGATAGTCAGTGCCCAGACGCCTCAGACTCCTCTCACACGCCAGGGGGATGCCTTTGCGACTGGCATTGTGCGGGTAGACTTTACTGACCAGAAACACCCGATCACGCTGACCACGGATCGCTTCACCGACGACGTCTTCAGCGCCGCCCTCGGCGTACATTTCCGCGGTGTCGATCAGCGTCATGCCCAGTTCAATGCCTGATCGCAACGCAGCCACTTCAGTAGCGCGCTGGTGCGGATCCTCACCCATGCGCCAGGTCCCCTGGCCGATGACCGGGACGGATACGCCTGCCAGATCGAGCGTTCGCATTGCAACCTCCTGATGACATCCGATGACTATCAGTGTGGCACCCGTTCAGCAAAGGGGGCGACAGGAGTGAAGGTCAAGGGCTGAACGTCAGACCCTATGACCGGTTTGGCAGCACGCGCCAAGAGGGTTGGCGAAAGGCTTTTTCCTCTCCAGAAAGCGATACGGCAATATGACCCAGCGTCGTTTCCGCTGAATACTTCTCGAGCGTTGAACAAAAGCCGATAAAAAGCAGACCACCCACCAATGCCGCAGAGTGAATGCTCCTGATATCGACATTCCTGGTGAAATAAAGGAATGCACAGGCGGCGGAAGATCCGAGCAGCCCGCCTGCAATGGCTTCTGACAGCGGGTGTACATACGGGGCCACACAATTAACCGTGAACCACCAGCTGGCCACCAGGCCCAGACCGGCTGCCGGCCATCGAAACCGTGGTTGTATCTGCCCGGCAAGCAGACTCAGCATGACCGGCACGACCAGGCTGAAATTCGTCGCATGACCGCTAATGACCGCGATATCGAGGCTTTGCCAGCCAATGCCCCAGCCTTTGAAAAGGATCTTGCTCGCGCCAACAATGAGGTAGGCAAGGAGCAAAATCACGCCCCATAGCAGTGCCGACTTTCTTGACCTGGACACGCAAAGCCAACCCGCAACAACCAACGCCGCGGGAATCATCACTGAGATGCCTGCGTACTGAGCGATTTCCACCAACCTCATACCTGCAACACCTTCAAATACTGGATGCCATCTGATCTGAACCGCATGACGGTCGTGTTCTGGCGAAAGAATCCGCGGAGGCTGCGGTGGAGCTTTCCGGGCAATGCTTCAGCCCTTCAGATCGTCCCTCCAGCGAGCTCATCACCTTGCTGTTCCAGCCAGCAGCCGCAACAGCCAACAGTGCCAGCACGAACAACACAACCAGTCCCGTTGCCAGTTTTAAAATGGCTGACATGGCAATCTCCTGCCCCGTGACACTGTCGTTCAACTCAAGCACTGGCGTCGCTGCACCGTCCTGCGCAGGCAGGCGCGACTCATAGGCTGCGATGCCCAAGCGCTTCAAGACGCTCACCGCTCGACGCCAGACTGCCAAACCGCCCGGACCTCACCTCTTCAGCATAGACATCCAGTTTGTTTTCGCCCGCACGCAGCACCGCCGTCATGCGCAGCACAGCCTGAGCATCTGCGTCATTCCCGGCCATACCCAGACGTTCGGCAATCCGCAGCAGTTCCACCGCAGACCATTTCAGGTCTGATGCGATGCCCTGAAGGTCACGCTTGAGGTCCTGCTCGGGTTTAGTCAGTAACATGGATCGTTCCCTTTAACATCGAAGCGCCAATGAGGGAGAGTGGTATCGATGATCGTCCCCTGGCGAAGGGAAAACCTTTTTTTGCAAATAACCATTGATCACGGCCAGGATTTTTTGCGGCCAACGGGTGTTTTTCCAGCAGGTGCCGGAACACAGCGCTTCTCAACGCTTACTCACCCCAGCCAAGGGCATCGTGATTTTCTGCTCACGTTGCAGGAGTTTCATCAGCAGCACCACTCGCTCCTCTCCCTCCATCGCCAGGAAGATGGCTTCCAATTCGACAAACGGCCCCTCGTTGATACGCACCCGTTCTCCGCAGGCAAACCGAACCTCCACCGGAGCTCCGCTATCGTGCTCGCGAAGTTCTGCGATCAAGGCATCTTCCACGGGAAGCGGCTTGCCTCCAAAACTGACAATTCGCGATACGCCGCGGGTAGAACGCAAGGGCGCCCAGTTATCATCCGAACCGAGCTGAATAAACAGGTAACCTGGAAACAGCGATTCGCAAACAATCCGCCGCCGCCCCTGTACAACACGCTCGCGCCGGTGCGTGGGGCGAAAGCAGGTATATCCCTGGTTCACCAGATGGGTCACCGCCCGTTCGTCCTGGCTCGCCTTGCACTGGACCAAATACCAGGCGCTAGCGGTGAGGTTCTCACGCTCGCTGTTTCGAACAGCTGTTCCATTATGGGCGAACACAATGAGCCCCTTCTGCTTCATCTACCTTAAACTTCGAATTACTCATCATGGCTTCGCCCATACAAAAAAACAGCCCCAGCACTGCTCTGGTCAGCGCATTCGGATAACGCCTGCTTACGACATCGTCGGGTTTACATTTTCAAAGCCTGATGTACTGGATCAGCGACTTGTTAACCACCAGCAGTATTTCCCTGGGTACGGTCTTAGGGGCCAGGCAACTAACCAGTGCCATAGCCAACCGAGGGGAAAGGAATAGGCGAATCATGAAAGCTTCGCCTATTCAGAACACCCAAAACCTGTAACCAACGACCAAATGTTAGAAAACCCTGAACGCCGGGCAAGACTCTTACGCTCGCGGTGTCGGGCTTGAGGATTTTAACTATAAAAACAACCTTATAACGACCGGCACAAGAAAATCCGAAAATGTTATTTTTTGTCTGAATACAATCAAGAAATGTTATTTTTTGTCTGCGCAGATCTGAAAATGTTATTTTTTGTCCGCATTAATCAATGGATAGTTTTTTAAGTGCAGCGCCCTATCACCGCTCGGCATTTAAAGGTTGAAGTCTTCGCAATTTCACAGTTATGATTTTCGACACTATTGCAAATAGTTGACGCGACAATGGAGGTTGCCTTGTTTAAAAAGATTTTAATCGTTTGCATTGGCAACATTTGCCGCAGTCCTACTGCAGAGAATTTGTTGCGAGACGCACTTAATCCATCCGACATCGAAGTTAGCTCCGCGGGTCTTCACGCGCTTGAAGACAGCCCCATCGAACCCACTGCCCGGGTCGTACTGGAGGAGCATGGCCATCTGCCAAAAGACCACAAAGCCAATCAACTGACCGCCGCCGCCATCAGCGAATCGGATCTGATCCTGGTGATGGAGCAGCACCACATAGACCGTGTTCTCAAGCTTGCGCCTGAAGCGCGCGGAAAGGTCTTCTTGCTGGGCAAGTGGCAGAACGACCGCGAAATCAACGACCCCTACCGTCAAGGCAAACCGGCCTTTGTGCACGCATACGCGTTGATTGAAGAAGCAGTAAACGCCTGGGCACGGCGTCTCGCACGCTAAACCACTCCTCGAATACTTGTTAAAAAAGAACCCACTTATGCAGCAAGCTCCAACATTAACCTCACATGACGATGATGATGAAATCGACTTGATGGGTCTACTCGGGACAGTGGTCGATCATAAATGGTTGATTGGCGGGATCACTGCTGCCTTTATGGCCGTTGGAACTGCATATGCGGTGTTGGCCACTCCTGTTTATCAGGCGACTGCCTTGATACAGGTGGAGGCAAAAAAAAATGACATGCTTGGTTTCTCCGATATCGGCAGCATGTTGGGTAAAGAGTCGCCTTCCGCCACAGAAATTGAACTAATCAAGTCGCGCGCAATCATCGGCAAAGTTGTCGATAATCTAACGCTCGATCTTAGCGTCGAGCCGAACCGCTTTCCGGTGATCGGCGACTTTATTGCTCGTCGGTTCAAACCAGACGCTATAAATACGGTCGCGACGCCATGGCTTGGCATGAACAGCTTTGCCTGGGGTGGTGAAAAGCTGAAAGTATTTCAGCTCGAGCTCCCACAAGCGCTCCTGAGTCAGGAGCTGACGCTGGTCAGCGGTGAAAACGGCCACTTCAGGTTGCTGGATGGAGACGACAATGTCCTGGTCCAAAGCCAAGTGGGTCAAGCCTATGACCAGGATGGCATCAAACTGCAGATCGAAGTGTTGCAGGCTAATCCTGGCACCACGTTCAGCATTGTACGTGAGCCACGCCTGACCAGTATCTTGAAGTACCAAAAGGTGCTGGATGTAGCAGAACGTGGTAAAGAATCCGGCATGATTGGACTTGCTCTTGAGAGCACGGCCCCGACTGAGGCCATTCAAATCCTCAATGAAATCGCCAGGCTCTATGTACGGCAAAATGTTGAGCGGACGTCGGCCGAAGCCGCTCAAAGCCTGGAGTTTCTAAAAGATCAACTGCCCCAGGTCCGTCAAGATCTGGAGAAAGCCGAAAACGCCCTGAACAAGTATCAGATTCGTAGTAAATCCATCGATATCAGCCTGGAAGCCAAAGCCATTCTCGATCAGATCGTGGCGCTTGACACCAGCATCTCCGCACTGAAATTGCAGCAAGCGGAAATGGACCGCAAGTTTACCCCTCAGCATCCCGCCTATCGGGCCTTGCTCAGCCAATTAGCCGAGCTCACAGGCAAGCAGCATGGCTTGGCCAAAAAAGTCGAGGGCCTGCCTTCAACACAGCAAGAACTCCTTAGCCTCACCCGCGATGTAAAAGTCAGCACCGAAATTTATACCCAGCTCCTGAATAAATCCCAGGAACTGGATGTGATGCGTGCCGGCACCGTGGGCAACGTGCGCTTGATCGATACCGCCGATGTGGATCTGCGCAAGCCGATTAAACCGAAGAAGGCCCTGATCGTACTCCTCGCCACCCTGTTCGGGACTTGCCTGGCGATTGCATTGGTGCTTTTCCGCAAGGCCCTTAACCGCGGCGTGGAAAATCCGGATCAAATTGAAAAGTTGGGATTGCCGGTGTATGCATCTATTCCATTCAGCACGCTGCAGAAAGTTGAAGAAAGCAAAATCCCCCATGCCCGGGGCCGCGCCAACAAGACCGCACCCATACTGGCCAGCAGTCACCCCACCGACCTGGCGATGGAAGGATTGCGCAGCCTGCGCACCAGCCTGCACTTCGCCATGCTTGAAGCTGGCAATAATCGCCTGATGATCTCCGGCCCAAGCCCCAAGGTCGGTAAAACGTTCATTTCCGCCAACCTTGCCGCCGTCATCGCTCAAACCGGCCAACGGGTATTGCTGGTCGACGTGGATATGCGCAAAGGGTATCTGCATAAAATATTTGGAGTCCCCGCTGAAAATGGGCTTTCTGACTTACTGGTTAAGCGTTGCGACCTTGCAACCGCGATCAATAAAACTGAATTCGAACACCTTGACGTTATCGGCCGCGGACAAATACCGCCCAATCCTTCAGAGCTGCTAATGCACTCGAACTTCAGTGCCTTTCTGGAGCAAGTCAGCGCCCAGTATGACCTGGTGATTCTGGATACCCCGCCATTGCTGGCGGTGACGGATGCGGCCATTGTCGGCCGCCAGTCGGGCACCAGCTTGATTGTGGCGCGTTTTGCGCTTAACCCGGCTCGTGAAATTGAATTGACCATGCGTCGCTTTGCACAAAATGGCATTGATTTGAAAGGCGCGATTTTCAATGGCGTTGAAAAACGCGCCTCAGCCAAATATGGCTATAGCGATTATGGTTATTACAACTACGAATATAAGTCAGAGAAAGTTTAAAGTTACACAGTAGCCCTGATGATAGCTGCGCAAACCCTCTAACAGCACCCATAGCACCGTACTCTCTGCATCAGCAACACAAGATGCAGAGCCACTGATAACTCAAGCCGCTCTCAGGGACTAGCGTCTAATCCTGGGGCGGTAGCGTGCCCAAATCATAGTTATTACTGCTACTGATTGATTGTCGAAAAAGGCCTTATAAGTAGCCTTGCAAATTCCGTTAAGCCTGGCCATAGCCCCCCTTCGCCAATTGTAAAAGACACAACATCCAATGCCGAAACAAAGCCTCACACGCGTTATTAATATCGCACTGCGCGGTATAACACTCGCCAGCAAGTTTCTGTTGATATTTTTCTTGGCGAAATTTCTCGAGCCGGCGGAGCTGGGTCTCTACGGCTTGCTCACCGTCACTATCGGCTATGCACTTTATCTGCTGGGGTTCGACTTCTACACGTTCACCACACGGGAAATTCTTAAACGAGAGCGCCACGAATGGGGTGGACTGTTCAAGGACCAAGGCGCACTTTCGCTGGTACTTTACGCCATAGTCCTACCGCTGCTGAGCTTGATTTTCCTAGAGGGACTCCTGCCCTGGAGCGTCGCGGGCTGGTTCTTTATATTGCTGGTACTAGAGCATTTGACGCAGGAGCTGGGTCGCCTGCTGATAGCGATCTCGGAGCAATTGCTCGCTAGCGTCGTGTTGTTTCTCCGTTCTGGCATTTGGGCGGTGATCGTTACGTCGGTCATGTTTGTTCAGCCTGATACTCGCGATCTGGACTTTGTGCTTGGCGGCTGGACGCTTGGCAGCCTGGCAGCACTGTTTCTGGGTATCTATCGCTTAAAGCGTTTAAATATTTCCGGTTGGCATAAGCAGGTCGATTGGCAGTGGATTGGTAAAGGCCTGAAAGTCGCCATCCCCTTGTTGATAGCCACTCTGGCTATCCGCGGCGTGTTTACAGTGGATCGCTACTGGTTTGCGGACCTGACGAGCCTGGAAACCCTGGGCGCTTATGTGCTGTTTATGGGAATCAGCAGTGCGCTTCTGTCATTTCTCGACGCCGGCGTATTCGCCTTTATCTACCCCGGCCTGATCAGTGCGTATCACAACAAGGACGCTGTTTCTTTTCGTCTTAAGCTGCGTGCATTACTGTTGCAGACCCTGATGTTTTCAGGTGCGTTTGCGATAATTGCGCTATTGGTTATTGATCCACTTTTGATCTGGCTTAACAAGCCGTTATACCTTGAAAACCAAGGTCTATTTCCCTGGACCCTGCTAATCACGCTGCTCTATTCGCTGGGCATGGTTCCGCACTATGCGCTGTATGCACAAGGGCTCGACCGGCCGATTATTCATAGCCATATAGCCAGCCTGCTGATCTTTCTTCCAACAACCTGGCTCTTTTCCAGACACTGGCCCTTACAAGCGGTGCCATTGGGTCTGTGTGCCGCTTTCTTGCTGATCCTGTTGTGGAAGTGCTTGGCTTTTATCCGTTTGACCCCGGCGCAGTACCGATCGATTTCATCTACACCTATAACGCTTTTCAAAGGAACCCGTTGAATGCTTACTAACAAAACTATTCTCGTCACTGGCGGCACCGGCTCTTTCGGTAATACGTTCGTGCCCATGACGCTGGCAAAATACAACCCGAAAAAGATCATCATCTTCTCCCGTGACGAGATGAAACAGTGGGACATGGCCAAGAAGTTCGAAGGCGACTCGCGGGTGCGCTTTTTCATCGGCGATGTACGTGACAAGGACCGCCTGTACCGGGCACTGGACGGTGTCGACTATGTGGTGCACGCCGCCGCAACCAAAATTGTACCGACTGCCGAGTACAACCCGTTTGAATGTGTGAAAACTAACATCAATGGGGCAATGAACCTGATCGACGCGTGTATTGATAAAGGTGTGCGTCGCACTGTTGCCCTGTCCACCGATAAAGCCAGCAGCCCAATCAACTTGTACGGCGCGACCAAACTGGCGTCAGACAAAATGTTTGTCGCAGGCAACTCCTATTCGGGCGCTCATGACTCACGCTTCGCCGTGGTTCGATATGGCAACGTCATGGGGTCACGTGGTTCGGTAATCCCGTTCTTCATGTCGATCAAGAACAAAGGTGTACTGCCAATTACCGACGAGCGCATGACACGTTTCATGATCTCGCTCGAGGAAGCGGTAAAGCTGGTCTGGCATGCCTTTGAAGACATGGAAGGCGGCGAGATTTATGTGAAGAAAATCCCGTCCATGAAAGTGACAGATCTCGCTCGAGTGGTTGCCCCGGAGGCGGAGCAGAAAGTCGTCGGTATCCGTCCCGGCGAGAAACTCCACGAGCAGATGATCAGCGCCGAAGACGCCTATTACACCTACGAATACCCTCAGCATTTCAAGATTCTGCCGACGATCAATGGCTGGGCCACCTGTGCCAAGCGCATCAAGGACGGTACTCGAGTGCCGGAAGACTTCGTCTACGCCAGCGATAACAACAGCGAGTGGATGAGCGACGCCGATCTGGAAAACTGGATCGACATCAACCGCGAAAAGATCGGGAGCATCTGATACATGATTCCCTACGGCCGCCAAGAAATCACCCAAACCGATATCGATGCGGTCGTGGGTGTACTGCAATCCGATTTCCTGACCCAAGGACCGATGGTGCCTCGCTTCGAGCAAGATGTCGCGCAGCACGTCGGTGCCAGCCATGCCCTGGCAGTGAACAGTGCCACCTCGGCATTGCACATTGCCTGCCTGGCCCTTGGGCTTGGCCCGGGCGATCGGTTGTGGACCACACCGATCACCTTCGTGGCCTCGGCCAACTGTGCGTTGTACTGCGGCGCCGAGGTCGATTTTGTCGATATTGACCCGCGTACCTACAACCTCTGCCCGCAAGCGCTCGCGCTCAAGCTGGCACAGGCCGAACTCGAGGGCACGCTGCCCAAAGTGCTAGTGCCGGTGCATTTGTGTGGCCAGCCATGCGACATGCAGGCCATTCATGCACTGTCCCAGCGCTACGGCTTCAAGATCATCGAAGACGCCTCCCACGCCATCGGTGGCAAGTACCAAGGCGAGTTCATCGGCAACTGCCGCTACAGCGATATCACCGTATTCAGTTTCCATCCTGTGAAGATCATTACCACCGCCGAAGGTGGCATGGCACTGACCAACGATGGCGAACTGGCGAACAAAATGGCCCTGCTGCGCAGCCACGGCATCACTCGTGATCCGGCGCAGATGACGCACGAGGCCGATGGCCCCTGGTACTACCAGCAGATTGATCTGGGCTTCAATTACCGCATGACCGAACTGCAGGCCGCATTGGGAGTTACCCAGATGGAGCGCCTGGATCAGTATGTGGCTCGCCGCCATCAACTGGCCCGCCGCTACGACGACCTGCTGGCCAGCCTGCCGGTCAGTACACCCTGGCAGCACCCGGACAGCTACTCCGGCCTGCACCTGTACGTTATCCGCCTGCAGCTGGATCAAATCCAGAAGACTCACCGCCAGGTCTTTGAGTCTCTGCGTGAGCTGGGTATCGGCGTCAATCTTCACTACATCCCGGTGCACACCCAGCCTCACTATGAACGCATGGGCTTCCAGCCTGAAGACTTTCCGCAGGCGCAAACCTACTACCGGGAAGCTATCAGCATCCCAATGTTCCAGACCATGAGTGATGTTCAGCAAGATGAAGTGCTCCAGGCCCTTAAATACTCTTTAGAGGCATAAGATGATCATTTCGCCATCACTCGAAGTGCTGAACAGATTGATTCAACATCAGATTCATAATTTGTTTCTGCTGGATGAAGCCGAAAGCGACTCTTTATCTAGATGTCTAGCCGAAGCCCTGAGCAAAACTGAAAAATGCTTTAGTCAGTCCTCAAACAAGTACTACATGAAAGACGGAAGGGTTTTCTTTTCCATCTATCACTCCGGGCAATACTGCATCTTCTTGTACTTCCTCTCCCGCCAAGTTTTTTTGGATAACCCAACAAACCCAGTGCTGGCCGATAAGATTTATTATTTAAACAAGACCCTGAATGGGGTGGACTTGTATTATGAGGTCTTGATGCCAGAGGTTTTCCATTTAGACCACCCGGTGGGCAGCGTGATGGGACGGGCAAGCTATGGAAACGACTTCACTTTCGCTCAGTTGTGTACGGTGGGCAATAACCAAGGCGTGTTCCCGAAGATTGGCAAAAATGTCCAAATGTTTTCGGGATCGAAGATTTTGGGGAAATGCTTAATCGGCGACAATGTCGTGGTCTCGGCCAATACTTATATAAAAGATACCGATATACCCGCAAACTCCTTGGTCTTCGGAAGCTCACCCAACCTCGTCATCAAGCCGAGGAACAATAGTTGACTACGAAAATTGCAGTAATTCCTGCTCGAGGCGGCAGCAAGCGCATCCCGCGCAAGAACATCAAGCTGTTCTGCGCAAAGCCGATGATCGCCTGGTCTATCGATGCAGCGCTGCAAAGCGGCTGCTTCGATCAGGTGATTGTTTCCACCGATGATCCAGAGATAGCAGAAGTGGCTCGTTACTATGGAGCCACGGTGCCCTTTATGCGCCCCGCGGAACTGTCGGACGACCATACCGGCACCATTCCGGTCATTCAACACGCCATTGAATGGTTCAATGCCCAAGGTCAACCCGTCGAGCACGCTTGCTGCCTGTATGCCACCGCCCCTTTCGTCAGCCCCGAAGATATCCGCCGCGGTTTTGGCACTCTCAACGATGCCGGCTGCGATTACGCCTTTTCGGTCACCAGCTACGCCTTCCCGATCCAGAGGGCGATTCGCCTGAATGCCGAGGGTCGGGTCGAAATGTTCAGTCCGGAGCATTTCAACACCCGCTCTCAGGATCTTGAAGACGCTTGGCACGACGCCGGGCAGTTCTACTGGGGCCAGGCCGATGCCTGGCTGCAAGGCCGGATGATCTTCAGCCCGGGCTCGATGCCCGTAGTTCTGCCGCGGCACCGCGTACAGGACATCGATACGCCCGAAGACTGGGTGCGAGCCGAATGGTTGTTCAAGGCCATGCAGGCTGAAACGCAGTGAAGATGCAGACAATGAAGGTCGTCTTCCGCGTCGACGCCTCACTGCAAATGGGCACGGGGCACGTCATGCGTTGCCTGACCCTGGCCACTGCGCTCAAGTTGCAAGGCGGTGAATGCCGGTTTATTTGCCGCGAACATCCCGGCAATTTGATCGAACATATCCGCAGCAAAGGCTTCCAGGTCCATGCCTTGACTCTCACGGACTCGGCTGGGGTGAACTTGATTGCCGTCAATGTGCCGACCGCTGAGCCGCAATTGGCACATGCCGCCTGGCTTGGCTCCACTCAGGAAAAAGACGCCGCCGAATGCACCGTCATTCTCGGCGAGTTGATACCTGACTGGCTGATCGTCGACCACTATGCGCTCGATGCTCGTTGGGAAACTGCGCTGAAGTCGCATTACCGCAAACTGATGGTGATCGACGATCTGGCTGACCGTCCACACCAGTGCGATCTCCTTCTGGATCAGACCTTCGGTCGCAACGCCAAGGACTACGCACCTTGGCTCCCTGACGCTTGCACCCTGCTCTGCGGCTCGCAATATTCCCTGCTACGACCCGAGTTCGCGGCCTTACGCGCCTACAGCCTGGAGCGTCGGAAAAAACCGCAACTCAAACACCTGCTCATCACCATGGGCGGCGTGGACAAGGACAACACCACCGGACAAGTTCTGCAAGCGCTCAAATCCACTGAACTGCCAGCCAACTGCCGGATTACCGTGGTCATGGGGTCTACTGCTCCGTGGCTTGCCGAAGTTCGCCAACTGGCCGAACAGATGCCGTGGTCCACAACCGTCAAGTCAGGCGTCAGCGATATGGCCCAGCTGATGGCCGAGAGTGACCTGGCGATCGGTGCTGCAGGGGCCACCACCTGGGAACGCTGCTGCCTGGGTCTGCCGACCGTGTTGGTCGTTCTGGCGGATAACCAGAAAATGGCCGCAGCAATTCTGGATAAAGCACAGGCAGTCGTAACGCTAAGTCTTGGAAAGCACCTGATAGCAGAGTTGGTACAGATAATCGGTGTACTTCGGCATGACAAGTGTCGCATGAAGAACATCACTGAGCACGCCAAGCAAATTACAGACGGCACAGGCTGTCAATTTGTCGCAAGCACGCTGGACAAGCTGAATACTGAAAAATGGAGCATGTAATGCAGCTACTTGGAAAACTGCGCGGTATTAAACAGCAAGAGCTTGAACTAATGCTCGGCTGGCGTAATGCTCCCAACGTGCGGGCCAATATGTATACCCGCCACGAAATCAACATGGACGAACACCTTGCTTGGTGGGCACGAATTCAGCAGCGCGACGACCAGCGATATTTCATGTACGAAGCAGATGAGATACCGCTCGGTATTGTCGGTTTTAACGGGATCGACAGAACCAGCGAAAACTCAGCCTGGGCGTTCTATGCATCTCCCGAGGCACCGAAAGGCACCGGCAGTAAAATGGAATTCCTTGCTCTGGACTGTGCGTTTGGTGAACTTGGCCTTCATAAACTTCATTGTGAAGTGCTCGCCTTCAATGCCCCGGTCATCAAACTGCACCAAAAATTTGGCTTCAGCGTAGAAGGTATACTTCGCGAGCACCACAAAATCAATGAAGACCTTATCGATATATATCGGCTGGGCCTGCTTGCATCTGAGTGGACTGAGAAGCGTGCCGACATGTTGGATAAATTGGTAAAACTCTCCGGGAGAAGCGCATGAATCCGAACATTTCAATTGCAGGGCGAAAAATTGGCCCCGATTACGCTCCTTACATCATCGCCGAGCTCTCCGCTAACCATAACGGCAAGCTTGAAACCGCGCTAAAGATCATCGAAGAAGCGAAAAAAGCCGGTGCTGATGCGGTCAAGCTGCAGTCCTATACTGCCGATACCATCACCCTCGATTGCGACTCTGAAGACTTCCAGATCCGCGGTGGTCTATGGGATGGCAAGACGCTCTATCAGCTTTACAAGGAAGCCCAGATGCCTTGGGACTGGCATGCGACACTGTTCGAGCATGCTCGCAAACTGGGGATCACCATTTTCAGTTCGCCCTTCGATAACACCGCTGTCGACCTGCTGGAAAACCTCAACGCACCGGCCTATAAAATTGCTTCCTTTGAGGCAGTTGACCTGCCCTTGATCAAGTACGTTGCCAGTACTGGCAAGCCGATGATTATCTCCACCGGTATGGCCGATGCCGAAGAAATCCAGGAAGCCATCGACGCCGCTCACGAAGGTGGCTGTAAGGAACTGGCCATTCTTCACTGCGTCAGTGGTTACCCCGCGCCAGCCGCTGATTACAACCTGCGTACCATTCCCGACATGATGCGCCGCTTCGGTTTGGTCACAGGCCTGTCCGACCACACGCTGGACAATACTACCGCCATCGCCAGCGTAGTGATGGGCGCGTCCATCATCGAAAAACACTTCACTCTCAACCGCAGTGGCGGTGGTCCGGATGACAGCTTCTCGCTCGAACCGGCGGAGTTGGCTGCGCTGTGCCGCGACAGCAAGACTGCTTGGGCAGCATTGGGCCAAGTTGATTACGGGCGCAAATCCAGCGAACTGGGAAATGTGAAGTTCCGACGGTCACTATATTTCGTGAAGAATTTGAAAGCTGGGGACGTGATCACTCCGGAGGCTGTGCGAAGTGTCCGCCCAGGCTTTGGTGCTTCTCCAAAGCAAATAGAAAATGTGCTTGGAAAGCGGGTAAATATAGCAGTTAACATAAATTCACCAGTACGTATGGAGGACGTAGAATAATACGCGCCCAAGCTGTCGTGTTCGTACTGGAAAGATTAACTTAAACTTTTTTGCAGAAAATTATCTAGAAATCTCCTCTTGTACCGCTGCTTGGCACTGTACCTATTCTGCACTCCCAATAATGGGTTCGGACAACTGACAAAAAAGGCTGATCAGGGACAATGAAATTCGCCTTCATCGAAAATCGCTACAAAACAGTATTTTGGATCGCTCTGGCTCATGAACTACGTTCGCTAGGGCACAGTGTCGTTTGGTTGGTGCAAAACCCGGTATTTATGCCTCCCGGGGATGCCATACTCACAATACCCTTTCCTCGCCGTACCGACTTGAGCGATGCTGGACAGACAAATGGCTTAGATCGAGTCAGGCGCGCCGATCGCTATATCAATTACTTTGGCGGCGACGACCGGCACTATCGTTACTACAAGACGGCCATTGATCGATGGCTTGATCATGAGCGACCAGAGGTGGTGATCGGTGAGAGCACTCTATTTCATGAGTTAATCGTCATTGACGCGTGTCGCCGCCGAAATATTCCTTATTTCCACCCCTGTATGCTGGGCTATCCAAGTGGTCGTTACTCAGTCTATACATATGACAGTAAAGTACCGCTTGAGCATAACAATGAATTGCCGAGCGAAGCCGATTGTCTTGCACTTGCTGAGGCCATTCGTAAGCGCGAACGCGTGCCCGACTACATGATTCCACCTTCCGGTCTAGAACCTGAACGGACTCTCCCCTTGCCTCGTTCAACGAAAGATCGCTTGACCATATTGCGTGGATATCTGTCTGGCGAGCGTTTCAATACACCGGCCCCATGGCGAAAATGGTCACTTGACCGGCAGATACAGCAACGATTAAAAACCTGGCAGCGGATTGCTACCGCCAAGGCGAAGGAGAGCAAGGGACAACGTCTTGCACTCTATCCCTTGCAACTGCAGCCGGAAGCGAACATTGACCTCTGGGGGCAAGAGTTTCGTGATCAACCCAAACTCATTGCTCAACTTGCGGACGCTTTGCCCATCGGCTGGCATCTATGGGTAAAAGTCAATCCCAAGGCCAAATACGAACTTAGTGACGAACTGCTCGAAGTACTGCACACCCATCCTAAAGTATCGCCGATCCCCCTTCATGAAACCATGGCAGTTGTATTCGACAAAGTGGATCTCATATGCACCGTCACAGGTACTGTTGCTGTGGAATGTGTATTGTCCGGAAAACCGCTAGTACAAATTGGTCCTAGCATTGTAGAAGAAGGGCCGGGTTGTGCACGGATCGGCAAACCCACAGAAATCACCGAAGTAGTTCGACGAATCGAAATGAATCAATTTACTCTTGCCAATGATGAAGAGCGTGTGCGATTGATCCAGCGACTTTATGCAACGAGCTTCCCGGGCATAATATCGGACCCATTAAACATGCCCGCAGTTATGGCGACAGATAACGTCCGCTCAGTAGCCAACACCCTATTGGAGGTAGCTCAAACATGCGTATAAACTTAAGATACGCAGACTCTATCAATACCGCTGACAACACCGTAAAAGAAAAATAACAAGATAGTGCACTAATACGCTGGAGATGTGGCACCACAGATATACTGAAACAACAATGATTGAGCATAAATTCCACACCAACGATAATCGCCTCATCTCCAGCCCCGTTTTCTTCTCTAAACTTCAACCTCGAGAGGGCTGACTATTGCGTACTTAGAAAGAAACAGCAGACCGCATAAACCCTTAAGTCATCCCAAGCGAAAAAACATGAACGATTTTCCGGCAAAACTCAAAATTCTTCATCCACTAAAGATCTACCTTATAGGTCTATCAATTTATCTGCTTCTTTGGGTTATTGCTCCAATTGATTTTAATTTTCAAGGGGATGGAAAATCAATAATTATCTTTCCGCTATACAACGCATTATTTATTCTTGGCCTAATAGCTGGATACAGAAGAAAAAGCGGGTCTTTCTCTTATATCTCGTTCAACAAAAGCAAAATGCACAGCCTAGTCAACACAATTTTCGCTCTAGGTTTTTTTGGATTATTGGTACGGTGCTTTGAAAGAGTTTTTATTCGATCCGGTGGAGCAATAAGTACAGACTTCATGGCTAATCGGGAGATGATCTCATCCGGCGGATCAGGCAGCGTGGCACTAATTGGGTCGTTATTATCTTCATTTCTTTTTTTCTTACCATTCTTTATTTTTCTGTCCCGCTCAGCGGGACTTCGTCACCGCGCCCACTATCCAATGATATTCATCTCCCTACTCAATCCGTTATTTGACGTCACCTTCCAAGGGACGAGAAGTAGCCTGGTGATGTATCTGAGTATATTTACAATATCAATAATAACAACCGGAACGTTAAATATTAACGTAAAGAAAATAATAGTAGGCCTCGTGCTTTCAGCAGCATTAGTTTGGTTTGGCGGATCAATATTTTGGGAGAGAACAATTCAAATTGGACTTGATCCCATCAAGTCAATGCAAACATCAGGTTACGCTATGTTCGCTCCAGCAAGCGACTCAGTAGTAACCTATTTGACCCATGAAGACACAAACATACTGTCAGGTTTTTTATTTTCAGCCGTTAACTTCTGCCAATACATACTGCATGGGTCGTACGAATTTTTTTATCTAGCAGCACGCACGGATGAGATGACAACGTTCGGACTTCAAACCCTATATATACCTGCCAAAATAATCGTCAGTATTTTTGGAGGAGCGGACATTGAACCAATAATTGCCAAATCCGTACTGAGGCCTGGTGTATATACGACGTTTTTCGGGCCGATACTGTATGATTTCGGGCCAATTGGTGGAGCGTTAGCGAGTTTGTTTTTTGGAGGTCTCACAGGCTTTCTACATCGATTAGTTTATAGAAGGAAAATAATGTGGACACCGCTCTACCTTATCTTTAGTGCCTTCCTTCCATTTGTACTTGTCGTAAATTTATTTACCTCAGGTGGCGGGCAATACGCAATAATTTCAGCTCTACCACTGGCATTTTTGATAAAAACAAAACTCCGAAATAAAAGCCCCAAGCAAACGCTGAAAAAGACTCCCCTCACGAATCGAACGGTTGAACTCCGATGAAACAGATGTCCCGCCGATGCCAAGTAAGCTGACAAACGTAAGCAAACCCACCGTGAGCGTTTCCTGATCGAGATGGATCAGATCGTGCCATGGAAGGGCTTGATTGAATTGATCGAGCCGCATTATTCAAGGGGTGAAGGCGGTGGTCCGGCGTATCCGTTGTTTATGGCCATGTTGCGGGTGCATTTGATGCAGAACTGGTTTGGTTACAGCGTCCTGAGCATCAGCATCGAAGGTTGATCTGGTCGATTGCCGCACTACCCCGCACGTATGAAAAGACGCTAAAAAGAGCTTGATCGGCCATCTGCGATGCAAGATCGAATATGCGAAATCGCAAGTACAGGCCAAGGTGAACATCCGCCTCGAGTGATCAAGCGTCAGTTTGGCTATAGGAAATTATGCTTTCGTGGTTTGTCGAAAAACATCGCTCGGCAGGCGACGCTATTCGTATTGTCGAATCTATGGATAGCGCAAAAACGATTATTGAATACAGGAGAGGTACACCTGTAATGCGGACTAATCGATCTGAAGCAGCGAGATTAAAGAAAAGCAACCTGGATTAAAGGCAGGAAAGGTCTGATTTTCGAGCAAGTCAGCATTTTTAAACCTCAAACAAAGAGGGCATCAAAAATCGGTGGGCACCTCAGACCCTCCTTAGGCAACCACAACCAATTTAATAAAAATTCGAACCCAATCTAAATCCTTCCGGATCACCTGAAAAAACCACGCGTTCAAACAATCCAGAGTCACTCCGCAGAAAGGCAAAATATGAAAGTCGCAATTATCCATGACTGGTTAGTTACCTTTGCAGGTGCAGAGCGAGTGCTCGCCGAGATCATAAATATCTGGCCTCAAGCTGATTTAGTATCGGTCATCGACTTTCTCTCCCCCCAGGACCGATTAAAAATAAACGGCAAGTTCGCTAAAACAACGCTAATTCAAAAACTACCAAAAGCAAAAACAAAATATCAGTCTTACTTGCCGATGATGCCGTTCGCCATAGAGCAGCTAGACGTTTCCGATTACGATTTAATAATTAGCAGCAGCCATGCTGTTGCCAAGGGTGTCATTACCGGCCCCGACCAACTACATATTTGTTATTGCCACTCACCCATTCGCTACGCGTGGGATATGCAAAATCAATATTTGAGTGAAGCAGGCCTTGATAAGGGGATTAAAGGCTGGATAGCGCGCGCGTTACTTTTTAAAATCAGGAACTGGGATCACCGGACCTCGAACGGTGTAGATTATTTTGTCTCAAATAGCGATTACATTGGCCGTCGCATTCGGAAAGTCTACAGCCGCGATTCAAAAACCATATACCCGAATGTCGCAATTAGCGAGTTCCCTCTAAAGAAAGACAAGGAGGACTTCTACCTAACGGCCTCTCGAATGGTTCCTTATAAGAAAATGGACCTGATTGTTCGAGCGTTCGCAGGTATGCCTGACCTGAAACTGATCGTAATCGGTGAAGGCCCTCAATACGACAAAGTTAAACTGGCTGCGACCAGCAATGTAACCATACTGGGTTATCAGGCATTTGATGTGCTGCGTGATTATATGCAACGGGCCAAAGCCTTTGTCTTCGCTGCAGAAGAGGACTTTGGAATTATACCGGTTGAAGCACAAGCCTGCGGCACGCCTGTAATTGCATTCGGCAAAGGAGGCGCCCTTGAAACCGTTATCGATGGCAAAACTGGCCTTTTTTTCAGCGAACAAAGCGAACAATCAATACAGGAGGCAGTCAGGAGATTTGAAACCGAATTCGAATTCAACCCTGAAGCCATCCGTCATCACGCCGAGCGTTTTTCCACCGAACGCTTCAAGACAGAGTTCAAAGCATTTGTTGATGACAAGTGCGCCGATTTTTTTGAGTTCAGGAAGAACAGCTAAATGAACGCCCAAATCACCCCCGTCATCATTGCCGGTGGCAATGGCTCCCGCCTGTGGCCACTGTCGCGCCAACTTAACCCGAAACAGTTTTTGCCGCTGGCCGATACCGATTTTTCCATGCTGCAGGCCACAATAAAACGTCTTGAGGGACTCGATGCCGCGGCACCACAGCTTATCTGCAACGAGCAGCACCGTTTCCTCGCCGCCGAACAAATGCGCCTGTTGGGTATCGAACAGACCAATATCCTGCTCGAACCAGTCGGCCGTAATACCGCACCGGCCATCGCCTTGGCGGCATTGCAGGTCTACAGCGAAACTGAAGACCCGATACTGTTAGTGCTGGCGGCAGATCACCTGATACAGGATGTTCAAGCGTTCCAGGCCAGTATCCGGACGGCCTTGCCGCTGGCGGAGGCCGGCAAGCTAGTGACTTTCGGGATTGTCCCCACTCATCCGGAAACCGGCTACGGCTATATCGAGAAAGGAGACAGCGTTGATGCCGGTGGTTTCGTGGTGAACCGTTTTTTTGAAAAACCTGACCTGCTTACCGCACAAGAATATCTGGCTAGCGGCAGCTATTTTTGGAATAGCGGGATGTTCATGTTTCGCGCCAGCCGCTATCTGGAAGAGTTGCAGCTTTACCGACCGGACATTCTGGCAGCTTGTAGGGAGGCTTTAGCCGGTGGTTCGCAGGATATGCACTTCACACGTGTCGACCAGACAGCCTTTGCCGCCTGCCCGGAGGACTCCGTCGACTATGCGGTGATGGAAAAGACCGCCGATGCGGTCATGGTGCCGCTGGATGCAGGCTGGAGCGATATCGGTTCCTGGTCGGCACTCTGGGAGGTCAGTGAGAAGGACAAACAGGGCAATGTCTTCAAGGGCGATGTGCTCGACCAGCATTCGCGCAACACGTATGTGCATGCGGATAGCCGTCTGGTAGCAACAGTCGGCGTGGATGACCTGGTGATAGTGGAAACCAAGGATGCCGTACTGGTCGCCCACAAGAACCATGTGCAGGACGTAAAGAAGATCGTCGAACAATTGAAGTCGGTTTCACGCAATGAGCACATCAACCATCGCGAGGTATATCGCCCATGGGGGGTATATGACTCCATCGACAATGGTCACCGATACCAGGTCAAACGCATCACCGTAAAGCCAGGCGCCAAGCTATCGGTACAGATGCATCATCATCGTGCCGAACACTGGATCGTTGTCAGCGGTACCGCCAAAGTAACCAATGGCGACAAGACCTATCTGATCACGGAAAACCAGTCCACCTACATTCCCATTGGCCAGATCCACGCCTTGGAAAATCCGGGAGTCATTCCCCTGGAACTGATTGAGGTCCAGTCCGGCTCTTACCTGGGTGAAGACGATATAGTGCGCTTTGAAGACAAGTATGGCAGGGCGTGAAAGCGTTTCTGCATTGGCGATTTCCATAGAGTAGAAATCCTGTGAAAATCCGAATGCCCCTGATACAGCTCTACTCAAGCAGCTCTAGCTTGCAATTCATACACGTCCTACCCCTAAAAACCCTCAGTGATTATTCTTTCGTAAGCGATCCATAAACCACACATGGCAAAAAAGCGATGTGTGTATTTAGCGCGCTTTCCACGGCAGCAAGGCTCCCTAGTCTTCTGCTGTTGGCTTTGGCGGTTTCTACCAGACTATAAAGTTCTGCACCACATACCCATTAACGAGAGGCAGACCAGCGAACATGTTAGAAAACGTCAGACATGTCAGGCGTCCTACACAGGTATTCTAGGGGCAATAAACGCAAAATGAATGCCACTGAAGATAGACCCGGAACAGCGCTCTATTGGGCCCGAATCCATGACTATGCTTCAAGCTACCGGACGCTCAAAGCTCGTTGCCTTGCACTCACATTTCTGAGTATCACCGCAAATACAGACGATGCATCAAAAGGAATCTTCCATGACCAAACTACTCGCTTCCGCCCTAATGCTTGCTTTAAGTACCTGCGCCTTGGCTGCTGAGCCTCCCGCGGTATCTCCTTCTACAAGCGCACCGACAAAGCCCTCGACAAGCTCTCCTTTGGCCACCCCGACAGGTGTCCTGGGCGGCGTCACCACATCGACTGCCGTTGGTATTGGCCTCGCTGTTGTAGCCGGGGTCTCTGCGCTGTCATCGAGTGGCGGTAGCGGAAACAATGGCGGCGCCACCGGCACTACCGGAACCACCGGTACTACCCGCTAAGCGCGTCCCAAGGTCGATAGTCTTCGACCACCCGGAGCAATCCGGGTGGTTGAGTTTTGATGTGTTCCCTCCACAAGTGTCCCCCATCATGATTCGTAGTTTGTCGCTCGCTGTGCTTGCAGGCGTTGCCCTGCAAGGCTGTATGTTCGCACCCGGTCAACACCTGGACACTAGTAGAATAGTGAACGATGGCTCACCGGAAAGCAGTCGGGTCGAGTTGATTCCGATAACGCCCAAACTGATTGCTCAGAACATGGCGACAAAAAGGGACGTTTCGGTGCCGGCCGAGTTGTTGGCGTTCCATCCGGGGGCTTATCGGATCGGCGCCAACGATGTGCTGTACATCACTGTGTGGGATCATCCGGAGTTGACTGCGCCGTCGGGGCCACAACAACAAATTGATGCCAACGGCCGTCTTGTACGTCCGGACGGCACTATGTTTTATCCTTATGTTGGCAATGTTCAGGCAGCGGGTAAAACCATCGAAGAGCTGCGCGCTTTTATTGCTGATCGCCTGAAACAATACATCGACAGCCCCCAGGTTGACTTGAGCGTTTTACGGTTTGCCAGTCAAAAAGTAGTTATTTCCGGTGCTGTTTTAAACGCCACTCAACAGCCCATTACTACTTCGCCGGCCAGTGTCGTCGAGGCTATCAGCGCCGCCAATGTCGACCCATTGAATGCCGACCTTTCCGGTCTGACGCTGACCCGCGACGGGCGTCAATATCGGCTGGATCTGGACGCACTTAACAGCAAAGGCTCGCAGTTGCAAAACGTCTATTTGAAAGACGGCGACCAGTTGTACCTTCCCTACAATGACCGTAAAAAGATCTACGTGATGGGTGAGGTCAACCAGCCACGGGCGCTCACGTTCAAAATCAATCGGATGAATCTGGCGGATGCGGTCGGATCAGTCGGTGGACTGAACCAGACCACCTCTAATGGCAATGCGCTTTATGTCATTCGGGGTGCCGAAAACCTTGAAACCGAGCCGGCAAAAGTCTTTCAGCTGGACGCCGAATCGCCTACCGCTTTTGCCCTCGCCAGTCGCTTCGATCTGCAACCCCAGGATATTGTCTACGTCGGCCCTGCCGGGGTGACCCGCTGGAACCGCTTGATCAGCCAGTTGGTACCCTCCGCGACCATCCTGGGTACCGGAGCAGCGGCTCAAAACGACATCAGTGCAGCTAGCAGCCGATAAGGTTTGATAAGCGTTGAAAACTTTGCGTAACAGCTCATGCCTGGCGATGGGTTTACTACTGTGTGGCTGCAATCCGCTGATGCAGGCGTCGCTGGATACATTCAAAGACTCCGCACTGGGCGTCCAGCCGCTGGCAGTAACTGCGGCGCAAGTGGAGGCTGTGCCCTATGCACAGATCAAGGTCACCACGAACGCTAGCGAAGGGGTGATGGCAAAGCTTCGCCAGCAGGACGACCTGGAGTTCTGGGTCGCCTCCGGCAAGCAGGTGTTGTTGATGCGCGACGGCCTGGCTGTGCGCAGCGTCGGCCTGGATATCAATCTCGATGGCACACGCTTCGACGGCGAGTCGCCGTTCAAGCTTGGCTTGCAACGCTTGCCCGACGGTTACAGCAGTACTCGCTGGATAGATCTCTATCAGGGTCAGCGAGTCGGACTGGCGGTCAACAGTCGCTTCAGTCGACAGGCCATCGAAACCGTCACCATCCTGGACAAGGATTATGCGTTGCAGCGCATAGACGAACGCATCGACATACCTGAGCTCGGATTTCACGCCACCAACCGTTTCTGGGTCAGGCCTGGCGATGGCTTGATCCTGCAGAGCGAACAACATCTCACGCCGGAGCTTTTCTTGAAGATTGTGCAATTGCGCCCTGACCGGGAGACGGCCCGGTGAGATATTCGAAAACGCTGTCGGCTTGCCTGTTGCTGGCCAGTTCTGCGATGACTCAGGCCGCGGTCACGGTGACGGGTGATGTACTAAACGCCGGATCCTTCACGCTGGTGCCAGGCGCACGCCTGCTCGATGCCGTCAGCCAGGCCCGCCCGAACGCCGAAAGTTACTGGCTGGCCGCCGCCTGGCTGCACCAGCCACTGTTGGAGCAGCAAAGCCGCCTTAAAGCCGGCGTGCTGTTCGATTTGAAAATGGTCCAGCGCGGCGCCTTGCTGGAAGAAAAAAGCAGCCTGGCAGCCCTGGCTGCGCGCCTGTATGAAGATGTCAGCCGACTGCCCGTCACCGGCCGCAAAGTCGCGGTGCTCGACCCCGTGGCGCTGGAGGTCGCGTTCGCCCGCAATTACTCGCTCAATGACGGCGACCAGCTGATTTACCCCCTGCGCCCGACTACAGTCACTGTCCTGGGCGCGGTGGAAAAACCCTGCAAGCTGCCTTATCGCGCCCTGCAGCAAGCCCATGAATATCTCAAAAGCTGTCTGCCACTCGCCGATGCAGAGGCCGATTACCTGTGGCTGGTTCATCCCGATGGCCAGGTCAAGCGAGTCGGTATCGCCGCCTGGAACCGCGAGGATGGGGTGATTGCCGCCGCGGGCAGCACGATTCTGGTGCCTGTGCGAAACGATAGTCCCGATCTGCCCACGCCCGATTTGAATGAACAGCTGGCCGAGTTTCTCGCCACCCAACCGCTGGTCGAGGTGGCCCCTTGAAGTTATGTTTTGCAGCCGTAGTGTTGTTGCCCTGCAGTTTGGCTCATGGCGAGCCGCGTTTTACCCAGAATGATTTCGGTGGCGTGGGTTTGTTGCAAACGCCTACCGCCCGGATGGCGCCAGCCGGCGAATTCAGCCTGAACGCCAACCGTACGGCCCCTTATTCTCGCTATAGCATTTCATTACAGCCCCTCGATTGGCTGGAAGGTAGTTTCCGTTATACCGCCATCAGTAACCGTAAGTACGGGTCAGAGTCACTCAGCGGCAACCAGAGCTATAAAGACAAAGCGGTCGATGCCAAGGCCCGCCTCTGGCAAGAAAGCCATTGGCTGCCCGAGGTCGCGCTCGGCTTTCGCGATATCGGTGGCACCGGCCTGTTTTCCAGCGAATACTTTGTGGCGAACAAGCGTTACTACAACCTGGATTTCAGCCTGGGCATTGCCTGGGGTTACATCGGTAACCGGGGGGATTTCGACAACCCTTTGGGGCACGTCAGTAAGCGCTTTGATACACGCCCAGTCAGCGAGACTGCGGGCGACATCAATACCAACGCGTATTTTCGCGGCTCGCCCTCGTTGTTTGGCGGTGTAGCCTATCAAACACCCTGGGCCCCCTTGAGCTTGAAACTCGAGTTCGACGGTAACGACTACAAGCACGAACCGAAAAGCAATAATCAAGTGCAGGACTCCCCCATTAACATTGGGGCGGTCTACAAGCTCAGTGACTCTGTCGATTTGACCGCGGGTTGGGAGCGCGGCAATACCGCGTTGTTCGGTATCACGGTTCATACCAACTTCGCCAGCCGCAAGGCGCCGGTCAAGCGCTACGACCCCGCTGTCGAAGCCCTTCCGGCACACGCGCCGACTACGCCGCTCAATCAGGTCGACTGGGCCGAGGTTTCCAAACGACTGGAAAACAACGCAGGTTATAAGGTCGAACGCATCACTCAGCGCGATTCCGAGCTGATGGTGTATGGCGAGCAATCGCGCTATTTCTACTCGGCCAAAGGCGTGGGCCGGGCCAGCCGGATCCTGGACAACAGCGCGAATGACGAAATCGACTGGTTCACCCTGGTGAACAAGCGTTACGACATGCCCGTGGAAGAAACCAGTGTGCCGCGCGAAACCTTCCGGGCCGTGGTGAACAATCAACAAGACCTTACAGACCTGCACCGCACCACAGAAGTGAACCGGGCCACCCCACACATTGAAAACACTCTGTACACCCAGGCACCAGAACGGTTTACCTATGGTTTCGGCTTGGGTTACAAGCAAAACGTTGGTGGTCCTGATGGCATGTTGTACCAGCTGACCGCCGATGTGGACGCAGAATACCGCTTTACCCGCAACACGTGGACAAGCGGCGTCGTAAGCGCCAATCTCATAAACAACTTCGATAACTTCAAGTACGACGCACCGAGCAAGCTGCCCCGAGTGCGAACCGATTTGCGCAAGTACGTCACGACTTCTGATGTAACGATGCCGACATTTCAGCTCAACCACGCCAGGCAACTGGATCAAGACCTGTATGGCATGGTGTATGCCGGTTATCTGGAGTCAATGTTCGCCGGGGTCGGCGGTGAATTGCTGTACCGCCCCATGGGCGAGCGCTGGGCCCTGGGTGCTGATTTGAACTATGTACGCCAGCGTGCGTTTGACCAGGGCTTTGGCCTGCGCGGATACAGGACCGTGACCGGTCACGTCACTGCTTATACAGAGCTGCCGTTCGATTTGCAGGCGGCGGTCAGTGTCGGGCGTTACCTGGCGCGCGATTGGGGCACCACGATCGATCTGTCCCATGAGTTCAGTAACGGCGTGAAGTTCGGTGGCTGGGTCACTCGCACCACCGCGTCAGCAGCAGAATTCGGTGAGGGTAGCTTCGACAAAGGTATCTATATCTCGGTCCCCTTCGACGAGTTGATGAGCGTTTCCACGATGCGTCGCGCCAATTTGGTCTGGGCACCACTGACCCGCGATGGTGGCGCGCGCCTCAACCGCCAGTATTCGCTGCACACCATGACCGATGGCCGCAACGGCGATGCCTTCTATAAAAACTTTGAGAAGATCACCGAGTGAGCCTGTCGATTGCGCGCGCCACACAACTGCCCTTCTGGGTACGGGGGCTGTTTTTCGTCGGCATTAGTGTGGTCTTGCTGACAGCCGGCTTGCGCGCGCAACCGATCCCCGAAGCCTTTTCCCAGCAGGACAAGCTGCACCATTTGGTTGGCTTTTTCGCTCTGGCCTTCAGTTGCCGGCTGGCCTTTTTACAGGTCAAGCTGCGCTGGATCGCACTGGGTTGCCTACTCACGGGGATCCTGATCGAATATGCACAAGAACTGATGCCATTACGCACGGCATCAGCTTACGACGCCCTGGCGAATGGCGTTGGCGTGTTGCTCGGTTTGCTGATTGCGTGGCGCTGGACGCGCTAGTAGCAGCGAGATGCACGCATTGCCCTTGTCTTGCTCAGCCTGCCTTGCATTTTCAGCATCGACACCCGCCTGGTCCTGAGATGGGTTTCAGCACGACAGTGAAAACAGCTCTGGATCAATCGTCCTACAATCGAGACTCATCCAGGCTTACCTTGCAACTTTCTATCTAACAGTCCGATAGCATTGTCGTTCCGTCATGTCAGGCGAATACAATTGTGTGGTTAAATTGATACGTTAACCAGACGCACCGATGATCTCCAAGATAAGCATCATGCAGGATCGATCAGTTTTCATGCTGACCTGGCATAACGAGCGCGCGCTTCTGAAACCTGATATCGATTGGAAAATGCGCCTGGCAACAATGATGGCTATATGGCATTGTTTAAAATAGTAGGCTGGGTATTCCGTCAATAAAATCGACAGTATCCTGACGCTGTAAAACAGTCAGTAATCACTGGGGCACGCTGTGGGTTTCCCGGTCATGCCTGAGCATGGGAGCCATACCACCGCGGTTACTTTGACGGGAAAATTGCCTGTCGTTTCAGAGGCTTAAGACGAGCCACCGCTGCATGGCCGCTGCACCTTGGCGATTGATACCCAGGCCCTTAGCTGAAAGTCGAACTGTTAAATAAGCAAAAATATCTGTAGGGTATGTGCCTGAAAAATTTCGGCTAGCGCCTTAAAACCGCTATTTTCAAGACCTTGAGGAGCATTGAGTTACACCGCCTGGCAAAGGGTTTGACAGGCAAAAATGTTATAAATTGTCAGATGCACCATTAAGCTTGTGTGGCAATATTATTGTGCCGCTACCGCTAAGTACTTGAGTTAGATCACATGATTGATGCAGGACGCACATTCAAAGAGCAAAGGACAGCCATTTTAGCCTTTGGTCGCACCGCAGCTTTGGCAGAGAACTTAAAGCTGCTTATTGTATCGGACACTTTACACGTTGACGCATTAAGCTACTGCACCCCCCTGGAGCAGGCCCCCAACATAAGTTCCGCCAATGCAATAATCATTGAAATCGACGCCCCGTCCGTTTTTAATGAAGGCATTGAACTTGTTAAAAAAATTCGGCTCAAAAATTTTTTGGCACGAATTTTTATAGTGTTCACACACACCAAGTCGCTCACTAAAGTCAAGTGCTATCTCGCCGGCGCCGATCACTGCATTAAATTGCCTGTCGACCCTCATGAAAAAACAAACTTTTTCCCGGAACTGTTTCAGAACCCCGAGTGGAAGTCTGAAATAAAACTGGTTTTGGACCAGGCACGCCTCTGCCTATGCGGGCATGCAAAAAAACTGGAAGTCTCTTATTCAGAAATGAAAATTCTGGACGCATTGATCAATGCGCAAGAACATATTTTGAGTCATGACGATATCGCAAAAGCTCTAGACTGGAATGTAAGATTTTACGACCCGCGCGCGCTGGAAAAAACAATCAGCAGACTGCGTGGCAAGATAAAAAAGGTCTATGACATTAATGCCATTCACAACGTGCGTGGCTATGGCTATCGATTGTGCCGGGGCGTTATATCGTAAAAATATAACCTACCCATGACTAAATAACAGACAAATGGACGTTAACGAGAAATTCGCCACTATGGACAGTTCCAACACAGAGTTATTTCGACAATCAATATTCAAGCGTGACGACACGTTGTTCGGCTGTGGGATACAGGTACACGGCGCAGGTGAAAATTTCGACGCCCTAAAGGTGTGTCGAACACTTTCAGCTGCCCTACTGGATGTCACTCGCAGCGAAAAACTCACTCAGACTCACTTGACAGCAACTTCATCAATGGTGCAGCCCGCTCCTTTGATACCTGATACCTTTGGCAGAATTTTTATTACCATAGGGTCACGCAACTTATTAGATACCGTACTGATAGAGTATATTACCCGCGTCAGTGACGCACTGAAAATACATGACAAAATATTAACAATCAGTATTGCTGAATTCTCATTCCCCCTCAGCACGACTGAAGAGAAGAGAACCCTCATCAGCCACATCTACCTGCTAAAAGATAGCGGCATAGACATCGCCTTTTCGAGCTACAACCTACTCGAAGGCAGCACCAAAACCCAGAGCACCCCCAACATATTCAACTACCTGATAGTTGATCTGCAAAAAAACGAGCTGAGTGAAAAGCTCAACGCCACACCAGAACTACTCAACAGACTCTACGATCAAATGAACATCATGACTCATACAAAGAAAGTCAGATTCATTGCCGAGCGAATAGAGCTTGAACACCATCAGGTACTGGCAAGAAGCCTGCCGTTTGATTTCTTTCAGGGAGACTACTACTCCCCCCAAGACATTCGCAAATAAAGGATTGAATTTGCCATGACTAGAATGATGCTTGATAACATCCCGGTAAATAAACAACTTTTAATTTTTACCCGTGACTTCCTGGTGAGAAAAAAACTTAAGTCACCGGGACCAGGGCACACGCCGCCCTCCTCCGAGCTCAGCCCCGCCGAGAGCGTACTGGCCGAGGAGGGAGATTTCCTTAAAAAGCTGTACAAAAATCCCGAGACATGGTCGTTCAATGCCGAGGAGCGGACACTGTCCAATATGGCGAAAAGAATTTCGCTCACTGGCATTGAAACACTCTTACTCAAACAACTGCTATTCAATGAGCAGCGAGTATCCAGCAAGACAGAACTGATCCAGGGCATCAATAGGGATCCCGAGCGTTACCGCGGCCTTGAAATGTGCCTGAGCAGGTTGCAAGAAAAATTCAGCGATACCGCTAATGGGGAGCGCCTGTTCCGCTCTGTGCGAAACCGCGGCTATTGCCTGGTTCAAAAAGTAAAAATTACCTGCTGATCAAACAAGACCGCAGACTCCAACAATAATAAATGCGGTTACCCCTCAAGTAAAACATAAAACCCTGACCTTTTTTATTATCCCTTCTCTACTCGAGCATGCCTTCCATTCCCCCACCACCAAGGTTATTACGCTCGCGCGATTAACCTTTTATCCACTCCAGCAGACTGACTTTTTATAACACTCGGCAGCACTACACATCATTGTCGCCGTTATAAAACGTCAGACGCTGCAGAAAGCAACCCATTAATATCAAAGCATCATACAGACGCTTCTGCGCCTGCTGCTTACTATTAAACATACCAAACCAACAATTCAAGGTTGTCGCTCCGGCCGAACTTGATGATGTGTACAGAACACAAACACCTATCTGCTCCAGGAAGACAACAGAAGTAAGGCATGGACGAGCGTGTGCAGCTCGCTATTTTGAGCCGTCCATAATCAGGCAAAAAAATACCACAGGGTTTGCGCTTTGTTACATACTCGTATAAACCGGAAATCAGTCTATAAAGGGCTTACCTTTTGGGGCCAATGGGCCGTTGCAATGGGTTTCGTCATTGCACTACTGTTCGCGCTCGCCTATTACCAAACAGGAGAAGTCGGCTCTCATTACCGCGTGCTTTCCGTCCTGTTTCTTCTGGGGTCGGTTCCCTCCTACTCACTGATGCAGGTCTATCATAAACAGCATGGTTACCTGAGCGGCCTGGCACGGCTTCTTATCGGCTGGTTGATCACCTTGGCCGGTTTGACAAGTATCGGCTTCCTCAGCAAAACCGGTGAGTTGTTCTCCCGTGAAATCATAATAACCTGGGCATTGCTGGGGTATGGGTTACAGGCCCTGCTTTATATTCCAATGCACAGCTTTTCAAAGTTCTATCATCGCCAGCTGAACCGTCAGCACAACACGTTGATCATAGGCACCAATGGACTGGCACTGAAACTGGCAGACTCACTGTCCCGACTGGAATCTGTGCCGTTGGTCGGCCTTGTCAGTGCCACACCTGACGAACCGACCAACGAACTTATTGGCGCCAGCTCATCCAGAATCGTGGGTCAGTTAGATGAATTGCGTACACTGATTACCGCTCATGATATTCGGCGCCTGTACATCGCCCTTTCATTAAGTGAAGCACAACACATCGAAGCGTTGTATATCGACCTTCTTGATATGAATGTCGATGTCGTCTGGGTTCCTGACCTGAACAGCATGACACTTCTTAATCACTCGGTGAGTGAGGTGGATGGCTTACCCGCCATACATCTGAATGAAAGTCCACTGACCAGCTACCCCACCGCGGCGTTTAGCAAGGCGTTACTGGATCGTGGCCTGGCGCTCATGGCCCTTATCGGCTTCAGCCCACTGCTGTTGCTCATTGCCGTCGCGGTCAAACTGTCGTCCCCGGGCCCCATTATTTTCAAGCAGGCGCGTCATGGCTGGAACGGCAAGATCATCAACGTCTGGAAATTCCGTTCCATGCGTGTACATGATGACCGGCATGTACAGCAGGCTAGCCGTCAAGATTCGCGGATTACCGCTGTGGGGCGTTTCATACGCCGTACTTCCATCGATGAATTGCCACAGTTTTTCAATGTGCTGCAAGGCCATATGGCACTCGTAGGGCCGCGCCCTCATGCCGTTGCCCATAACGACTACTACACCGGAAAAATCAGCGCCTACATGGCTCGCCACCGGATTAAACCGGGGATCACCGGACTTGCCCAGATCAGCGGCTGCCGGGGCGAAACCGAAACCATCGACAAGATGCAAAAGCGCGTCGAAATGGACCTTGCCTACATTAATAACTGGTCACTGTGGCTTGATATAAAAATCTTGATCAAGACCCCGTTCACGCTCCTGTCAAAGGATGTCTATTAATACGCTTGATCATTCTTGTCGAACCGCCGGGCAGTTGCTGATCGCTTATAAAAACCCGCTTGATTGTTCTAACGCTTACTGCATGGGCAAACACTCTACAGCGCTATAGCGGAACGTCGGGGCTTAATCCAGTTAAACAGCTGTCAAATCAAATAGAGTGAGAATGACATGGACAGCATGCATCCCGTACAGGTTATCGCGGTAACCAGTGGCAAAGGTGGTGTAGGAAAGACGAGTGTGGCCGTCAACTTGTCGCTGGCTCTGGCTAAACTTGGCCGACGCGTCATATTGCTGGATGGCGATCTAGGCCTGGCAAATGTCAACGTCTCACTCGGCCTGCCCCCCAATCAGACTCTCATCGACGTGCTCGAAGGGCGCTGCGAGCTGCGCGACGTGCTACTTCGAGGGCCCGGCGGAATCCGTATCGTCCCGGCCTCCCCCGGCAGTCAGAACATTCTCAATCTGACCAGCGCGCAGTACGCCGGACTGATCCATGCCTTCAGCGATATTGAGGATGATCTGGATGTCCTGGTAATCGACACCGCGGCTGGAATAGGCGATTTAGTCGTCAACTTCGTCCGAGCGGCGCAGGAGGTGCTGGTGGTGGTGTGCGATGAGCCGACCTCGATCGCCAACGCCTATGCACTCATCAGAGTACTTAATCGCGACTACGGCATGAACCGCTTCCGTGTATTGGCCAACATGGTGCGCAACCAGCAGCAAGGTCGCAGTCTGTTCAGCAAGCTCACGAAAATTACCGATAACTTCCTTGACGTCTCCTTACACTATGCCGGCGCTTTGCCTTATGAAGAAAGCATGGTCAAGGCACTGAAGAACCAGCGTGCGTTGTATGAGGCTTTTCCACGCTCCAGGGGCGCCCTTGCATTCAAGACCCTGGCGCAGAAAGTTAACCGCTGGCCGTTGCAGACCGCCCCGCGGGGGCATCTGGAGTTCTTCGTTGAGCGACTGGTGCGTCAGAGTGCTGCAGCCGCTCTGGTGTGACTGTCCGCAACGATCACGAACATTTACGGCACCGGACACCTTCCCCACCGCCTGAAACCGGCGCGAACAGATCAGCAGCAAGCTCGACGCACAATGGGACGAAGTCGCTCACCTTTTGTCGCAAGTCGATTGACTCTGAAAGGGTCTTGGAGCCCAGTAGCACAGCTAATTTCAAGCAAAATCAAAAGAAGAAAACTCATGTCGCGAATAATGGTGATATCTGGCGATTTCCTGGCAGGTGATGCCGAATTTCGTGACGGCATTTTCATTTTAAGATCCTCAGTTAATCCGTCTCGCGAACTGAATATTCCAATTTCAAAACTGAAAATCCTCGAGTGCTCGAGCGAAGAGATCGTCACCGACAAAGGCAGCGCCATCCGTTGGGGCCTTGCCGGTTCTCTGGTTCTTGGTCCTGTCGGGCTGGTCACCGGCCTGCTGCTGTGCGGAAAAGTAAAGCACATCACCTTCTACGTTCAATTCAAGAATGGCCAACGCCTTCTCGCCACAACCGATAGCGAAACGTACGCAAAGATTTCTGCCACCCACCTCAAATAACGCCCAACCCCCCTTTAAAATCAGCTGCTATTCAAACCGGGTTTCATGTTCTTCCTTATCGCTTTCTATCCCTTGACGCACACCACCTGGCGCAGCGTATGGAGCACCTCCACCAAATCGCGCTGGGCGTGCATGACCTGATCGATGTCCTTGTAGGCCATCGGGATTTCGTCGATGACCGCTGCGTCCTTGCGGCACTCGACATGGGCGGTGGCACGGATCTGATCTTCGACGGTGAAGCTTTTTTTCGCCTGGGTACGGCTCATGGTACGGCCGGCGCCATGACTGCAGGAGCAGAACGATTCCTCATTCCCCAGCCCTCGGACGATGAAGCTCTTGGCGCCCATGGAGCCGGGGATGATGCCCAACTCGCCCTTCCTCGCTGACACCGCGCCCTTGCGGGTCACCAGGATGTCTTCGCCGAAATGTCGCTCTTTCTGCACATAGTTGTGATGACAGTTCACCACCTGCAGTGCCGTCTCGAAGGGTTTTCCAAGCACCTGACGCACCGCAAGAATCACCGACTGCATCATCAGTGCACGGTTCTGCCGGGCAAAGTCCTGGGCCCAGCCGACCGCTTCGACGTAGTCCGCGAAGTGTCGACTACCTTCTTCAAAGTAGGCCAGGTCACGGTCCGGCAAGTTGACGATGTGCTGACGCATATCGGCCTTGGCCAGTTCGATGAACAGATTGCCAATGGCATTACCCACGCCACGCGAGCCGCTGTGCAGCATGAACCAGACCCGATTTGCTTCGTCCAGGCAAACTTCGATGAAGTGATTGCCGGTTCCCAGCGTTCCCAGGTGCTTGCGGTTGTTGGTAGTGGCAAGCCTGGGGTATTTGTCGGTAATGGCCTTGAACCGGGCATCCAGTGCCGACCACGCTTTATCGACCGGGCGCGGCACGTTATCCCAGGCGCCCTTGTCCCTCTCGGCACGCCCGCAGGTACGGCCATGGGGCACGGCCTTCTCGATCGCACAGCGCAGGCCATGCAGGTTGTTCGGCAGGTCGGCGGCGGTCAACGAGGTGCAGGCGGCGATCATGCCGCAGCCGATGTCGACCCCGACCGCTGCCGGAATGATCGCGCCCACGGTGGGAATCACGCTGCCGATGGTCGATCCCTTACCCAGGTGAACGTCTGGCATAACCGCCAGGTGCTTGAAGATGAACGGCATCTTTGCGGTGTTCATCAATTGCTGCCTGGCTTCTGCCTCAACGGGAACGCCTTGGGTCCAGAGCTTGATCGGCTTGCCGTGGGCGACTTCCAGTAATTGATAGCTGTGCTGTTGCATGACTCGGTTCTTTCCTGAAGGCGACAACGGCGGGTGAAACATGCACCGCCTTCTACAAGTTTAGCGAGCCGTAGCCAGCGCAGGGGCACGCCCACCGTTGAATTGATGGGGCCGCCTAAATTTGGAAATCGCGGCTTAGCTCGTTCTAAAAAACCGGCACGACGTCATCCGCGCAAGATCACAGAATAGCCACAAAAATGACCAACTCATGGAAAACAGGTCGAAGCCCGGCCCGCAAGGCAGGAGGGAGCCAGATGGCATTCGGTGGGAGGTTAGCTATCAAAAGAAGGAAGCTGCGGGCATAGAACGCGACATCAAAGAAATCGGCGACGAGCAACGTTACGATGCTCGTTAACAGAAGAGCCTGCCGATTCTTGTCCAATTGCTTCACTGGCTGGAGAAACCCCATCCGCAGGTCACCGCACAAAATGCGTTAGGCAACGGGGCTTTTCTGCCGCGCTGACCAGACGCAAACCAAGGCGGACGAATCCAAAGTGAAAGCCAGCATTGGTTATTGCATAGCTTCAATTGACCATGCATTTTCAACTGACACCGCATCCACACCCACAAGATTTACGGCTGCTGCACTGTTCTGATCCGCCTGCACATAAATTTCCTCCCCAGCATGTATAAGGGAAGCCCCCTCAAGAGTATAAGTCCTAGCATTTGCCGTATCTGCATAATAGACCCTAGAGGCTATTAATGATGAAGATGTTCTCCCAATTCCAAGCCTGACACGAGTCCCTACAGGGACGGCTAAAGTTATACACGCTCTAAACCTGTAAACAGCCTCGTAAGGAACTGTAAAACAGCCAGTTGCAGGATTATAGTTACCCCCATGATCATAACTCTTGGTTGGAAAATTTATTTTAGCGCCTACTCCTGGATAGCCGGAATTAGCCACCTGCTGTGAAGTGGTTGCTGTTAAAGCACATCCAACAATACTAGACGTGCTAGCTATCTTCTTTCCTCGCCTAAAAACCTGAACATCCGGAGCGCTACGAGATAGACCAGCTGCAATCTGACTGTCCAATATACCCAGCCCAGCACCATCGACAATATCCAAATTAACTGTCATGCCGGCAATATTAGCGCTGTTATTGCACTCTACAAATTTACCAATTACGGAAAGACTCCCCCCCGCGTCTATTCTATGGATGCCGTTTATAGTCAAGTTAATAACATTTTTAGCGAGGGGTGACACATTATAGCTAATAGTCGGCCAATAAACGGCCGAGGTGTTGGGCCACAATTGGCATCTATGAACGATACGCGACTCTTCAATCGTTAGTATGTTTAGCGCTTCTATATTGTAACCTTTTTCGCAATTATCAAGCTCCACGAACTTGATAGCGGTCCGCCCTCCGTTAAGGAGATCAAACGGAATATCTATAGCCCATCCACGCTGATTGCCCATAGAGATGTGGGCGTATTCACTGGCAACACCAACTCCACGAATCCCACCCGAAATACCATCTATAATACGTGTGAATTTGAATTTGCAGTGGGTAACGCCAACGGAGTTGTCATTGTTCATTCCGTAACCGAGTGAGGCATTGGACTCAACACCATCGAACTCGCAAAAGCTGACATTATGCGGATCCGGGTTATTCCCTGCATAAAGCTTGCGCTCAAAGTGGAGCAAATCGCCGCGTAAACCCTGCCCACGGATATACCCGAAATGAGTTCCACTAAACCCGTAAATTGAAAGACCGTGCCTAGCGGTGGCGGTTGATGTCGGGAACGGATCCACAAAGGTGACACCGCCATGACTGCCACCACGCCACAGCCGGTAAAGTGCCGATGTAGAAGTGCCATTATTGATGCGTAGCATCGGCGCGTTAACATCAGAGGCGGCGACGAAGAAAACCGAACCGTGCCCTGCGGTTTTAATGTGAGGAAAAGGCCGATCAATCCACCCGGAGGAAAAGTCCAGCTGGCCCGGAGTTACCAAATACGTTCCAGCCGTAATAACCCCTGGATGCCCGGTTGATAGACAGTGTGTATAGAACGCCAGAAGCGCTGCGGTCGAATTTGCCAACCCTGAAGGGTCGGCCCCAAAATCATTGACCGCGCTCACCTCTTCCAGCGCTCTCTTATATAGATCCGACTTAATTGATCCATACACGGGATTCTGATAATTGGAGAGGGCCGCACCTCCAGGGCCGGCCATTTCCTGCCGCAACACATCGTCCCCTAGCAGCACAAACGCATCGCTCTCGGTCGTCCAGTCACCGGTCGTTGAATACGGCACTGCAACGAATGACGACAGACGATACGGCCGCCCACCCTTCATGAAATACTGGTTGTGTGCGGTGATTTGCAGTGGGCTGTCCGCGTAGTCGCCGAGCAAGGCGTAGCCGCTGGACTGAAGGAAATGCTCGAACTGCGAGGCACGACTGGCCTGTGCCGCTTCGAACGCTGATTTGCTTTCGGACCGAAATGTTATGAATGTGGATTCGCGATCACCCTGCGCACTTTGAAACTCGCTATTGCGCTGCGTCTGATCCGAATCGAACTCAGCAATCATCCCTGGAATGCTTTTACGATCCACGCTGAACCGATCTGTATACCTTGAGGCGGGCCCATTAGCGAAGTTGTCGATGCTCTTGGCGTTATCGGACAAATCGCGCGGGTCGGTACTGCCGATCGGGTTGCGAGTGTTGTAGCTCATGGTTATCTCGCTCACAGGATAAGCCGCCGGCGCCGCAAATGAAGCGGTACCGAGTGCGCTGATTTTTATCAATTGGCGGCGACTAATCATTGTGATTCAGCCTTCTATATGGGATTGGTCACGATTATATCGGCGAAGCTTTCTGATGGATTCAGGCGAGTGGGTACCGGTCGTCGTAGGTATACACGCGAGCGGCGTAGGGCATGCCCTTCATCGCCACATTGCCCTTCAATGGGTTGGAGCTGCTCGCTCGCACAGAGTAGACCTACTTGCCCGTCGGGCCGAACAGAATATGCGGCGGCTCCAACGTCCAACCGGTATCAAGTATGAAGTCCAGTTCAATAACCGTGACGTGGAAGTCGTTCATCTGGGCGGTGTGACCACCAGGCCAATCTGATTGTCGGTATAGATCGCGTAATCAACCTCTACCCCATTCAGCAGCACCCGGCGGCCTATTAGCCATTCCCCAAGTGTTTCTCACACGCAGAGCGAGCCCAATAGATAACACGTTCAGCGATCCGGAAATCACCTCAATCGACCCTCGACAACAGCCACCGAATAACTCGCGGTGTCCATCGCCAGCTCTTCCTCCACCAGTGCCTCCAGCAAGGCGGCTTGTGCCTCGTAGCGCAGGTCGTGATTAAGCTTTCGTGAAGCGTGCATCTGATCAAGCAGCGCATGGGTCACTTGATAAGGAGTGCTGACTCTCAAGCGCCCCAGCCAGACGGGAATTTTCTTTGCAGCTTTACCTTGCCTGGTACCCACGACGCCCGTCGTCTTATCCGAAGGGGTGTTTTTTGAAACCGCCACTATCTCTTCAAATACATCGGTCAGCTTCTTTAATACATAGCCAAGAATCAAATCATCGAAGGCTTCCAAAAACGTATACCCCTTCGCTTCGTGAAGTCATATTTCGCTAAGTACACGTACCTGCCATCATTACATTACGCTTTATTCGATATGCGTTACTCGACGTTTTCTAACAGCCCCGCCTTCCTTAAACAGCATGACGCCTGGAAGCATTCAGGCGAACACAAACAAATATTTCCGACCTTTTATAACAATCAACCCCAAAACGCAGACATCAAAAAATGGCCGCACCGCTGCCAACGCCAAGACGACGCATCAACTTTTTAACTTAACGGCGTGTTGAATTCCCGAGTTACTTCACAACTGGTGCAACACATGAAGTATGTAGGCGATATTACGGAACTGTTTAGAAGTTTTGGCACCCGCACAGGGAGTTACCAGAAAATACAACCAAACTATAAACACTTCAAAGATGGCCTGGTTACACCGACTCTGGAACCACCAAGCGGGTACTTACAGCTTCCTCCTGACGCACCAGCCAACACGGGTGAGATCGCGGTCAACTCGCACCGCTCGGATTTCAATGGCGAGGACGAACGCTTCCGGTCGATGCTGCCTCGACAACCACGGCACTTTCGATCAGCCCGCGCAGGAACACCAGAATCAGCCGCCCTGACGGATCAGGCTGAGTGCTCACTCTTTGCAGGGCCAGTCCATGGGTCAGCGCCATGAACGCTGCGGCCAGTTCGTCCGGCGCGGCAGGGGGAATGCGCCCGAGCTGGCTGAACAGCTGGCTGACAACGCGACCAATCTCGGCCCGATGCTGATCCCAGACCTTCTGGTATTCAACAGCGAACGTCGAACTGCGGTTGGCATGCAACTGCAGCTCGATGGACAGCATGCACCAATCGGCATCGTGGTTGAGCGTGGAAGCCCAGGTCTCCAATCCCGCGAGCAGCTGTTCCGGCGTTCGTCCGTCACTTTCCATGACCGTGGAAAGTTGCATCGCTTCGGCTTCCATATGCCGGCGCAAAAGCTCCAGCAGGACATCCTCTTTGCTGGAAAAGTTTGAGTAGAAGGCGCCTTGCGAATAGCCGGCCCTGTCTGCGAGATCGCGGATCGATGTGCCGCCATACCCGTTCGATACAAACAGGTGCTGCGCAGTTTCGATCAGGCGTTCACGTGTCTGGGCCCGGCTTTCCTCGCGGGTCAGGCGTTTTCTTGCGGTCTGTGGGTTCATGCGCAAAAAGATATCACATGAACTTTGGGTATCAAACGATGCTTTTGCGCAGGGGGCATAGCCGGATATTGGTATCGCCCGTCAGACGGGCGACACGCCAACCCGGGGTCGACTCCGGCAACCCGTTGACAGCCTCCCCGGGAAATTCAGATATCACTTGATATCTGTCATTACTCTTCGCTACATTTAAAACTCAAATGGACTTTGAAAATCACTCGACATGCAAAATACCAAAAAATTGAAATCCGCTTTCGTTACAGGCGCTACCGGACTGCTCGGCAACAACCTTGTGCGCGAGCTGGTTGCGCGCGGCTTCTCCGTCAAGGCACTGGTCCGCTCACAGGCCAAAGGCCGGCAACAGTTCGCCGGGCTGGCGGGGGTTGAGTTGGTGGTGGGCGATATGGCGGACGTGTCTGCCTTCTCCAGGACGTTGCAAAGGTGCGATGTGGTGTTTCACACCGCCGCCTTTTTTCGAGACAACTACAAGGGGGGCAGCCACTGGAAAGAACTCAAACGCATCAATGTGAACGGGACACAGCGGCTCATCGAGCAGGCTTACCGTGCCGGCATCCGGCACTTCATCCAGACTTCATCCATTGCGGTGCTGAATGGGGAACCGGGCCGACCTATCGACGAGACCTGCCTGCGTGAACTGGCCGATGCCGACGACTACTACCGCAGCAAGATACTGGCCGACCAGGCCGTGCTGTCGTTTCTGGAGCACCATCCTGACATGCATGCCAGCATGGTGCTACCTGGCTGGATGTGGGGCCCCGCGGACATCGGGCCCACCTCATCGGGGCAGTTTGTCAACGACGTGGTTCTTGGCAAATTGCCAGGTCTGGTGCCGGGCAGTTTTTCCGTTGTCGATGCCCGGGATGTAGCACTGGCGCATATCGCGGCGGCAGAGCGCGGACGAAGCGGAGAGCGTTACCTGGCAGCAGGCCGCCACATGACCATGCGGGAACTGGTGCCCCTGCTGGGCAAAATCGCAGGCGTCAAGACGCCGACGCGCGATTTGCCTTTGCCCCTGCTGTACACCTTGGCCACACTCCAGGAACTCTACGCGCGCATCAGCGGCAAACCTGTCCTGCTCAGCCTGGCGACTGTACGGCTGATGGTTAAGGAAACCGGGCGCAGCCACTTCAACCATACCAAGAGCGAAAACGAACTCGCCCTGAAGTTCAGACCGTTTGAGCAAACGGTTGCCGATACGGTCGCCTGGTATCGCAGCCATGATTGGCTACCCAAGGTAACGGCATAAGTCCAGCCATGATGTGGTGGTGTCAGAGTGCAGGTGTTCGATCTGCAGCCCCATGAACTGCCGCCAATGCCTTGACCGTGATTGGCCCGGGGGCCTCATGAAGCTCCCGGTCTATCGATAACCCCGTGCCTGCAAGTCAAACAACTGCGCATAGCGCCCGCCAGCCGCGACCAGGCTGTCGTGATCGCCCCGCTCCAGGATCGTTCCCTGGTCCAGCACGATGATGTGGTCCGCATTGCGCACACTGGAGAAACGGTGAGAAATCAGCAAGGTCATGCGGCCCTGGGTGTGCCGGCTGAAATGCTCGAACACCGCCGCTTCCGCTGCCGGGTCAAGTGCCGAGGTCGGCTCATCCAGAATCAGGATATCGGCGTTGCGGCGCATATAGGCGCGGGACAAGGCGATCTTCTGCCATTGCCCGCCGGACAGTTCCTGCCCACCGGCAAACCATCGTCCCAATTGCGTGGCATACCCTCGATCCAGATGCTCGATGAAGGGTGCGGCCATGCCCTCGGCGGCGGCTTCATGCCAGCGTTTTTCATCGTCAAAGGCCAGGGTGTCGCCCACACCGATGTTCTCGCCCACGGAGAATTGGTAGCGAATGTAATCCTGGAAGATGACGCCGATGCGCCGACGCAGCGCATCCTCTTCCCAGCCCTGCAAATCGCTGCCGTCCAGCAGAATGCGCCCCTGATCGGGGCGATACAAACGGGTCAGCAATTTGATGAGCGTGGTCTTGCCCGAACCGTTCTCACCCACCAGTGCCACACTGCGACCCGGTACAAGGTGCAGGTTGATGCCCTCCAGAGCGGCCCGACTCGCCCCCGGATAGCGAAAACCTACATTCTCGAAACGCACTCCGTCACCGGGCACGACGCCCACGCTCAGGCCACCGGTGTCCACCACCACGGGTTCGGCGAGGTACTCATAGAGGCTCGAGAGGTAAAGCCCGTCTTCATAGAGACCGCTGATGGCGCTCAGACTGCTGCTTACGGCAGCCTGCCCCTGCTTGAACAGCACCAGGTACATGGTCATCTGCCCCAGGCTGATGTTGCCGTGGACGGTATCGACCACCACCCAGGCATAGGCCAGATAAAACGCCCCCGTCCCCAGCAGACCGAGCACAAATCCCCAGCCATCCCGGCGCAGGGTCAGGCGCCGGTCTTCGGCGTAGAGACGGGTGAACGTGTCTCTGTATCGCTGCAACAGCAGCGGGGCAAAACCAAACAACTTGACCTCTTTGATGTAGCCCTCGTGGGAGAGCAGCGTCTCGATGTAATTCTGCTGCCGACTCTCCGGCGCGCGCCGGGTGAACAGACGAAAAGCATCGCCGGAGAAATGTGCTTCGGCGAAAAACACCGGCAACGCACCGACCACCAGCAGCACCAGCGCCCAAGGTGAAAAATGCACCAGCAACAAGCCGAAGCTGATCAGCACAATCAGGTTCTGGATCAGCCCCAGCGACTTGATCACCAGCGCCAACGGCCGGGTCGAGGCTTCGCGCCGCACCCGGACCAACTTGTCGTAAAACTCGGAGTTCTCGAACTGCACCAGGGACAAGGTCTGAGCCTTCTCCAGAATCATGGTGTTGACCTTCTGCCCCAACTGCACCCGCAACAACGACTGCTGGACCGAGAGTGCACGCTGGGTCCCGGACAGTAACGCGAGCACACCGGCTTCAAACAGCACATAACGCACAGCGGGCCACAACGGCGCGCTGCCCTGCCGGGCGTGCAACTGCATGGCGGTCACCACCGCATCGACGATGCGCTGCCCCAGCCAGGCCGCCAACGCCGGCAGCACACCGGCAATCAGCGTCGCCAGCACCAGCCCCAGAAACAGCCCGCGGGACGTTCCCCAGACCAGCAACAAGGCACGTCTCGCCTGGTCGAGCAACGAGGCGAAACGGTCAAGAACAGGCATAGGGCGATGGACTCGGCGGCGGATGGGAGATGGGTGTGTCGGGTTCGTTGATCATGACAATGCACCATGGTACTTCAGCTCGACAACGGGGCGCTCCAGCTAACGCGGGTGTCTGCAGGTGAGGCGATAAGCCTCAGCTGATCCATAGAAAAAACATCTAAAAAAACACAACCGCCCACCGCGATTTAGCGCTTTGCTACTGGGGGTCAACGCCCATCGGAATTCGAGGACAAACCCAACCTCCAGCCGATGCACCCACCATTGCCGGGAGCAGAACATGAAAATCAATCCCTACCTGATCTTCAACGGCGACTGCCAAGCCGCCTTCACTTTCTACGCCCAATGCCTGCCAGGCAAGATCGAAGTCATGATGACCTTCGGCGAAAGCCCGGCTCGCGAGCAAATTCCAGCGAACTGTCACAACCTGATCATGCATACCCGCCTGCTGGTCGGCGATCAGGCAATCATGGGCTCGGACACCACACCCGATCGCCCCACTAACGGTATGAGCGGTTGTTCGATCTCGTTGAATGTCGACAGCGTTGCCGAAGCAGAGCGGATCTTTGCTGCGCTGGCGGACAAAGGGACGATTCAAATGCCGCTGGAAGCCACCTTCTGGGCGGCCCGCTTCGGAATGCTGGTTGATCGCTTCGGTGTGTCGTGGATGATCAATTGCGAAAAGGATCAGTGAACCTGGTTTCAGCCATTCGATAAGGGGACGGCCTTCATCGGTCGCTCCCCTGCCACACCACCCGGCTGTGGGCCGGTGCACTGAAGGGTTCATTTATTTCGAAAACGTCATCCTAGTTATCAATCACCCGTTGCAAATGAATCGCCAACTCCGTGGCAAACCGCCGCTCCGGCGTCTCGACATCAATGCCGAACAGATCCTGAATCCGCGACAGGCGATACCTGAGCGTCGTCACGTGCACTCCCATTGCATCAGCACAGGCCTGACTGCGGCAGCTTTCCCTCAGATAGACGGTCAGTGTTTCGAGGTAAGGCGTCTGGTGTTTGCGGTCATGAGCCAGCATGGCACCGACGCTTTCATTGACGAAGGTACGAATATCTTCACCGCCTACCGCCGCCATGAAGATGGGTATCGGTCCAAAGTCCTGATCGGAGATCGGGCCATTGCGGCCGAACGAACGAGCAATATCGATCAGCCGCCTGCAGCGTTCCCAGGCGGCGGGGTAATCGGTCAGCATCCTGCAGACGCCGCTGGCCAGCAGAATCGGCTCGGCCCCCAGGTAGTGCGCCAGGTCATCGGCAATCTGGCGCTGGACCTTGGCCAGCCGCTCCCGGCCCTTCTCGCCTTCCGAGGGCACCAGGCACACCAGGCCATTGTCGACGATGATCACCGTTGAGTGGATCGCCGCCCGCGCCAGGATTCGTGCCACGTTGTGATGCAGGTTCTTCGACTCTTGGGCCTTGCCGCCGTAATCGATAATGATCATTTGCTGCGCGGTACTGAAGCTGATGCCCAGGCGCTGCGCCCGCTGCTGGATATCATCGGCGTCGCGCCAGCGACCTTCGAGCACCTCGAACAGCAGTTCGGTCTGGGTTCGGGTTTCGAAGCGAAAGCGGATAAAGCTGCGCATCATCTGCACGCTCAAGGCGAACCTGGCGCTTTCCAGCATCAACAGATCCAGCTCATTGACCCGCTGTGCCACAGGGAACAGCACCAGTGCCCCCACCAGCTCGTGATCGACCATCAGCGGCTCGATCTGCGCCCGCAGGGTGAACTGACGCTGGCCGTCGTCGAGGAACAGATTGACCGTACTCCTGAGCGCACTTCTCAAGCTTTCATGCGCGGCCCTGGAGATCTGCACACTCAGCACGCCGGCGACCGCCGCCTGCCAGGCAATGTCATCGAACAACGCCGTATCCGGTGAGCGACCGGCCACCACCTGATTAGCGGTAAAGTCCACCGCAATCACCGGGTTGGGTAACTGGTTGCCGACCATCAGCGACAGCGACGTCACGGAACCGCCGCCCAGCACGTGCTCCAACAAGGTGGTATGCACATGCAACGCCTGCTGCATGCGTTCGGCGGCGCGGCGCTCGGCTTCCAATTGACGCTGACGCTCCACCGCGATGGCGCCCAGATGGATGATCATGCCGAGGAACACCCGGTCTTCCTCTGACACGTCCATGATCGTGCGGGAAATCACGCTGAGTACCATGGGCCGACCATCGAAGTCGGTGCAGTTCATCGGCATCACCATCACCGTACGGTAATCGCGCTCCAGGGATTCGCTGCGATACCCGGGGTACTCGCATTCACGTACGTCGCGGATAAACACCGGCTCATTGCGCTGCAAGGCGGTCATCACCGGGCTGGATGACAGCTCCCAGCAATCCACCAGGGGCCGCTGCACCAGGGTCGGGTCATGGCGGGCAATGACGTGGCCAAAACCGGCCTCCATATCAATGGCCATGATTGAGCTCATGGTCCAGTGGGTGTGACGACAACTGGCGTAGACCAACTGGTGCAGCATCGATTGCAGATCGCCGCCGGAGTTGATCTGGCTGGCCACATCGCGCAACGACAGTATCTGCATTTCTCGATTCAAGGCGCTCACCTGAACATGAAGGTCACGGCAGGAAACTAGCCCGCCAGGCCGGCCTGATACTTGCTCCGGTTCCGAGCAATGTCCAGCTCATTTGCACTGCTGAACCACGGAAGACTCTGTTTCCCTTTGCTCCTAGCCTAAGGCCATAACCAACAGCCACAAGGGCGACGAGTCATCATGAATCTAGAGAATCTGGGCGTCAGGAAGTATTCCACCTTTATCGAGCAAACCTTTATCGAAGGCGGCAAGGACGCCGGCAAGCCAATCACCCTGATCGTCGTGGCCGCCGTGCTGAAAAACCCCTGGGCCGGCCAGGGTTTCGTGGAAAACCTGCGCCCGGAGATCCTGCGCCTGGCCCCGGGCCTGGGCCATGAGCTGACCCGCCGCCTGATAGCGCTGATGCCGGGCGACCAGGTCGAAGCCTTTGGCAAGGCCGCCTGCGTCGGGGTCAACGGGGAAATCGAGCATGCCTCCGGGCTGATCCACACCCTGCGCTTTGGCAACCTGTTCCGCGAGGCGGTGCAAGGCACGGCCTACCTGAGCTTTACCAACACTCGCAACGCACCCGGTGCCCTGCTCTCCCTGCCAATGGTGCACAAAAGCGAAACCGGCAAGCGCTCGCATTTTCTCACCGCCAATTTCCAGATCGCCGATGCACCGGGGCCGGACGAAGTCCTGATCGCCATCGGTGCCGCCGACGGCTCGCGCCCGCACCCGCGTATTGCCGACCGCTATCAGGACATGGCGGAGATGGAAGCGGAAAGTCCAAAGGACTGAAACACCCCCCTTCGGACCGCAGCAAAACTTCTGCTGCGGTTGCTCTTGATCGACGCAAGCCCAGCGGTTTTCTTCCCCGTAGGCTTGCTGCAAACCATAAGAAACACGCCCTTAAAAACAGGAGTACTCCGATGCCGAGCACCATGGTCAGCGCCAACGTTGCAGCCGTCGATCCTGGCGCCTTGCGTCAGGCCTTCGGCACCTTCGTTACCGGGGTTACCGTCATCACCACCCATGACACCGAGGGCAACCCACGGGGCATGACGGCCAATTCGTTTACCTCAGTCTCCCTTGACCCGCCGCTGCTCCTGGTGTGCGTCGGCAAGTCGGCGGCCAGCTACGCCTCGTTCGCCAGCACCGAACACTTCGCCGTCAACTTGCTGCATGAAGGGCAAGTGGACGTCTCGGGCACGTTTGCCTCCAAGTCACCGGACAAGTTTCACACCGTCAACCACGACAAGGTCCACACCGGCGCGCCAATTCTCACCGACAGCCTGACCTGGTTCGATTGCACCGTGGACCAGCGCATCGAAGCCGGCGACCACCTGGTGCTGATCGGCCAGGTCCGCGCCTTCGGCACCAGCCCCAAGCTGCCGCTGTGTTTTTGCCGGGGTCGCTACGCCAACATCCAGGACCCGCTGCCGGCCAGTTGGCTGGACTCTCACAAGATGATCATCGGCTACCTGATCGAAGCCGGCGACGCGATTCTGTTCCGCGCCGATGGCAAAGGTGGCTGGACCCTGCCCGTGGCGGGCAAGCGCAAGGGCTTCATTGACGCGGGCCAGAGCACCCTGCCGATCGAACTGGAATCGACCTTTCTGTACTCGGTGTTCGATGTCGACGACACCGACCCCGGCTACCTGATCTACCGCGCCCAACTCGGGCAGCTCGACGCCGAGTTGCCCGACACCCTGCGTTTCTTCTCCCTGGACGACTTGCCCATCGAGCTGATGCCGGTCAACGAATTGCGTTCAGTGGTGCGCCGCTACGCCCGCGAGCGCCAGAACCAGCAGTTCGGCATTTACACCGGCTCCGCCGCCAGCGGCCGGGTGGCAATGATCGAAAACACCCCGCTGCCACACGCAGCACTGGCCCACGAATCCCTTTGACACGCACCCACAGGACTCTTGCATGAAAACCACGGTCAGCGCCCTTGAGGGCAATCGCCTTAACCTGTTTATCGACGGCCGCTTCGTCGCCCCCAACAGCGCGACTTATGTCGATAGCTTCGACCCTACGACCGGCCAGGCCTGGTATCAATTCGCCCAGGCAGATGCCAGCGACGTGGACCATGCCGTCGCGTCGGCCCAGCGCACTTTCAACGACCCGCAATGGCGCAACCTGACGCCCACCGCGCGGGGCAAATTGCTCTATCGCCTGGCCCAACTGGTGGCGGAAAACGCCGAAGCCCTGGCCCTGCTGGAAACCCGCGACAACGGCAAGCTGCTGCGGGAAATGCGCGCCCAGATGAGCGCCCTGCCGGACGCCTATACCTACTTCGCCGGCATGGCTGACAAGCTGCAAGGCGAAACCATCCCGGTCAACAAGCTCAACCAGCTCAACTACAGCACCCGTGAACCCTTGGGCGTGATCGGCATGATCACCCCATGGAACTCGCCGCTGATGCTGCTCACCGGCACCCTCGCGCCATGCCTGGCCATCGGCAACACCGTGGTGATCAAACCGTCCGAGCATGCCAGCGCCTCCACCCTGGCCCTGGCCGAACTGGTGATCGAAGCCGGCTTCCCGGCAGGCGTGGTCAACGTCGTCACTGGCAATGGTGTGGTCACCGGCGATGCCCTGACCCGCCATCCAGGCATCGCCAAATATGTGTTCACCGGCAGCACGGACACCGGGCGGCGCATCGCCGGCAATGCGGCGAACAACCTGGTGCCATGCCAGATGGAACTGGGCGGCAAGTCACCCCACGTGGTGTTTGCCGATGTCGACATCGACAAGGCGGTCAACGGCGTGGTCTCTGGCATCTTCGCCGCGGCCGGGCAAAGTTGCGTCGCCGGCTCGCGCTGCTTTGTCGAAGCGCCGATCTATGACAGGTTCGTTGAAGCCCTGGTGGCCCGTACCCAGCGCATCAACGTCGGCCACCCCATGGAAGAACACACCGATATCGGCCCGCTGGCGCTGCAAGCCCAGTTGCAAAAACTGGAGGGTTACATCGCCAGCGGCGTGAAACAGGGCGCGCAGACGGCCATCGGTGGCAAACGCCCCACCGCCTCGCACCTGTCCGAAGGCTGGTACTTCGAACCTACCGTCATGGCCAACGCCACCAACGACATGCCCTTCATGCGCGACGAACTGTTCGGCCCCGTGGTGGGCGTCATGCCGTTCACCTCGGAAGAACAGATGATCAGCCTGGCCAACGACACCTCCTACGGCCTGGCCTCGGGGATCTGGACCCAGAACATCGATCGCGCCATGCGCTTCGCCAATCGGATCGACGCCGGCACGGTGTGGATCAACACCTACCGCAGCGCCGCCTACATGTCTGCCAATGGCGGCTTCAAGCAGAGCGGTTACGGCCGTCGCGGGGGCTTTGACGTGATGCGCGAGTTTTCCCGGGCCAAGAATGTGGTCATCGATTACTCCGGCGAGATGCAGGACCCCTTCGTCATTCGCCTGCGCTGATCAAGCCTTCGTTATTCAAGGAGCTACCCATGAAATTTGCCGTGTCGTTGAGCATGGAACGTTTTTCCCCCGACGTGCCCATGCAGACCGTAATGGCCAACCTGCTGGAACTGGCCACGATCGCCGATGAAGGCGGCTTCGAAACCCTGTGGACTTCGGAGCACCACACCCTCGAATGCACCATCGCCCCCAACCCGTTCCAGACCCTGGTGTGGCTGGGCCAGCACACCCAGCGCATTCGCCTGGGCACCGCGACCCTGGCAGCCGCCTATTGGCACCCGATCCGCCTGGCGGGCGAAGCGGCGCTGTGCGATCACCTGACCAACGGACGCCTGGAATTCGGCATTGCCCGCGGTTCTTATCAGTATGAATTCGACCGCATGACCCCCGGCCTGCAACAGCAGGAAGGCGTGGGCTATATGAAGGAACTGGTGCCAGCGGTGCAAAAGCTCTGGGCCGGGGATTACGCCCATGACGGCCACTACTGGAAGTTCCCGCAGACGGCCGCTGTGCCCAAACCGTTGCAAAAGGATCACCCGCGCATCTGGGTCGCCGCTCGGGATCCGGGCACCTTCGACTGGGCGGTGGGTATCGGCGCCAACATCCTCTCTACCCCACTCTCGGCACCGGCCGCTGAAATCGCGGTGCTGGGGGAGAAGTTCAACAAGGCCGTGGCCGACAATCCCCATGTACCGCGTCCGCGCTTCATGATGCAGCGCCGTACCTGCGTGTATGCCAAGCCAGAAGATTGGGAGTTGCCAGTGCGCCACAGCATGGACTTTGGCCGCGCCTTCGAAAACCTGATGCAGAACGTCGGCACCGTGCACAACGGTTTCCCTGAAGCCGTGCCCTTTGAAAGCGTGCGGGGCAAGGAGAATTACAACCCGGAAAACCTGCGGCGCAACCTGATGTTCGGTACCCCGGATGAGATCATCGAGAAGTTGCTCGATTACGAAGCCGCCGGTGTCGACCAGTATTGCCTGGGCCTGACCTTCAACCTGCCGTTCGAATTGCAGAAGCAGACGCTGCGCCTGTTTATCGATGAAGTGATGCCGGTATTCGCCGAGCGCGAGCGCGCCAAACGTCGCGAACAGGTCACGGGGTAAGCGCCATGAGCGATACACAACGATTCAGCGTGGCCAACGTCACCCTCAACTATCGCCTCGATGGCCAGGGACCGCGCCAGCTGATCTGCATCCACGGTGTCGGCTCACGCCTTGAGGCCTGGCGCGATGTGGTGGAGCACTTGAAAGAGTACTTCACCATCCTGACCTTCGACCTGCGCGGCCACGGCCAGTCATCCCGCACCCAGGGTCGTTATGAAATCGATCACCTGGTGGGTGAAGCCCTGGCCCTGGCCGAGCATGTCGGCTTCAAGCGCTTCGACCTGGCCGGCTTCTCGTTGGGTGGGCTGATCGCCCAACGCCTGGCCCTGACCCATCCGGCACGGGTTCAGCGCCTGGTGCTGCTGTCGACGGTCGCCGGGCGTAACGCTCAAGAGCGCGAACGGGTGCAAGCCCGCCTGGCGGCCTTGCAAGCCGGTGAGCCCGTCGCGCACTACGAAGCGTCACTGTCGCGCTGGCTGACGGAGGACTTTCAAGCGCGCAACCCTGAAGCCGTCACCCGCTTGCGCCAACACAATGCCGACAACGACCCGGGCTGTTACGCGGCGGCGTATCGGGTGCTGGCGGAGTCGGACTTCGGCGAACAGCTATCGCAGATCCGCTGCCCGACGCTGATTGCCACGGGGGCCGACGATGCGGGTTCCAACCCGAGAATGGCCGCGTTCATGCACGAACGCATCAAAGGCTCACACCTGAAAATCCTGCCGGGGTTGCGCCACTGCATCCTGATCGAAGCGCCAGAACAGGTGGCTTTGATCATGCGCGACTTCCTGGTTGATTCGGAGACACATCATGGATAAGTCATTGCAAGCCCAAGGTGAAACGGTTCGCCGCCAGGTCCTGGGTAACGCTTACGTCGACCAGGCTTTGGGCAAGGCCGACGATTTTTCCCGGCCCTTCCAGGCCGTGCTCAACGAGTACTGCTGGGGCATGGTCTGGACCGACGACGCCCTGGACCTCAAGCAACGCAGCCTGCTGAACCTGGGCATGCTGGCGGCGCTGGGCCGGATGGACGAGTTCGGCACCCACTTCTGTGGGGCCATACGCAACGGCCTCAGCGACGAGGAGCTGCGCGCCGCGCTGGTACAGATCGCGGTGTACTGCGGCGTGCCGGCGGGTGTCGAAGCCTTTCGTGTCGCCCGCAAAGCGCGGGAAACCATGAGTCAGGAGGAGCAATCATGATTTTGCGACCGACTGACGCCTCACTCTTGCACTCGCCACGCCGCTCATGCTGTAAGTGCCATCGCACAACAACAAGAAATTTTTGAGACTGCACCTTTGCGTCACTAACACCTGAATGACCCTGACTGCCAGTAGCCCAAAAATTTCTATTAATGAAGTTTTCCGCAGATTGCAAAATAACAATTGGAGGCAATTGGTGAGCGAACGACTGAAGATTGAGAACCTCTACAAAGTCTTTTCCTCTTCGCCAGACAGAGCCATGCAGCTCTTGACGGACGGGGTCAGCAAAGACCGAATCCTGGCCGAGACCGCCACCGTGGTCGGCCTCAATAACGTATCGCTGTCCATTCCCAGTGGCGCGATCTACATGATCATGGGCCTGTCCGGCTCGGGGAAATCCACCCTGGCACGCTGCATCAATCGCTTGAACGAACCGACGGCGGGCAAGATCCTGCTCGACGGTGAAGACCTGGTGACCTTGAACGAAAAAGAGCTGCGGGAAGTCCGACGAACGCGCATCTCCATGGTGTTCCAGCACTTCGCGCTGCTGCCAAACAAAACCGTGATCGAGAACACCGAGTTCGGCCTCAAGCTGCGAGGCATTCCTGCGGCCCAGCGGCGTAAACGCGCCGAGGAAGTCCTGGCAATCGTCGGCCTGGCCAAGTGGGCCGATCACCATCCCCATGAACTCTCCGGCGGGATGCGCCAGCGAGTCGGCCTGGCCCGTGCCCTCACCACCGACGCCGATGTGTTGATCATGGATGAAGCCTTCAGCGCCCTCGATCCGCTGATTCGCACGGAAATGCAGGACGAGTTGCTGCGCCTGCAACGGACCCTGAAGAAAACCATCCTGTTCATCACCCACGACTTTCAGGAAGCCCTGAAGCTGGGCACGCGCATTGCGATCATGGCCGACGGCCAAGTCGTGCGCGAGGGCACGCCCCAGGAAATCGTCATGGACCCCGGCAGCGACTATGTGGCCGCGTTCACTCGGGAGGTGGATCGCTCCCGGTTGTTTGATGCCCGCTCGATCATGGAAACCGCCGACACCCTGCTGGTACAGGGCGACACCCGCATTGTCGGCAGTGAGAGTTCCGGCGCGTTCGTCCTCAATGCCAGCGGCAAAGCGGTCGGCGTGCTGGATTCAGGTGCGCTGCTGGCCATCGGCGGCGGTGCCGATGCCCTGCAACGCCTGTCGACTCAGTTTGTCAGCGTGCGGGCCAACGCCAGGCTGGTGGAAGTGGCACGCCAGCTCAAACCAGGCCTGCCGGTGGCCGTGGTCGATGGCGAGGGGCTGTTTGTCGGCACCCTGAACACTGCCCACATTCTCGATTGTATCGCCAGCGTCCCGTCCCATCGCCCATCCGCTGCGGAGGTTGCACACCATGCTTAGTTCAGAAGACCTTGCCGTTTTCCCCGTGGACCAATGGATCAGCCAGGGCGTCGAATGGCTGGGCATTCATTTGCGGCCGATGTTCCAGGCGATTCGCTGGCCGGTGGAACATCTGCTGGCGTTGAGCGACAGCGTGATCCACGCCATTCCCTTCCCGATCATGGTGCTGCTGATGTTCCTCGTGGCCTACCGCGCCGCGAGCCTGGGGGTGGCGCTGTTCAGTGCCGTCGCCCTGGTGATCATCGCCGCCCTGGGTGTGTGGGACGAGGCCATGACTACCTTGTCGCTGATCACCACGGCGATTGTGATCTGCATGCTCATCGGGATTCCGGTGGGCGTCTGGTGCGCCCGCAGCGAACGGGTCTGGGGCGTGATGCGGCCGATCCTCGACATCATGCAGACCACGCCGACCTTCGTGTACCTGGTGCCAGTGGTGATGCTGTTTGGCGTGGGCACCGTATCAGGTGAAGTGGCGGTGGTGATTTCCGCCTGCCCGCCGCTGATCCGCTTTACCTACCTGGGCATCCGCATGGTGGAAACGGAACTCGTTGAAGCGGGCCAGGCCTTTGGTGCCGATCGCCAGCAGTTGCTCTGGGAAATCCAGTTGCCCCTGGCGATCCCGACCATCCTCGGCGGCCTCAACCAGACGGTCCTCACGGCCATGGTGATGTCGGTGGTGGTGGCGATGATCGGCGCCGAAGGCCTGGGCCTGGTGGTATTGCAAGGCCTTGGACGCATGGACGTGGGCCGGGCGGCGGTGGGCGGGATCGCCATTGTGCTGCTGGCGATGATGCTCGACCGCATCACCCAAAACCTGGCGCAACCGACTCCGCGCAAACGCAAATCGCTGTTCAAGCGACTGCTCAATCCGCGTCCGGTCAACGCATAAGAAAAAGAAATCATGAATGCCAGTTATTGACTGCCAACCCTTAACCATAACGAGAAAAAGAAAGAGGAAATCATGATGCATCCATTCAAAGCCTTGCTTGGATTTGCAGCAACGTTGTCCCTGGTGGGCCTGGCCTGCACGCAGGTGTTGGCCGAGGACCTGCCGGGCAACGGCAAGACCATCCGCTTTGTGCAGTCGGAAAGCACCGGCGGCAACTACGTCATCACCAAAATCGCCATCGAAGCCAGCAAGCGCCTCGGTTACGCGACCAGGTTGAGCACCGTCAACACCACGCTGTTTTTCCCGGCGGCGGCCCAGGGCGACCTGGACCTCTCGATGGACGTGACCCTGCCTCAGCTGCAACCCAGCTTTGACAAGGTCAAGGACCGTATCGAGGTGGTGGGCAGCGGCTCCATCACCGGCGCCGGCTACAACGGTTACATGATCGACAAGAAAACCGCCGACGCCTACCACATCACCAGTCTGGAACAGTTGAAAGACCCGAAGATCGCCGGGCTGTTCGGCAAGAACGGCAAGGCTGACCTGATCAGCTGCGATCCGGGTTGGGGCTGCGGCGATGTGGTCGACTATCAGCTCGACAAGTTCGGCCTCAAGGCCACCGTCAATCCGGTGCGCGGCAAATATGAAGCGCTGATGTTCGAAAACGTCGCCCGTCTCAAGCGCGGCGAGCCGGTATTTTTCTATGCCTGGGCGCCGTCGTGGATGACCAACACCATGGTGCCGGGCAAGGACGTGGTATGGCTGCCGACACCGTTCGATGCCTTGCCTGGCAATGTACCGAGCACAGTTTCGGCGTTGACCCCAGGGGTGGCCGGTTGCGCCGGCGGCGCCGACCCTTGCCGCATGGCCATGGCCGCATGGAACTGGTACGCGATCGGCAACAAGCAATTTGTCGCTGCCAACCCGGCCGTCAAGGCCCTGGTGGATCAGATGACATTCTCCCAGGCAACCTGGAGCTACTGGGAAAAAACCATCAGCCAGGATGGCTCCAGCGAACGCAATATTCGCAAGTTGGCTGATGACTGGATGAGAGAGAACAAAGCGACGATGGATGGGTGGGTTGCCATGGCCAAAGCCGCTAAATAGACCCGGATACCTTGTGGTGAGGGGGGGTTCCCGCTCACCACAAAAACCTCTGTTTGACGGCCTGCAATCAGAAAAAAACCGCTGCCGTCCCCCCGCCAAACCTCCAAACACCACTACCGCCCTGCCCTAGCATGTTCCCACTCAGACGATTTGGAGTGAACGCCATGACCTACAAACATCCGCTACTGTTCAAAGCCCTGTGCTACGTCGACGGGCATTGGGTCCACAGTGACAGCGGCCGCAGCATCGCCGTGCATGATCCGGCAAACCAGAAGTTGATTGGCCATGTGCCCCTGCTCGACCAACCGCAGATTGTCGCGGCGGTCGACGCGGCACACCGGGCGTTTGCAGGCTGGCGCGAATTGAGCCTGGATGCTCGCGCCACGATTCTGCGGCGCTGGGCCGCGTTGATCCTTGAGCACCAGGAGGACCTCGCGCGCATTCTCAGCCAGGAGCAAGGCAAACCCCTGGCCGAATCCCGCGGCGAAATCGCCTACGCCGCAAGCTTCATTCCCTGGTTCGCCGAAGAAGCCCGGCGCCTCTATGGGCATAACATTCCCAGCCATATCCCCGGCGCGCACCTGGGCACCGTCAAGGAACCGGTGGGCGTGTGTGCACTGCTGACCCCCTGGAATTTCCCGTCGGCAATGATCACCCGCAAAGCGGCCGCCGCACTCGCCGCCGGTTGCACGGTGGTGATCAAGCCGGCCCATGAAACGCCGTATTCGGCCTTTGCCCTGGCGCAGTTGGCGGAAGAAGCGGGCTTCCCGGCGGGTGTGTTCAACGTGGTGCTGGGCGAGCCGCAAATGGCCATGCAAACCCTGGTTCAGGACAGTCGCGTGCGCTCGGTCAGCTTCACCGGCTCGACCCGGGTTGGCAAGTTGGTCCTGCAAGCAGCGGCCCAGGATGTGAAGAAGGTGTCGCTGGAACTGGGCGGCAATGCGCCGTTCATTGTCTGCGCCGATGCCGATCTGGAACTGGCGGTAAAAGTCGCGGTAGAGGCCAAGTTCCAGAGCTGCGGCCAGGATTGCTGCGCGGCCAACCGGATCATGGTTGAACGCTCGATTTACCCGGCTTTCCTCAGCCGCTTTGCTGCCGCCGTGCGTGAACTGCGGGTCGGCCCGGCGCTGATGGGCGAGCAAGAGCAACACATCGACATCGGCCCGCTGATGCACCAGGCCGCCTTCGATGTGACCGCCGAGCGGGTGGCCGACGCGCTGCAACAGGGCGCGCAACGTCTGGTGGGCGGCGAGGCTCACGCCCTCGGTGGATTGTTCTACCAGCCGACGGTACTGGCCGACGTCACGCCGCAGATGCGTATCTACCGCGAAGAAAACTTTGCGCCAATCGCCGGGGTGATGCCGTTCGACACCCTTGAGCAGGCCATCGAAATGGCCAACGACACCGAATACGGTCTGGCCGCCTACATTTGTTCCAACCGCCTGGACCTGATCTACCCGCTGATCCGCCGACTCGACCACGCCATGGTCGCGGTCAACGGCGTCAAATTCACCGGCCATCCCATCCCGTTCGGTGGCATGAAAGCCTCGGGGCTGGGCCGTGAAGGCGGCGCCGAGGGCTTCGAAGCCTTTGTCGAAAGCAAATATTTTTGTCTGCACCATCAAGGCCAGTTCCAAGGAGATCCGCTATGAATCAAGAACTCGAATCGTTGTTCGAACAAGACCGTGCGCATTTCATGCACCCCTCGACCCATGCCCATGACCACGCCAGCGGCGCGCTCAAGGGACGTATCATCAAGAGTGCATCAGGTATCCGCATTCGCGACCATGAAGGGCGCGAGTTCATCGACGCCTTTGCCGGGCTGTATTGCGTGAACATCGGCTACGGCCGCACCGAAGTCGCCGACGCCATCTACCAGCAGGCCAAGGAACTGGCCTACTACCACACCTACGTCGGCCATTCGAGCGAGGCGATCATCGAGCTGTCGAGCCGCATCATGGACTGGGCGCCTGAAGGGATGAAAAAGGTCTATTACGGCCTGTCCGGTTCCGACGCCAACGAAACCCAGATCAAACTGGTGCGCTACTACAACAACGTGCTGGGGCGGCCGCAGAAGAAGAAAATCATCTCCCGTGATCGCGGCTACCACGGCTCGGGCATCATGACCGGCAGCCTGACCGGGCTGGCGGCGTTCCATCAGCATTTCGACCTGCCTTCACCGTGCGTCAAACACACCGTTTGCCCCCATTGGTACCGCAAAGCCCCGGCCGGTATGGACGAGTCTGCATTCGTCCGCTATTGCGCCGACGAGCTGGAGAAAATGATCCTCGCCGAAGGCCCCGATACCGTCGCCGCGTTCATTGGCGAACCGGTCATGGGTACCGGCGGCATCGTGGTCCCTCCCGCCGGTTACTGGGCGGCGATTCAAGCGGTGCTGAACAAATACGACGTGTTGTTGATCGCCGACGAAGTGGTCTGCGCCTTCGGCCGCCTGGGCTCGAAGATGGGCAGCCAGCGCTATGGCATGCATCCGGACCTGATCACCACCGCCAAGGGCCTGACCAGCGCCTATGCACCGCTGTCGGCGGTGATCATCGGCGAGAAGGTCTGGAGCGTGATTGAAAAGGCTTCAACCAATGAAGGCGCCATGGGCCATGGCTGGACCTACTCCGGGCACCCGATCTGCGCCGCGGCCGCCCTGGCCAACCTCGACATACTGGAACGGGAGAACCTCACGGCCAATGCCGAGCAGGTCGGTGGCTACCTGAACCGCCGCTTGCGCGAAACCCTGGAAGGCCACCCGCTGGTGGGCGAAGTGCGCGGCGACGGCATGCTCGCCGCCGTCGAGTTCATGGCCGACCGTGAGCAACGCACGCCGTTTGACGCTGCCTTGAAAGTCGGCCCGAAAGTCTCGGCCGCCTGCCTCGAACGCGGCATGATCGCCCGGGCCATGCCCCATGGTGACATCCTGGGCTTCGCGCCACCGCTGATCCTGACCGAGGAAGAAGCGGACCTGATCGTCGACATCACCAAAAGCGCGATTGACCAAGTGGCCAATGAGGTGCTGGGCTGATGCTTCTGTAGGAGCGAGCTTGCTCGCGATGGTCGTGAATCTGATGCGTTTCGTCAGAATGCACGCGTAATCGTTAACGTCCATCGCGAGCAAGCTCGCTCCTACATGACCCATGCGCCTGCGGAGTTCGTTCACGATGCACAAGCTTGATCGTTATGACCTGAAAATCCTGCGCATCCTCTCCGAGGACGGACGCATCACCAAGTCGAACCTGGCCGAGGCGATCAACCTGTCGGTGACGCCGGCCTGGGAACGTGTGCGCAAGTTGGAAAGCGCGGGCCTGGTGAAGGGTTACCGCGCCTTGATCGACTGGAACCAGGTGTTCAAGAGCCAACAGTTACTGGTGGAAATCACCCTGGCACGTCACACGGCACAGGACATGCGCCGCTTCGAACAGCGCATGACCGACGCTGCCGAAGTGGAGTTCTGTTATGCCACCGGCGGCGGCGTGGATTACATCGCAATGATCCGGGCGCCGGACATTGATCAGTACCAGCGCTTTATCGATCAGTTGCTGCTGGAAGACCTGGGCATCGAGCGCTACTTCACCTACATCGTGACCAAGACCATCAAGACCGGCGGGGCGTTGCCAGCTCAGGCGTTGAACCTTTTACCTTCCAGTGACTAATGCCAGGCGACAGGCCAACCCCAGGAAAACCACACCCAGCAATTGATCAAGGCGCCTGGCTACCCGCAAATTGCCCGTGATCCGGCTTCTGAGCCTGGTCGCCAGCACCTTAATCCGGGTCACGATGAGTTGGTCACCAGCCCCTGCCTGAAAATATCCGCCGCGCCCTTCAGCTCAATTCGCGTTCCCGGATGAGCTTCTTATTGATCTTCCCGACGCTGGTTTTAGGGATCTCGGCGACGAACTTGAACTGCTTGGGGATCGCCCATTTGTTGATGCGGCCACGCTCGACAAACTGTTGCAGGTGAGCCTCCAGCATCTTGCGGTCGAGATACTGCCCAGGCTCGCACACCACAAGCGCCATGGGCCGTTCGCCCCATTGCTCATCGGCAATGCCCACGACCGCGACCGACATGACGGCCGAGTGCTCGCTGATCAGGCTCTCCAGTTCCAGGGAGCTGATCCACTCCCCTCCGGTCTTGATGACATCCTTGATCCGGTCTTTGATTTCCACCCCTCCCAAGGCGTCGATAGAGGCCATGTCACCGGTGTGCATCCAGCCGTTATGCCACAACTCGGCGCCCTTTTCGGGCTCCTTCAAATAACCTTGAGTCAGCCAGGGTGCACGTACCACGATCTCGCCCAGGGACTCACCGTCATGAGGAACGTCATTGCCACTGGCATCAATGATTTTCAGATCGACCATCGGCACGGGCATCCCGGTCTTGATGCGAATGGCCAACTGGGTTTGTGTGGATAATTCCAGCTCCTCATCACGCAGGTACGTCGTGCAAAGCAACGGACAGGTTTCCGACATGCCGTAACCACTGTGTACCTGAATACCTTTGGCGCTCGCTTCGCTGGCAATACCCAGCGTCAGGGCGCTGCCCCCCAGGAGCATTTTCCAGCCATCGAAACGGATCTGCGCCGCCTCCTCGCAACCCAGGATCATTTGCAATATGGTCGGCACGCAATGGGAGAACGTAACGTTCTCCTCTCGGTACAGCCTGACCAGACGGTTGGGCTCATAACGACCGGGGTACACCTGCTTGAGCCCCATCAGGGTGGCAACATAGGGCACCCCCCAGGCATGCACGTGAAACATCGGTGTGATGGGCATGTATACATCGTCGGAGCGCAGCAGCGGCAGACCTTGATAGACACCCAGCGTGCCCACGGCATTCAGTGTGTGCAGCACCAACTGGCGGTGAGTGAAATACACCCCTTTAGGGTCGCCGGTAGTCCCTGTGGTGTAGAAAAGGGTCGCCACCGAGTTTTCATCAAAGTCAGGAAACTCGTACTGGTCTGCCGCCTGGGCCAGCAACTGCTCATACTCCCCCAACACCGGCAAAGACGTGTCGGCGGCCTTGTCGTCAGTGAGCTGCAGGTAGCCTTTGACGGTACTGAACTGCCCCTGAATCTGCTCGATCAAGGTCAGGAAATCATCATGCACCAGCACCAGATCATCCTCGGCGTGGTTCATGGTGTAGAGCACCTGATCCGCAGAGAGACGAATATTCACGGTATGCAGCACCGCGCCGATCATCGGTACGGCAAAGAAACATTCCAGGTAGCGATGACTGTCCCAGTCGAGCAGTGCCACGGTATCCCCGGCCTTGACGCCGGCCGCCGTCAAGGCGTTGGCCAGTCTGCGTATCCGCTGGTTGAGCGTCTGGTAGCTGTAGCGCAGCTTGTCGGCATACACGATCTCCCGGCCCGGCTCGTAGCGCACCCCTGACAGCAACAATTGCTTGATCAGCAAGGGATAGGTATACGCGCCGTGGGCGGGAGGAATTATTTTTGTCGCCATCATGGTCAGGGTTCCTTGTCCTTTCGATCAGAACTGCGCTGCTTCCAGCTCGTAGAGGCATTCGCTGCCGGCCTTGGCCGAAGCACTCAACGAGTGGATGCGCGGCAGCAGGCGGGCGAAGTAGAAGCGCGCGGTGCCCAGCTTGCTGGCGTAGAAGTCATCCTCGGCCTGTTTGCCCATGGCCGCCTTGGCCATCAGTGCCCACATGTAGGCATAGGCGGTGTAGCCGAATACCTGCAGGTACTCGACCGAGGCAGCGCCAATTTCGTTGGGATTGTTCGTGGCCCGATCCAGCAACCATGCGGTCAGATCGTCGAGGGTGTCCACGGCGGCGTTCAATGGCTTGCAGAATTCGCCGAGGTCAGCGCGGGCGTTGGCGGTGAAATTGCGAATTTCGGCGGCGAACAAACGCTGGAGCGCCCCGCCACTTCCGACTATTTTGCGCCCGGCCAGGTCCAGTGACTGGATACCGTTGGTGCCTTCGTAGATCTGGGTGATGCGCACATCGCGAACCAATTGCTCCTGGCCCCATTCGCGGATGTAACCGTGGCCGCCGAAGATCTGCTGGCCGTGCACCGTGGTTTCCAGCCCCATGTCGGTGAGGAACGCCTTGGCCACTGGGGTCAGCAGCGACACCAGCTCCTGGGCGCGGGTGCGGGTTGCCGCGTCATCGCTGTACCTGGCGGTATCCAGTTGCAGGGCCACATAGCTGGAGAACGCTCGCCCGCCTTCGTTCAAGGCCTTCATGGTCAACAGCATCCGCCGGACATCCGGGTGCACGATAATCGGATCGGCAGCCTTGTCCTTGTTCTGCTCGCCCGTCGGCGAACGGCTTTGCAGACGGTCACGGGCGTATTCGACCGCGTTCTGGTACGAACGCTCACCCAACGCCAACCCCTGGATACCCACGCCCAGACGTTCGTAATTCATCATGGTAAACATCGCAGCCAGGCCCTTGTTCGGCGCATCTACGATCCAGCCGGTCGCCCCGTCAAAGTTCATCACGCAGGTGGCGGATGCCTTGATGCCCATCTTGTGCTCGATTGAACCGCAGGACAGCGCGTTGCGCTCACCCAGCGAGCCATCGGCATTGACCAGCACCTTGGGCACCAGAAACAGTGAAATGCCCTTGGGGCCGGCTGGCGCATCCGGCAGTCTGGCCAGCACCAGGTGAATGATGTTTTCGGTCAGGTCGTGCTCACCACCGGTAATGAAAATCTTGCTGCCGCTGATCGTGTAGCTACCGTCGGCCGAAGGCTCGGCCCTGGTGCGAATCAGGCCCAGATCGGTACCCGCATGAGCCTCGGTCAGGCACATCGAACCGGTCCAGACACCGGCGTACATGTTCGGCAGATAACGTTCCTTGAGCGCCTGGCTGGCATGGGCATTGATCGACAGGCAGGCCCCGGCGGTCAGCATCGGGTACAGACCGAACGACAGGCTGGCAGAGTTGACCATTTCCTCAACCTGGGCCGAAATGGCCTTGGGCATACCCATGCCACCGAACTGCGGGTCGCCGCCGACACCCACCCAACCGCCTTCGGCGAACGATTGGTAAGCCGTGACAAAACCTTCCGGGGCTTTGACTGTGCCGTTGCTCCATGTGCAACCTTGTTCGTCGCTGCTGCGGTTCAGCGGCGCGACCACTTCGGCACTGATCTTGCCGGCCTCTTCAAGGATCGCGGCGGCCGTCTCTTCATCGATCACCTCGGCCAGGCCAGGTAGTTGGGCCCATAGCCTGGACACCTCAAAGACCTCATTGAGTACGAAGCGCATGTCGCGCAAGGGGGCTTTGTAATCGGACATCGTTGGCTTACTCCGCAATGGTCTGGGCGTGACGCATGCCCGGACGTTGGATTGGGGCGGTTTCACCGGCGTGCCCCTGGGGGGCATCCGGAACAGGACGACGCTCCAGCGACGCCCCCCGCAGCAGGAAATACGACAGGGCAGGAATCAGAATCAGGGCGCCGAGCATGTTCCACAGGAACATGAAGGTCAGCAGGATGCCCATGTCCGCCTGGAATTTGATCGGCGACCAGACCCAGCACACCACGCCGGCCGCCAGGGTGATGCCCACCAGGCCCACTACCCGGCCGGTAAACGACACGGCGTTGCGGTAGGCCTGAGCCAGCGGCAGACCCTGGCGCTGGTAATGCAACTGCACGCTGAGCAGGTACAACGCGTAGTCCACACCGATCCCTACGCCCAGCGCGATCACCGGCAGGGTCGCCACTTTCACGCCAATGCCCATGACCACCATCAATGCCTCGCAGAGGATCGAGGTCAGCACCAACGGCAACAGCGCAACCAACGTGGCGCGCCAGCTGCGGAAGGTCATCAGGCAGAACAGTGTCACCGCTGCATAGACGTAGAGCAGCATGGTGCGATTGGCCTCGCGCACCACGATGTTGGTTGCCGCTTCGATGCCGGCGGTCCCGGCGGCCAACAGGATCTGGCGATCATCACTGCTGTTTTCCCGGGCAAAGGTGTCGGCAATCCCCACCACGGCATCCAGGGTCTCGGCCTTGTGGTCCTTGAGAAAGGCAATCACCGGCATCAACGAGCAGTCGGTATTGAACAACTCCGGGGAGTTGACCGAGGCTTGCTGCGCGGCATAGTTCAAGACGTCCTGGTTGCGCTGGATACTGTTGAGCTTGGGATTGCCCTCATAAGACCCAGCTGTAATCTGGCGCACGGCATTGACCAGCGAGGCCGTCGCCTGCACCCCCGCAGACTGCTGCAGTTCCCAGGCCAGGCGGTCGGCGAGGATCAGCGTCTGGTAGTTCAGACAGCCTTCGGGCGGCGTCTTGATCATCACCGCGAACAGGTCGCTGGATAACGCGTAGTGACTGGTGATGTAGGCGTTGTCGCGGTTGTAACGAGAGTCGGCACGCAACTCGGGAGCACCACTTTCAAGATCACCAATCTTCAGTTGCAGGCTGATCGCAAAGCCGCAGATACCCATCAGTACCGCGACCAATACCGCACCTGTGGCCCACTTGGCCGTGGTGAAGCGGTCGAGCAAGTCCCACAGTTTGCCAAAGCCCTTGTGCCCGTCCGCACGTGTGTCGATTTTCAGTGAGCGCTCGGCAGCCCTGGAACCGACGCCTGCATAAGACAGTGCTACCGGCATCAGCAACAGCGAGGTGAAGATCAGTACCGCAACACCGATACTGGCGGTGATGGCCAGGTCCTGGATCACCGGTATGTCGATCAGCATCAGCACGGCGAACCCGACTGCGTCGGCCAGCAGCGCGGTGACGCCGGCAATGAACAGACGGCGAAAGGTGTAGCGTGCAGCGATCAGCTTGTGGGTGCCACGGGCGATATCCTGCATGATGCCGTTCATCTTCTGCGCCGCATGGGACACACCGATGGCGAAGATCAGGAAAGGTACCAGGACGGAATAGGGATCGATGGCATAGCCCAACCAGGCGACGATGCCCAGTTGCCAGATCACCGCGATCAGCGAACAGCCCACCACCAGCAGCGTGCTGCGCACACAGCGAGTGTAGAAAAAAATGATGACCAGCGAGGTGACCACGGCCAGGCCGAAGAACATCATCACCTGAATCAAACCGTCAATCAGGTCGCCCATCAGTTTGGCGAAACCGATCACCCGCACCTTGTACTGGCCCTTGCCCTCTGCCCCGGCTTTGCGGGCGGCGCTGTCACCGGCGAACTCGATCTTGTCGCGCAGCTGCTCTTCAAGCATCTGCGAGAATTCGTGGTAGTTGATGCGCTGACCACCGGCCCCGGCCTTGTCCAGCAGCGGTACGATGAGCATGCTCGACTTGAAGTCACTGGCCACCAGGCTGCCCACGATTCCGGCGCGGCTGATGTTCTGGCGCAGCTGCTCGATGTCCGCGGGCAAACCCTGATAGGTACCGGGCATCACCGGGCCGCCCTGGAAGCCCTCCTCGGTGACTTCGGTCCAGCGCACTCCAGGACTCCACAGCGACTTCATCCAGGCGCGGTCGACGCCTTCGGTGAGGAATAGCTGGTCGTTGACCTGCTTGAGTACCTCCAGGTAGCCGGGATCGAAAATATCGCCCTGGGTGTTCTCCACCACCACCCGCACCGAGTTGCCCAGGCCGCGCAACGACTGCCGATTCTCCAGGAAATTCTGGATGTATGGCTGGCTCTGGGGAATCATCTTCTCGAAGCTGGGGCGCAGCTCCAGACGGGTCACCGCCATGTAGCCCAGCACCAGGGTGGCCAGTGTCATGAGCAGCATGAACAGCGGGCGGTAGTTGAACACCAGCCGCTCCAGCCGGTTGCCGGAACACCGATCGAAGTCACGCAGATCGCGGATCACCGGCATGCTGTCTTGCTTGATATTGCCCATGTCTGGGTTCTCGCTCTAAATTTTCGAGGTCTTATTTGACGGACAATGCCTGTGCGCCACGGCTACCCACCACCACCAGCGAACCATCGGCGGCCAGGGTGGCACCGGCCACGGGCGACAGGTCCGGCTGCGCCAGCAACTGCAGCCGTGTACCGCCGGCCTGGCTAATCAGCGTGTGTCCGGCCTGGGTGAATAGCTCGTACTGGCCCTGGGCATTCACGATGGCTGCAGTGATGCTGACCTGCAGGCCGCTAGTCAGTTGACTCCAGTGCTCGCCGCCATCGGTGCTGCGCAACACATTGCCGCGCAGGCCGTAGGCGATCACTTCACCAGGCTTGCCGACGACGCCGAAGTAGCTGCCCTGATAGGGCGTATGCAAGGCCGCGAAACGCTGCCGGGCCTCATCCCACTTGAGCAACAGGCCCTGTTCGCCGGCGATGTACAGCGCATCGCCGGTCGAGGCGATGGCGTTGAGGTGAAAGCCCTGCGGGTTGTCAGTGCGATCCTGAAAAGGTGTCCAGCTCTGGCCACCATCCTCGGTACGCAGGATCAGGTTGAACACACCGACCACATAGCCAAGCTTGTCGTTGGCGAACCACACATCGAGGAACGGCTTGTCGGCGCCCTGCTCGACCAGACGCTGACCTTCAGCGAGCAGCAAAGACCATTGCTCGTTGGCCGGCTCGGCACTGGCCAGCGCCGCATAATGCCTGACCAGCAAGGCACCAATCTGGCGCCCGTCGAGCTGCTTGCGCCAGGTGACGCCGGCATCGCTGCTGTGCAGCACCACGCCATCGTTGCCGACCGCCCAGCCCTGCTCGGCGGAGGGGAAAAACACCGCATTGAGATCACTGCTGAGCGGGACGCTGGCCTGCAGCCAGTGCTTGCCTGCGTCATCGGAATAAAGAATATGGCCACGCTGGCCAACGGTGACCAGGCGCTCACCGGCGCGAGCGATGCCGATCAAGGGGCTACGCACGGCCAAAGCACTTGGCTTGGCCGGCAGATCCAGCACATCCACATAACTGGCCGCGTGAGCGACACCCTGCAACAGCGCCAGCATCGAGCACAGCAGCGCCAGCTCAAACTTTTTCAAGGAACCCATACCGCACCTTCCAGTAAAACGACACCGCGAAGCACATGAGGTGCAACCCGGCGTCGGAGTCGGTAACCCAGGATGAACGGCACTCACGCCGTCGATCTTCCAGTCACTCTGCCGGGGGACGACAACCGGTCGCCCCGGACTTTTGTCACCTGCCGCTTAGCGGATACCGGACCCCGCCAGGGCCTCCGGCGACCACTGCGCCTTCGACAGTGGGTCGATGTACTTGATGCCGCCGTACGGGCCCGCGATGCCGTTGATGTTGTAGGTGCCGCCCACCAGGTCGTAGATCATGAAAGCCGAGGTATCGGGGACCTGTTTGTCGTAACTCTGACTGAGGAAGGCGAAGCCGCCACGGTAGAGCTTGCCGCTCGAGTCATACTGGTCAGAGGCCAAAGCGATCCAGCTGTCTTCATCCAGGTAGAAACGGCGCTTGTGGTAAATGTGTCGCGCACCGGCCTTGACAGTGCCCTCCACCACCCAGACACGGTGCTTCTCCCAGCGCACATAGTCGGGAGCGATATGGTTGGGGGTCGTCAGCACTTTTGAGTCCTGAGCGTAGGTCAGCTTGTAGGTGTTGTAGGGCACGATCATTTCCTGCTTGCCCACCAGCTTCCAGTCGAAGCGGTCCAACGCGCCATTGAAGACGAATGTATCGTCGTAGGTATTGGTACCGGCAGTACCAGGGTTAGGCGTGTCATAGGCCAGGTCCGGCGCCAGCTTCACCCGACGCTGGCCAGGCAGGTATTGCCAGGCCTTGCGTGGCTGGGCCAACGGGTTGGCAGAATCCTTGAGCATGATCGCCTCTCCCGCACGACGCGCGGGACCGGTGTAATACAGCTTCATCTGGTAGAAGATGTCAGTGCTGCTGATCGGCTTCGACATGTTTTCGTAGATCGGATAGTTCATGAACGCCAGAGCAGTGGTGGACAGTGTCGGCACACCCGAAGCATCAACGTTCCAGGAGTCATACTTGGTGCTCAGATTGACCCCCAGGTAACGCAGCAGGTGGTTCCACATGGCCTCACTGCCCGACTGCGGAATCGGGAACGGCACGCCGGGCAGTACGTTATCGATGGACAGGCCGCCGTCGAGGGACTTGGCACCGGTGGCGTTTTTCAGGCTGTTGTCCAGCACCGCCTGGGGCAGAGCCACAGTACGGTGGGTCGGATAAACATCGATGCGGTAACTGGGGAAGCGCTTGGCCAGCTCCACCGTGGTGGCCGTCAACAGACCCTTGTACTGGTCGACGTTCTTGCCATCGATAACCAGTACCGGCTTCTCGTCGACAAAGGGGTTCGGACGCATGCTGTCGCCGGGTTTGAAACTGGCTGGCGGGGTGGTCAGCCCGCCTTTGTAGGCCGGGATTGAACCATCGGCATTGCCCGCCATCTCGGCGCCTACACCGGTAAGGCTGGTGCCCAGCCTGGCCGCTTCCTGAACCGATACACCCGCCTGGGCCTGACCGGCAATGACGGCCACCAGGGAGGCTGCCAGCACGCTACTTGGGAATCTCATCTGAATTCTCTCCACTTGTTTTTGTAATCCGAGCGTCAATCAGAAGGTGGTTTTGAACGAGGCCGTGACCATCCCGCGGTCCTTCAGCAGCGGCGCCAGGCCTGCCTGCGAAGTGATCTGACCGGGGATGCACTGGTACAGGCCATTAGCACCGGGGGTGTTGTTGTCAGTACCGCTATTGCAGGTATCGAAGGGACCAAAAGCGTCCACGTACTTCAGGTCGAACTTGTACTTCTGATAGACGTCGGCAGCGATGCCTACGGAGTAGCTACCGGCGCCCTCGTTGCCACCCAGCTGGATGGCAGAGTTGCCCTTGAGGCCGACGTTGTAGGCCACTGGCATGGACAGATCGACACCCGGGAACACCTGGAACCAGGTCGGAGTGAAGTTGGCAGCGATGGTGTACGCATTGGTGTCGACCTTGTCGACGCCCCTGTAGCTGGAATCGCCCTTGAAGGTCTGTTTGCCGGCCTGATTGACGCTGACCAGATGGGTCATGGCACCTTCCACGGCCAAGGAGGAAGCATCCCACAACGGAGTCCTGCCAAAAGTCACCAGGCCATTGAGTACCACGTGGAAAGTCTTGCCACGGGCCAGCCCGGTATCACCTTTGCCCGGCACGGCACCGATCAGGTTGGCGCCGTTGATCTGGCCCTGACCAGCCTCAGCATTCAATGGCCCGTTGATGGTGCTGAAATTGCTCACCAGCGGCATGTTCTCGCGATAGTTCAGATCGAGACCGACGCTGACCGGACCCACACTCTTCGACAGACTGATGCCATAGATATCGATGTCATCGGCGTAGGCGCTGAAGTATTCAGTGCCCTGGAGACCCGCCAGGCCAGGCTTATTCAGGTTGGGCGCATTGATCAGCACTGCCGGCAAGGTGTCCGAGGTGTTGCGGTAGTAGAAGCCCAGGGTGCCATCCAGCCATTCCGGACTCCACTTGGCCATCAGCCCGAAGTCGCCGGAATTGCGCGGTTTGATATCATGGCCACGCGGCGCGCCGAAAAAGGCACCATTCCCAACCGTCGGCAGTGGCAACCAGAAGACTTTCCCTCCATCGTTCAGCATGTCATAGGCCCCCATGTAGGTCCCCCCCTCGGGCAGACGGGAGTTCTGATACTCCAGGAAGTACTGAGCGCCCAGCGTCAGCTCTGGATTGACCGTGAACGACATGGAAATCTGGTTGCGCGGCAGGAACAGTTCCTTGGTTTCGGTGCCCGGCACGTTATACAGCTTGGCAAGGTCCAGGCCTGCCTGACCGTAGTTGATACCGTTGGCCGCGTTGAACAGGGTCTCGCCCCAGTACACGTTGTGCTTGCCGAGCTTGACGCTGAACATCGACTCCTCGCCGATCTCGGTGCTGTAGAACACAAAGGCATCGAGGATTTCGCCGGAGGGGCCGTTGTAATAACGATCGGTATAACCGCTCAGCCCATGAGTCTGTGCAACGTGGCCGTTCAGCGAATTGCCAGCAGGATTCGCTGAAACCAGGTTACCCGCGTTGCCCGCTTGTCCTGGAAAAGCGTTGGAATTGGAACCTGCGTTGTCATAGGCATGGTCATACCAACTCGCGCCGCTGACACGAAAGCCCATTGTCCTTTGGTAGACAACATCCAGCTCGGTCAGCAGATCGACCCGCTCAGTCACCGCTCGACCGACACGAAAGTTCTTGTCGCCGTCGTTGAGGTTGGAGGTGTTGGCGATCTTCGAGTTCTGACCTTCCACCCGTTGGCCATAACTGGTCTTGAGGGTGTTATCGAAGCGCACGGCCCAGTCTTCACTGCCAGTGTTGAACTCAAAGGCATGGGCGGCCGGCATGCAGGCCAGCAGCATAGCCGTGGCGAGCAGGCTGCGCTGAAAGTAGCTGTGACTTGTTGGGTTGTGCATTACGTTGTCTCCGTTTTTTTTGTTTTTTTTGTTCTAACAACGGCTCACATCCGGGTAAGGCGGCGATGCGAGTGTCTTTCAGGCACCGTTACTCAGGTGCTTACTTCCTTTCCTCCAGGGTGAGGTGAGCCAGGCTCGTCGCGCCTAGCGATCCAATGTGCGGATAAAGGCTTCAGCCTGCGGCCATTCGCCGTAGCCGGCGGCCGGGTTGAGATGGCCTACAGCGCCGAGGTTGACCAGTTCACTGCCCCAGTTGCGGGCCATTCGGGTCACGGCCTCCAGGCTGGCAAGGTGATCGTTGGTGCTGCCGGCCACCAGGCTGCGGAACGGCAGCGGGCCTTGGGGTAGAGGATCCCAACCATTGGTACGAAGAGTTTCAGCGGATGGGTAGCCTTGCGGCCAGCTGGCATCGAGATCCGGTGGAGCGGCCAGCAGAGCGCCCTTGATCGGACGACTGTGCCGCGCAGCCCAGTGCGCGACCATCAACACGCCGGCACTGTGGGCCACCAGAATCACCGGCCCTTCGATCTGCTCCAGCTCATGCTGGATCGCCCGGACCCGGGCCGCGCAGTCCAGCTTGTCGGCTTCAAGTGGCGGAACACTGCGCACCTTGCTCAATCTGGCCTCAAGCAACGTTTGCCAATGCTCGGCAACGTGCTCGCGCAAGCCCGGTACGATCAGAACGGTTGCGGCAGTTTGCAGTTTGTCCACGTCAACACCTTCGCTTTCTCGATGACTCGACTGGCTCATTCGCCAGAAGCTTTTTGTAGTGCTGACATTAAAGAGCCCTCACTCGACGCGCTTTTCATTTGACGTCAGTCGCTTTTCTTTTGATGACAGATTTCGAGGCGTTGAAGTGACTCTTGCGCGGGTCGAAAAAACCCTCGAGGTTGCTCCAGGTCACGGTATTCAATGCTTGAGGGTGGATTGACCCCATGAGGCAGTCATGAGCCGATACAGGAATGGGTGAACCAAATCGCTCAGGGCATAACTTTTCATTTCATGACTTGCTGGATATAGTCAGCCACGCTCATTTCCACCGGAACTACTCCAGGAAAGACCTCTGCATGACTAAGCTTGTTCGCGCCGCCGTCTTGACCAACTACCTGGAAGTCACCCAGTACCTTGGGTTCAATCCGCACGATTTGCTGGCGAGCGTCGGCCTGAGCAGGTCCCAGCTACAAGCCCCCGAACAACGTATTCCGATCGATGCAGCCGTTCGCCTGCTGGAGGATTCGGCCGCCGCCAGCGGATGCCAGAGTTTCGGCCTGAGCATGGCCGAATCGCGCCAGCTCTCGGACTTCGGTGTCGTCAGCCTGCTGCTCAGCCACCAGCGCACGCTGCGTGATGCCTTGCAGGTCGTGGTGCATTACCGTCATCTGATGAACGATTCGCTGGCCATCTTCATTGAAGAGGCCGGCAAGATGGTGATCATTCGCGAGGAGGTGGTCACCGAATCACCGATGCCCTGCCGACAAGCCACTGAGCTGGCAATCGGGGTGATGTTCCGCCTGTGCGCCGCCTTGCTCGGTACACACTGGCACCCCTACAGCGTCAACTTCACGCACCAGCCCCCGGACAACCTGCACCTGCATCGCCGCCTGTTCGGCTGTAACCTGGAATTCGGCAGCGAGTTCAATGGCATTGTCTGCTCCGACGCCAGCCTCGACATGACCAATCCCCACGCCGATCCGGCCATGGCGCGCTACGCCCAGAGTTACCTCGACTCGCTGCTCAGCCACGAAGGACCATCGATGCTGTTCGAGGTGCGCAAAGCCATCTACCTGCTGTTGCCGATGGGGCGCGCCACCATCGAGCAAATCGCCCAGACCCAGGGCATGAACGTTCGGACCCTGCAGCGCCGCCTCAAAGGCGACGGCTGCGCCTTCAACGACCTGATCAACGACGTGCGTCGCGATCTGGTGCTGCGCTACCTGGAAAACCCGAATTACTCGCTAGGGCGCATTGCCGACATGCTCGGCTACTCCATGGCGAGTTCCTTCACACGCTGGTTCATCACCCAGTTCGGCATGCCGCCAGCAGCCTGGCGCAGCGCGCAAAAACACGCCGCTGCCAGAGCACAGATTGACCCGACCACCCTTCCCGGCCCCACAGCACCCTGACTCCTGAACCGACGGAGATGGAGGCTGGGACTTCAACAAAAAAAACGGCGACTGCTGGTACAGTCGCCGCGAAAAAACCCGTGTTTGTGATACCGGCCCAGAGCCTCACTGCACCGAGGAACCAATGCAGTGCAGCCCTCCGTAGCAGCTGGCGTAGCCTGCGTTCGGCTGCGTAGCAGTCGTAAAAACTGAGTGCGCGGTTTTCCTGAAGCACCCTATCGTTTGAATTCACGACCGCTGCGCGGCCGAACGCAGGCTACGCCAGCTGCTACGGGGAATAGGCTGGACCTGAAATTGCTTAACGCGCTTAGAACCCCCAGTGCAGCAACAGCAGCACCAGCACGACAAGGAACACCGTCTCCCCCACCATCAGCAGGATGGGCTTGATGCCGACAGCGGCCAGCTCCTTGAGCTGGGTCTTCATACCCAGGGCGCTGATGGAAACTACCAGGCACCAGCGCGATAGCTCGTTGACCGAACCCTGCACCACCGGGGCTACCCAGCCAGTGCTGTTGATACAGGCCAGCAGCAGAAAACCGACGGCGAACCACGGTAGCAGCGGTGGTCGCTTGCCGGTCGGATCGGCACCCTGCATACGCGTGACCATCGCCGCACAAACGATCACCGGCAGCAGCATGGCAACCCGCATCAACTTGACCACCGTGGCCGTATCACCGGTCTCGGTCGACATGCTGTAACCGGCACCGACCACCTGGGCGACATCGTGAATGGTGGCGCCCAGGAACACGCCGGCCACTTGCGGGGACAACGACAGCCAATTGGCAATCATCGGATACAGGATCATCGCCGTGGTGGACAGTGCCGACACCCCGATGACCGTGAACAGCGTGGCACGCTCTTTCTGCGGATGATTGGGCAACGCCGCCGCCAGCGCCAACGCCGCCGACGCACCACAAATCGCGGTTGCCCCACCGGTAAGCATGCCAAACAAGCGCTGAAAACCCAGCGCCTTGGCCGCAACCACCGAGACGCCAATCGTCACCACCACCAGAATCACCACCAGGGCCACAGGCTTCCAGCCCAGCGCGGCAATCTGTTCGAGGGTGATGCGCATGCCCAGCAGGGCCACGCCGATGCGCAGCACGCTGCGTGCCGTGAACTCGATGCCAGCCTTGCACGCGCCATCACCGGCAAGGAAGTTCAGCGCCATGCCAAGCAGCAGGGCGAACAGCATCACCGGCGCACCGTAATGCTCGGACAAAAAGGACGCGGCCGCCGCCACGATCAGACTGACGACAAAACCCGGCGCCAGTTCGCGCGTTCGGCTATGGATATGGGTGAGAGCGATGGCGCTCATGACGCGGACTCCTCAGAAACGATGACGATGAATGCCTGGCCGTCGATGATCTCGACTGGGTAGTTGGCGACTTTGAGCTGGGTTGAATTGAGCAAGTAGCCGCTGCGCAGATCGAAGCGCAGGCCATGGGCGCAGCACTGGATCACCCTCCCCTCAAGGCGCCCGCCACACAGCGAGGCGCCCTGATGCGGGCAACTGTCGTCGATGGCAAACAGTTCACCCTCGACGTTGAACAACACCAGGCTTTTTCCCTCGAATTCAACCAGCGCGCGGCCATCCGCCTGCGGGAGTTTTCCGGCAGGCACGGGGACACGCCGACTCATGCCGGTAGCCGCACGCGATTATTATCGAGCAAGGCTTCGCACATGGCGCCAAGCAGCGCCTCGGCAGGCTGCGCGCCTACCACCGTCAGACGACGGTCGAACTGAAAACAGGGCACACCGCTGGCCGCCCCTGCCTCATGGCCATCGCCGACAAAGCGAGCGGCATCGCCTTGCAGGCAGTCAGCCAGGTCGCCCGCGTCGAAACCGCACGCCTGGGCGATGGCGATCAAGGTCTCACGGCAGCCCAAGTCCTCGCCGTACTGGAAGTAGGCGGCGAACAGACGTTCAAGCAAGACATCACGCTGTGCCGTACTGCCCAGCACAGTGGCACGTTCCAGCAAACGATGGGCATCAGCGGTATTGGGCATGGTGGCGATGCGGCTCAGGTCGATGGGCACCCCCACCGCCATCGCGGCCTGCTGCACCTGGGCCTGGCGCATGCTTACCGCTTCGGCACTGCCCAGGCGTTTGCGATAAAACTCGACAAAGGGCTCACCCTGTACCGGCAGTTGTGGCAACAGCTGCACCCCGTGCCACACCGTGGTGATGTCCACACCCGGTTGCTGGATGCGCAAAAGATCCTGCGCGCGCTCCAGTTGGCGCTTGCCGATCAGGCACCAGGGGCAGATGAAATCGAAGAACACATCAATACGTAAACGACCACTCACAACTTCACCTCTAACACCGCTTGGCTAACTGAATCGTTGACACGCTCGCCCTTAAGCCGGGCAACATCCTTGTGGTAATGACACTTGGCATAAAAGAACACGGCCGCTGCCGCGATGCTGATCAATGGCACCAATTGGAAGGTGGCCTGCAAGCCGATTACATCGGACACCTTGCCGGTGATGAACGGCCCCGGGGCCAATCCGAGCATGTTGTTGGCCAGGGTCAGCGTGGCAAAGGCCGTGCCGTGGACAGAATAATGGGTCAGGTTGGCAACCATCGCCCCGGCAGGTCCGGTGGTGCCGGCGGCAATCAGCATTCCCAGGCAGATCAGCAGCAGTTGCGCAGGCCCCGCCGGCAAGGCGAACGCCGCCGACAGCAGCAGGCAACTGCCCAGGCAAAACGCGATGGCCAGGGCGACCTTTCGCTCCGGCGAGTGGCGACACAGTCGGTCGCTGAGCATGCCGCACAGAATCATCCCTGCCCCGCTGCACAGCACGATGATTGCCGCGACACCGCCCGCCTTGTCCGTTCCCATGTCGTAATAACGATTGAGGTAACTGGGCATCCACACAATCACGGTGCCACCGACAAACAGTTGCAAGCCGCTGCCGATATAGGCCGCGATCACCGAACGGCTGGAACACAGCGTGCTTAGCGGACGCTTGACCGCTGCTGCTGCCTTGTTCGCGACTTGGGCAGCGCGTTGCGGGGCGATGCGCGCTTCCTTGACGATGATCGGGTAAAGCACAGCCAGCAGCAGGCCAAACAGCGCCATGCCGGCGAACGACCAGCGCCAGCCCAACCTGGCAGCTAATACACCGCCCAAGGCCATGCCTAATACCGATCCGAACATGCCGCCCGCCATGAAGGCACTGGCAAGCGTTGCGCGCAGGTGTTTGGGAAAGACCGAAATCACCACCGCGATGCCGACGCTGCCATAGGCCGCCTCGCCGACACCCACCATGAAGCGGGCAATGAACATCTGCTGGTAGTCCTGCGCCAACGCGCAGCCTAGAGTGGCCAGACTCCACAGTAGAGCCATCAGCGCCAGGCTCTTTACCCGACCGAAGCGATCAGCCATCAACGACAGGGGAAATGTCAGCAAGCCGACCATCAAGGCGACAATGCCACTGAGCAGGCCGAGCTGGCCGTCGCTCAGGGCCCACTCGCCCTTGAGCATCGGGAACACCGCGTTCAGCACCTGGCGCGACATGTAATCGGAAATCAACAAGCCGAACGTCAGTGCAAAGACGATCCAGGCATATTTGCGCGCAACACCGACAGTACTTGAGTCGTCATCGTCTGCGACGCTTGGGTGATAGGCCATGCAGCCTCCTCGAAACTTTGTTTTATTTGTTGTTATCGAGCTTGTTGCAATGCAGCGAGCGAGAGGCCGTCGACCTCTCGCTCCGCTGCCGTTAGCCGCGTTGCGGCACACCCTTCTGGCCAGCCTTGCGGTTGGGGGCCATACCGTTGGCCAACAGGGTTTCTTCGATACTCTGGTACTGCACACCGATGCGGTAGATCTCACGCGCTTCTTTGCCGGTGGCGATTGCGCGACCCAGCTCATGGGCTACGCGCACGGTTTGCTCGATCTGCTGCACAGAGCTGAAACGCTCGCCTTTGTGATTGATAATCGTGTCTTCAATGCCCACCCGTGGATGCATCCCCATGGACAGCGCCATGACATTGAACGGCAGCACGTTCTTCAACAGCGATTCGGCGGTCACGGTGCAGCCATCCGGCGCGCGGTGGACGAAGTTGAAGAAGTTGAACGGATTAGGGCCATCGAAACCACCGCCGATGCCAATCCAGGTCAGGTTCAACGGCCCCATGTAGACGCCCTTGCGCACCAGGCGCTCAAGTGTCTCCAGGGCATGCATCCCGGTCAGCTGGAAATGCGGCTGGACGCCGGCAGCCATCAGGCGACGCAGGTGCTCCGCGACCCAGGCAGGACCTGCCGGCACGGTCATCTCGCTGTAGGCGGCCTGATAGGCCGGGTTAGCCAGGGACGTGCCCTCCAGGTATTCCGGATAGAGCAGCTCCATGATGTTCATCTGGGTGGTGTTGATGGCCACCGTGACCTGATCCGGTTTTGGCGTCAGTTCAGCCAGCATGTGGCGAGTATCGTCAGACAGCCACTTGGCGGCTTCGCCATCGCTTTCGGGCGCGAAGGAAATCGAACCACCGACCTGGATGATCATGTCCGGCACGGCTTCGCGCACACCGGCGATCAATTCGTTGAACTTGGACAGGCGCTTGGAGCCCTTGCCGTCCAGCTCGCGCACGTGCAGGTGCAATACGGTGGCACCTGCCTCATAACAATCGACCGCCTTCTGCACCTGCTCATCCATGGTCAGGGGGATGTCTTCGGGGAAGTCTTCCGGCATCCACTCAGGCCCGTACGGAGCGACGGTGATCACCACCTTTTCCATGTTTTCCGGGTGCAGGGAATCGTCAAAAAATTGCATGAGTTACTCCTTTTATTATCATTGTCCGCCCACTCCGGACGTTGCCGGGGGACGTGTGTACGAGTGCGAATGCAGAAACGACTGATCAGTAAGTCTTGTCGCCGATGATGCCGGCACGTTCCATCTTGCGATGGCACGGCGGGTAATCCATCACGGCGTAATGCTGGGTACTGCGGTTGTCCCAGATCGCGATACTGTTGGGCGTCCAGCGCCAACGCACCTGATATTCCGGGATGTACGCCTGGCTGATCAGGTAGCGCAGCAGCTCACCCGCACCAGGGTTGGCGTCCTGGCCGAAGCGTACCCGCCCGGGGGTGTGGTAGTTGCTGAAGTGGGTGGTAAAGGCATTGACGAACAGCACCTTTTCCAAGGTTTCCGGGTGGGTGCGCACTACCGGGTGCTCGGCATCCGGGTACATCGCCTTAAGCGCCAGACGCTTATCGATCGGCATGGCGGCACCGAAGCTCGACTCGATGCTGTGGCGGGCTCGCAGATCGGAGATCTTCGCCTTCACCTCATCAGGCAAGCGCGCATAGGCTTCCACCATGTTTGCCCACATGGTGTCGCCCCCCACTGGTGGACATTCAACGCAGCGCAGCACGCAGCCCATCGGCGGGGCCTCCCGCCAGGTAGCATCGGTGTGCCAGGCGTTCTCGTAGCGGTCCATCGACTGGTCCGGGCTCTTGTAGATGCGCACCAGCCCCGGATGATCCGGGTCGCTGCCGGCCACCGGATGATCCTCCAGCTCGCCAAAACGACGGGCGAACGCCACGTGCTCGGCGCGACTGATGTCCTGGTTACGCAGGAACACCACCCGATGCTTGAGCAGCTGAGCACGAATCTCGGCAAAAAGACCGTCGTCATGGACCGCATCGGCAAGGTTGACGCCGACCAGTTCCGCGCCAATGCTGCAGGTCAATTGTTCGACTTTCATGGCAGGCGGCTCCCTTAAATGACGAAAATCGATGAGCCCGTGGTCTTGCGTGACTCCAGGTCGCGATGAGCCTGCGCGGCATCCTGCAACGCATAGTGCTGGTTAATCTCGATCTTGATTCGACCGCTGCCGACGTGGTCGAACAACTCGCCCGCCAGGGCGGCTTTTTCCGCCGGGTCGGCGATGTAGTCGGCCAGGGCCGGGCGGGTCATGAACAACGAGCCCTTGATCGCCAGCTGTACCGGATCGAAGGCCGGGATCGGGCCGGATGCGGTGCCGACGCAAACCATCAGGCCGCGGCGCTTGAGCGAGTCCAGGGAGCCTGTGAAGGTATTCTTGCCGACGCTGTCGAACACCACGTTGACACCGACGCCGTCAGTCAATTCGCGAACGCGCTGGGCGACGTCTTCATGGCTGTAGTTGATGACATGGTCGCAGCCATGGGCCCGGGCGATTTCGCCCTTGACCTCGGTGGACACGGTGCCGATGACGGTCAGGCCGAGCAGCCTGGCCCACTGCGAAACGATCAGGCCCACACCACCGGCGGCGGCGTGCAGCAGAATGCTGTCGCCAGCCTTGAAATCGTAAATGCGCCGCATCAGGTACGCCGACGTCAGGCCGCGCATGGTCATGGCCGCGGCGGTCTCGAAACTGATGGTTTCCGGAAGCTTGATCAACGGCGCGGCCGGGATCAGACGCTCGGTGCTGTAGGCACCTAATGTATTGAGAAAACCGGTGTAGGTAACGCGATCACCCACGCGTACGCTGGTAACCCCCTCGCCGATGGCCTGGACCACACCGCAGGCTTCAACCCCCATGCCGTTGGGCATCGGGATCGGGTAGGTGCCATTGCGAAAGTAGGTGTCGGCATAGTTCAGGCCGACCGCCACATGACGAAGACGAGCCTGGCCTGGACCGGGTTCGCCAACTTCGACCTCCTCATAACGGAGGACTTCGGGACCACCTGTTTCGTAGAAGCGTATGGCTTTGGCCATGTTTTCTTATTCTCCAGTCTGCAAGATTGGCGTGCAGCGTCGATTTGCGCTGATTGGACTGTAGGACGCAGTCCGGCAAGCCGCTTCTCATCAGACGACAATGGCTTTTCATTTCGTGACAGCTACCCGGGTGGCGTGCGCTGTATCAACGCCTGAGGTGGATGACTTATCCAGTACCGCTCGATACCCTTGCGCACCTCGGTACCTGACGGTGTTCCAGGTCAAACCACACTCCATCCAGACGAGCATGTAATGAAATCCCCCGCAGGTTTGCTGCTGTCGGGTATTGAGCTGGACCGTGCCAGCTCCATTCCCCTGTACCGCCAACTCTATTTGCAGATTCGCAAACAGATTCTCAGTGGAAGAATTCAAGGGGGCGTGCGCCTGCCGTCGACCCGGACCTTGAGCAAAGAGCTTGCGCTGTCGCGGATCACTATTCTCAATGCCTTTGATCAGCTGATTGCCGAAGGCTTTCTGGCCTCGCGAACCGGGGCCGGTACCTATGTCGGCAATGAGTGGGAAAGCCGTGGTATTGCCGACGATGAGCGGCAGCGCCAGCCACCTCGCCTGTCCAATCTGAGCCAATCCATGCTGTCGCTGCGCAGCAATCATTTCCGAGGGGTTTGCTATGCCGACTGGGACCCCGCAAGCCCTACCTCGTTCCTGCCCAGCCACAGCACTTACGACGCGTTCCCGCAGCATATCTGGAAGCGCCTGATGAACCGCCATCTGCACAAGCCGACCAAGGCCATGCTCGGCTATGGCGAACTGCAAGGATTGCTGGCCCTGCGCAAGGCGATTGCCGAATACGTCTTTGATGCCCGTGGCATCGACTGCAGTGCCGAGCAGGTGGTCATCGTTTCCGGCGCCCAGCAAGCCTTTAACCTGCTGGGCATGCTGTTGCTCAATCCACAGGACAGCGTGTGGATGGAGGATCCGGGGCATATCGCGGCGCGAATCGCGCTCCAGGCCCAGGGTGGTCTGGTGGTCCCGTTGCGTATCGACGAACAGGGGATCGATATCCAGCAAGGCCTGGCTCAGTGCCCTGACGCCCGCCTGGTGTTTACCACGCCTGCTCGTCAGCACCCCTTGGGCGTCACCATGAGTTATGCGCGGCGCCAGGAACTCATCGACTGGGCCGCGCGTAACCAAAGCTGGATCATCGAGGACGACTGCGACAGTGAATTTCGCTACAACGGCCGCCCCCTGCCTGCACTCTATGCCATGGACCAATGGGCCCGGGTGATCCACGTCGGAACGTTCAGCAAAGTGCTCTTCCCCTCGCTACGACTGGGTTACGTGATACTGCCGCACGCCTTGATCGAACCCTTCTGCACCCTGCGGGCGGTCATGGATCGCAGCCCGCCCACACTGCTGCAGGCCGTGACAGCAGACTTCATGGGCGAAGGCCACTTTCCGGGCCATATTCGTCGCATGCGTGCGCTGTACCAGACTCGCCAGCAAGCACTGGTCGAACAACTGCAGGAACGGCTGGGCGGTTTCTTCAAGATCACCCCGGTGGAAGCCGGCATGCACCTGATCGCCTGGCTGCCACCCAAGCTTGATGACGACGCCATCGCCAAGGAACTGGCCAGGCATAATATTCACACCTATGCCCTGAGCGACTACTGCCTTGAGCATGTCCTGCCACCTGCTCTACTGATCGGTTTTGCCGGCACACCTGAGGACCAGGCCGAGGAGCGCGTCGAAGCACTTGCCCAGGCCTTGAGCAAAATGGGGTACCTGCAGCAGGCCACTTGAAGCAAGGCAAGTGGTCTTATGATTTAACTGATAATGGATCTATCGAGAGTTCCTGACTGGCGCGATAAAGGCTGCGCCGGTAGACCCGGCGTCTGAACCAGGAATAACTCGAATGAACAATAAGATCCAGGAACGATTCAATGCCTTGCTCAGCCACAAGGCTGTCGAGGCCGGAGCTCCTCCCGCACTGACTCAAGCACTGGCCCGCCGGCTGCTCGACCGACTTGGGCAACTGCGCTTGTTTGCTCATGCCTACCCCTTGCTGACCAACCTCACCCATGGCCGTGTCACACCTGGCGACCTGCTGGACTTCGCCTATCGCCACGAGCTGCAGGGTCTGAGCCTGCACTTGCTCGACGGCGAGGAAAACAGCCTGAGTCAAATGACACCTACGCAACTACAGGCGTTTGCTGACAAGGCCAATGCGCTCGGACTGGATGTGCACCTGGAAATCAGCAGCACGCTGAAAAAAGATGTCGATCAGGTGATCGCCATTGCCAGGGTCCTGGGAACCCGCAACATCCGCGTTTACTCACGCTACGAGGGGACGCTGTCGCAGGTCATGGAGGTGATCGAGTCAGACCTGCATTACCTCGCGCAGCAGGCAGACGAACATGACCTGTTCTTCGACTTCGAGCAGCATGAGGAACTCAAGAGCACCGAGATCGCGCAACTGCTGAATCGGCTCAACCACCCCCGACTGCATGCCTTGTTCGACTTTGGCAACATGATCAATGCCTGCGAACAGCCCCTGCAGGCGCTCCGTACCCTGGCGCCGCACATACGCCAGACCCACCTCAAGGGTGTGCGTATCGTCCCCGAGCAAAACGGATTCGGCCATTACGGCGTGCTGCAGGGCTGTGACGAAGACGATCTGCCCAACGCACGCATGGTGTTCGAACTGTTGATGCTCGGCGAATCAACCCCGCAAGTGATCGCGTTCATCCTTGAGCAGGAAAACCACTACGTCGCCCCGGCGTTCCGCCAGACCCTTGAGGCCGCCGACCCGTTCATTGCGTACCGGGAAATGAGTGCAACGGCGCTGCCTGGCGGCTATTCGCTTGAGCGAATGTTGGCCGATGAACACCGTTGGGCAAACAACCAGGTCGCCTATGTACGAAGCCTGCTGGCCGAGCTCCGAACCCTGGCCGAGTTGACCCTGGACAACCGCGCAAACGCCTGAACGTGACGTGACGTGACAACCGGTACTGCTTACCCGATTACGCCTGGAGAACAATAATGACAACTCGTGACAAGGCCAAATGGCTCAGATTCCTGATTCTCATCCTCGGTGGGGGCACCATTTACAAACTGTCGAGCCTCAAGGACGCCTTCTATGTGCCCATGCAAGAATTCATGGGATTGACCCATACTGAAATCGGCCTGCTGCTGAGCGCCAACGCCATTATCGCCACCGCGCTGTTTGTCGTAGGCGGTCTGCTCGCAGACCGCTTCGACACACGCAAGCTGATTCCCATCGGTCTGCTCGGCACCGGCAGTCTCGGGCTCTACCTGGCGACCTTCCCGCCCTTCAGCAATCTACTGATCGTGTTCAGCCTGTTGGCCGTCTGTGCCGATTGCATCTTCTGGCCCTCGCTGCTCAAGGCCATCCGCAATCTGGGTGACGACCAGGAACAGGGGCGGTTGTTCGGTCTTCTGGAAGGCGGGCGTGGTGTTATTGATACGCTGGTCGCCTTTTCTGCTTTGGGTGTCTTCGTCGCCATGGGCTCCGGTGAGGCCGGCCTGAAATCGGCGATCCTGTTTTATTCGGTCATCGACATTCTTGCCGGAACCCTGACCTGGTTTCTGCTCAAGGGCGGCACCGCGCAGTCGACTGCCAAGCCGAAGAACGGTTTGTCGAACCTGCTCGAGGCCATCAAGGTGCCGGGTATCTGGCTGGTCAGCCTCAACGTGTTCATGGTCTACATCGTGTACTGCGGCCTGACCTACTTCATTCCCTACCTCAAGGACATGTACGAACTGCCCGTGGCACTGGTGGGCGCTTACGGCATCATCAACCAGTACTTCCTCAAGATTCTGGGCGGCCCTGCCGGTGGCTTCATTGCCGACAAGCAGTTCAAGAGCACCAGCCGCTATCTGAAATGGGCATTCCTGGCCTTGCTGCCACTCATGGGCATCGTCATGCTCATCCCGAAAAACCCGAGTTTCATCTACGCGGGCATGGCCGCCACCCTGTCCTTTGCACTCATCGTGTTCTCCATGCGCGGCGTGTTCTGGGCGCCCATGGGTGAAGTCGGCATCCCCCAGCACATCACCGGTTCAGCCTTCGGTATCGGTTGCCTGATCGGCTACGCACCGGGCATGTTCGCTTACGTCATCTATGGCGCAATCCTCGACCATTTCCCCGGCCAGCAAGGCTACAACTACGTCTTCAGCTTGATGAGTCTGTTGGCCATTCTCGGGTTCATGGTGTCCAGCCTGCTGTATCAGGCGGTCCGGAATAACTCCACGACCACCGGCGAAGTCAGCGCAGTGCAAACCTGAACATCGCCCTGGTAACCGGAAACTGGTCGGCGTAATGCCTCTTCCTGGAAAAGTTGCTGTATGGGCAGTGGATTCACCATGCAGCAACCCCGTAAGCCAGGTGAGTACGGACGGTCGCGCGAATGTCGGCTATGGGTCCAGGCTGTGTGAAAACGCTTTAGAGCAAGTTTGACAGTCAGCATCAGAGCGAAAATCGCGTTCCCTTTCATGCTGCTCACCCTGTGCCGTTTTGATATGGGCAGCGCGCTGACAGGCCAGTTGAGTCGTCAAGCCCGGTACACCCAATGCGGCGAAATCGAAGACATGCCGAGCCACCCAGGCTCGCTCTCCCGCCTTCTGGAAACGTGCTCCAGTTTGCCGGTCCGTGACTTGCTCCGTCCCCCTGATTGCCAAACGGAAAGTCGCTTGAGCCACTCAGATGTTGATAACCCAGACTGAAAACGTGGCCTGCCAGACTGTAGGTGAACAAGCCTGCAACCACACGGCTGCAGCCCTTCGCGAGAGGCTGCAAATCGGCCAATACCCGATATTTCTCCCCTGGCCCGATAGCAGGCGTTTTCGGTCCATGTACCGTCACAGCCACCGCGTGAAACCTTGCGCGAAAATCTGTCATGACATGTTATGACCTCATCCAAAAAGGCGTTTGGCCCAACAAATACGGCGTTTAATGGACGAATGGTCGAGAGGCGTCAAGCACGGGGAATTGCCGGGAGCCTGAAGCCACTACAGGCGACTCAGATCGGTGCGTTCGTCGCGGTGAAGTGAACTTCCCTTTCACCACGTGTCACATTAGGTCCTTGTCAAGCGAACTTAAGTGGAGGTACAACCTTATGAGCATGACCACAATTGTCAGTGCCGTGATTTCCAGTCTCGCACCAAGTGTCTTCGACCAGAACAGCCTGCAAGAACCCGGCGCGCATGTCTCAGCCGTCGAATACCATTACGGGATGGACATCGATGTGAAACGGGTACTGCAGCGCACCGATACATCCGACAAGACCGGCGTGGTACCGGTGACCCTGGTCTACGAAGACAGCGAGGGCGAGGTTCACAAGATCCGTTTCCTCGAATGGGGTGCAAGCCCCGCCGACCCCACCAGCATTGCCTGATCCGCTCACCGATAGGGTTCTGGGCCTCGCCTGCCCCCCCAGAAGCGGAAGTTAAATCTCATATTCACTAAGTGCGGATGATGTTTTTTGTTACCTGAAAATGGACATGATCGAATGATTAAAAGTTCATTCGCGAAAATCGCTATTGTCCTGGCAGCGTAATACCGCAAGATTAATTAATATTAATTGCTGGATCTTAACTGCAATCATCAACGGCAAACTCCAATTATGCCGTGCTGAGAGCCAGGTTGATCCACCGCTATAACAAAGAGGTAACCATGGAACTTAGTATGCTTTCTTCGTCGACCGTGGAGTTTCTGCGTTTGGGCGTTGTATATGTCCACCTTATTGCCTGCTGTGTGGCAATCGGGCTGGTTTTGACCAGCGATATTGCAATGGTCAAGCAACTCCTGAAGGGGGATGCGTCAGGTCAGCATGATGACGCGCACATGGAAAGTCTTCAAAAAACCGTAGTGCTTGCCCTTGTAGCTCTTTGGATTACGGGCATTGG
>NZ_JBWKQB010000013.1:0-153245 GCF_059418545.1 Pseudomonas sp. GW821-FHT07G10 | reverse complement strand
TGGCGAGGAACAGCAACGCAGGATATGGGCTGCTGGCGCCGAAGTTGACTAACAGAACTAGCCACACAGGCCACTAGGCTGCTCCTACAAAGGCAAATGCCGACTCAACAGCGCTCTCAGTGCCGCCGGTTTCACTGGTTTGGCCAGATAATCCAGTCCTGCGGCATGCACCTCGGCGACCATTTCAGGCCGTCCATCGGCGCTGATCACCACGCCGGGCACCGGCTCGCCGAGCTGGGTGCGCAGCCAGGCCATCAAGCCGGTACCGGTCTCTCCGTCATCCAGGTGGTAATCCACCAGCGCCAACTGCGGCCGAATGCCTTCGCTGAGCAGCGCCACGCATTCATCGCGATTGCGGGCTGTCCAGACCTGGCAACCCCAGCGCGTCAGCAGGCTGTTCATGCCGATCAGGATGCTGTCTTCGTTGTCGATGCACAGTACTTGCGCGCCACTTGGCAAATGGCCGTTCAGCTCGGTGACTTTGGCCGGGACGCTGATTTGCGCACGAACCAGCGGTACGCTGACGCTGAACACGCTGCCCTTGCCCGGCCAGGAGCGTACTTTTAACTGATGCCCAAGTACCCGGCAGAGCCCGTCGGCAATTGCCAGGCCCAGGCCCAGGCCTTTCTCGGCGCGTGTCTGGTGACTGTCGAGGCGTTTGAACTCCTCGAAGATTACCTGACGTTTGTCTTCCGGAATGCCCGGCCCGCGATCCCAGACTTCCAGGCAGAGTTGCCCGTCTTTGCGTCGTGCGCCCAGCAACACCGGACCTTTGGCGTAGCGAAAGGCGTTGGTCAGGAAGTTCTGCAAAATCCGCCGCAGCAATTTGATATCGCTGTCGACCCGCAAACGGCTGCCACGCAGGCGAAACTTCAGACCTTGCTCTTGTGCCAATACCTTGAATTCGGCGCCGAGGGTATCGAACAGATCGTTGAGTACAAACGGCTTGCGATCCGGGTTGATCTTGCCGTTTTCCAGGCGTGAAATGTCCAGCAGATCACTGATCAGGTCTTCGGCCGAACGCAGCGAGCTGTCCAGATGCTGCACCAACTGCTGCGCCTCGGCGGACAGGCCGTCGTCCTGATGGGAGAGGGCGGCAGAGAACAGCCGCGCGGCGTTCAATGGTTGCATCAAATCGTGGCTGACCGCTGCGAGGAAGCGGGTTTTCGACTGGTTGGCAGACTCTGCCGTGCCCTTGGCTTGCGTGAGTGCGACGTTTAGTTGCGACAACTCATGGGTGCGCGCGGTGACCCGTTGTTCCAGACCCTCGTTGGCCTCGGTCAGCGCCTGTTCGGCTTCGCGGAACGCGGTGATGTCGGTGAAACTCATGACGAAACCGCCGCCAGGCATGGGATTGCCGATCAGCTCGATCACCCGGCCGTTGGGGAATAGGCGTTCGGAGGTATGCGCCCGGCCCTGACGCATCCAGTGCAGGCGCCGGGCTACGTGTACTTCGGCTTCACCCGGGCCGCACAGCCCGCGTTCGGCGTTGTGGCGGATGATGTCGGCAATCGGTCGACCAACGCTGATCAGCCCGTCAGGGTAGTTGAACAGCTCCAGATAGCGCCGGTTCCAGGCCACCAGTTTGAGCGACTGGTCGACCACGCTGATGCCTTGGGTGATGTTTTCGATCGCGCCTTGCAGCAGAGCACGGTTGAACTGCAGCACTTCCGAGGTTTCGTCGGCGATGCGCACGACGTCCTCAAGCTGCATCTCCCGACCTTCGATGGCGGCTTTTACCACGGCGCGCGTCGAAGAGGCGCCGAGTACACCCGCCAGCAAGCGTTCGGTGTGAGCGATCCATTCGTCGTCGGCGTTCTGGTTCGGATTGAAGCCTTTTCCCTGGCGATAGGCGAAGCGGATAAAGCTTTGCTGTGCTCGTTCCTCGCCGACAAAGCGCGCGGCCAGGCTGAGCAAATCGTTGATCTGCACCGCCAGCATCGAGCGAGCGCCGGGACGGGCGCTGATTTCCTGACCGATAAAGCGTCCGGCCTGCCAGTGCTCGGAAACCCGGGTGCGCGACAGTACCGAGACCCAGGCAAACAGTGTGAAGTTGCCCGCCAACGACAGCACCACGCCTTGGGTCAGCGGGCTGATCGGGAGGTTCAATGGATTGCCGTGCAGCCACGCCAGCCCCGGGAAACTGTTCAGCGACCAGCCAAGACTGTGGGCAGTAATCGGTAGTACCAGGGTGTAGAACCAAAGAAAGGTCCCGGTGGCCAGCCCGGCAAACACACCACGGCGGTTGGCTTGCTTCCAGTACAGTGCGCCAAGCATCGCAGGCGCCAGTTGGGTGACAGCGGCGAAGGCGATCTGGCCGATGGTTGCCAGACTCGCCGTCGAACCCAGCAGGCGATAGCTGACATAGGCCAGTAACAGAATCACCACGATGCTCACCCGGCGTACCGACAGCATCCAGTAGCGGAACACTTCGAACGGCCGCTCGGCGTTTTTTCGGCGCAGTAGCCACGGTAGCAGCATGTCGTTGGAGACCATGGTCGACAGCGCGACGCTGGCGACGATCACCATCCCGGTGGCCGCCGACGCTCCGCCGATAAATGCCAGCAACGCCAGCGCCGGATGGGCCTGGGCCAGCGGCAGGCTAATCACGAAAGAGTCGGGCAGCACTGAACCGGGCAACATCATTTGCCCGGCCAGCGCGATCGGCACCACAAACAACGCGGCCAGCGCCAGATAGGCCGGGAACACCCACCTGGCCAGACGCAGGTCGTGCGGTTCGATGTTTTCCACCACCGTGACGTGGAACTGTCGCGGCAGGCAGATGATCGCCATCATCGCGACGCCAGTCTGTACCACCATGGACGGCCAGTTGATGGTTTCTTTCCAGTATTGCTCCAGGCGTGGCGCGAGCATGGCCTGATCGAACAGATCGTCGAAACCATCGTACAAGCCATAGGTGACGAAGGCGCCAACCGCCAGAAAGGCAAACAACTTGACCAGCGACTCGAAGGCAATCGCCAGCACCATGCCGCGGTGGTGTTCCGTGGCGTCCAGGTTGCGGGTACCGAAAACAATGGTAAACAAGGCCAGAACCAGCGAAACGATCAACGCCGTGTCCTGGGCGCGGGTACCCATGGCGTCGGCACCGGCACCGATCAACAGGTTCACACCAAGAACGATGCCTTTAAGCTGCAAGGCAATATAGGGCAGCACGCCAACCAGACAGATCAGCGCTACGACCACCGCCAATGACTGCGATTTTCCGTAACGGGCGGCGATAAAGTCGGCGATGGAGGTGATGTTCTCCTGTTTGCTGATCATCACCATTTTTTGCAGCACCCAGGGTGCCAACAGCATCAGCAGGATCGGCCCCAGATAGATCGGCAGGAACGCCCAAAGTTGTTCCGCTGCCTGGCCTACGGCGCCAAAGAAGGTCCAGCTGCTGCAGTAGACTGCCAGCGACAGGCTGTACACCCAGGCACGCACCCGCGGCGGCAGGGGCGCACTGCGACGGTCACCATAAAAGGCGATGGCGAACATGATGGCCATATAGGCCAGGGCGACGGCGGCGATCAGCCCGCTGGACAGCGACATGGGAACTCCAGGCAAAAGACACCCGGGCATTGCAGCCCGGCAAGACAGTCTCGCATGATGTTTGGGGTTAGTCAGTGTCGACCAAGGTCTCGGCGCGGCCAGGTGTCGCAGAAGAGTCTCGGTTGAATTGTTATTGTCTGTACCGGCCTCATCGCGAGCAAGCTCGCTCCTACAGCAATCGCTGGGTCACGCCGAGATCATGTAGGAGCGAGCTTGCTCGCGATGAGGCCTTACTGACGCAACGCAATCTCGATCAGTTCATGACGCTCCTCCAGCGCCAGCGGCGCGGCCGAAAACAGGATCCGGAACACCGTTGGCGCTACGACCATATTGATCAGCCGATCAACGCCAGGCAGCGCACAATGGTTGACCGCAGTGGCTGGTGGAGCGGCGCTCCAGCGCTCATCGATTCCCGCCTCGAATCAGCAAGCGCGGGATCGAGCAGTCTGCGCTGCTGGAGGTGGGGGACATCTTCTACGCTGATATTGGCACCGAACATGTCGCCCATCCGGTGGGCGCGGCCAGGGTTCTGGTGGTCGAAACCGAAGGCAGTGTTTAGTTATTATCGGTAAAACAGATAACAGTTAGAGATATTACCCGTTATATAGATATTCTATTCAGTTCTACCATGAGCTCCACCTCACCAGAGGACAGGAGTTCACCATGACATGCCCCAACAGCATCAACAACGGTTTGCGGCCACTGAGCCATTTGCAGCATCCGCGCGAAGCCATCCGTCAATTCACCCCCAACTGGTTCGCCGCGACCATGGGCACCGGTGTGCTGGCTCTGGCCCTGGCCCAATTGCCGGTTCACGCTCCCGGCCTGCAGGCTTTTGCCGAAGGTTTGTGGCTGTTCAATATCTTCCTGTTTGTGTTGTTCAGTGGTGTTTATGCCGCGCGTTGGGTGTTGTTCTTCGATGAGGCGCGGCGGATTTTCGGGCATTCCACGGTGTCGATGTTTTTCGGCACCATCCCCATGGGGCTTGCGACCATCATCAACGGCTTTCTGCTGTTCGGTGTGCCGCGTTGGGGTGAAGGCGTGGTGCAGCTGGCCGAAGTGCTCTGGTGGCTGGATGTCGCCATGTCGCTGGCTTGCGGCGTACTCATCCCCTACATGATGTTCACCCGCCAGGAACACAGCATTGACCAGATGACTGCCGTCTGGCTTTTGCCGGTGGTTGCGGCTGAAGTCGCGGCGGCCAGCGGTGGCTTGCTGGCCCCACATCTGCTTGATGCCCATTCGCAGCTTGTGGTGCTCGTCACCAGCTATGTGTTGTGGGCCTTTTCACTGCCGGTGGCCTTCAGCATCCTGACCATCCTGTTACTGCGCATGGCGTTGCATAAATTGCCCCCCGCAAACATGGCTGCTTCGAGCTGGCTGGCCCTTGGGCCGATTGGTACCGGAGCGCTGGGCATGTTGCTGTTGGGTGCCGATGCGCCAGCGATCTTTGCCGCGAACGGTTTGCCGGGCATCGGCGAAATTGCAGCCGGGCTGGGGTTGGTGGCCGGTATTACGCTGTGGGGTTTCGGGCTGTGGTGGATGCTGATCGCGGTGCTGATCACCCTTCGTTACTTGCGCGCCGGGATCCCGTTCAATCTTGGCTGGTGGGGTTTTACCTTCCCGCTGGGCGTCTATTCACTGGCCACTTTGAAGCTGGCCAGCACCTTGAACCTGACGTTCTTCAGTGTGTTTGGCTGCGTTCTGGTGGCTGCATTGGCGATTATGTGGCTGATTGTGTCGAAACGAACCGTACAAGGTGCCTATCGAGGTGAGTTGTTTGTTTCGCCGTGCATTGCAGGATTAGCGAAATAACCGGCAAAGATTAGCTAAGGTTGTGGCCTGGATCGAAGTTCGGCATTCCAATCCAATAACAGCCTCCAAGCCACTCAGGGACATGGAAGATGAGTCACCCGTCGCAGTTCACCTTGCTTCGCAAACGGCGTTTCCTGCCGTTTTTTGTTACGCAGTCCCTTGGGGCGTTCAACGACAACATCTTCAAGCAGTCGCTGATCCTCGCCATTCTGTACAAGTTGACTATCGAGGGTGACCGGTCGATCTGGGTCAATCTCTGCGCGCTGCTGTTCATCCTGCCGTTCTTTCTGTTCTCGGCCCTGGCCGGGCAATTCGGCGAGAAGTTCGCCAAGGACGCGTTGATCCGTCTGATCAAGCTCGGCGAAATCGCGATCATGGCGGTCGGCGCCGTTGGTTTCATGTTCGATCATCTGTCGCTGATGCTGGTAGCGCTGTTCGCCATGGGCACTCACTCGGCGCTGTTCGGTCCGGTGAAGTATTCGATCTTGCCGCAGGCGTTGCGCGAAGAGGAACTGGTGGGCGGTAACGGTCTGGTGGAGATGGGCACCTTTCTGGCGATTCTGGCCGGGACCATCGGCGCCGGGATCATGATGTCTTCCAGTCATTACGCACCGATTGTTTCTACGGCGATCGTCGGCGTTGCGGTGCTCGGTTATCTGGCCAGCCGTAGCATTCCCCGGGCTGCAGCGGCCACTCCACAAATGCGCCTGAACTGGAACATTTTCAGCCAGTCCTGGGCCACCTTGCGAATGGGGCTGGGACAAACGCCCGCGGTGTCCCGCTCGATTGTCGGCAACTCGTGGTTCTGGTTTGTCGGGGCAATTTACCTGACGCAGATTCCGGCCTACGCCAAAGAGTGGCTGTATGGCGACGAAACCGTGGTCACGCTGATTCTCACGGTGTTTTCGGTAGGCATCGCGACGGGCTCGATGCTCTGCGAAAAACTCTCCGGGCGCAAAGTCGAGATTGGCCTGGTGCCGTTCGGTTCGTTCGGCCTGACGGTGTTTGGCCTGCTGCTGTGGTGGCACTCCGGCGGCTTTGCGCAGAATGTCCAGGCCAATGACTGGATCGCGGTGTTCAGCTACGGCCCGGCCTGGTGGGTGTTGATCGATATTCTTGGCCTGGGCATTTTCGGCGGTTTCTATATCGTGCCGCTGTACGCGCTGATTCAGTCGCGCACCGCTGAAAACGAGCGGGCGCGGGTGATTGCGGCAAACAACATCCTCAATGCCTTGTTCATGGTGGTGTCGGCGATTGTCTCGATCGTGCTGCTCAGCCTTGCCAAATTGTCGATCCCACAGTTGTTCCTGGTGGTGTCGCTGCTGAACATCGGTGTAAACGTCTACATCTTCAGCATCGTTCCCGAGTTCAGCATGCGCTTCATGATCTGGCTGCTCAGCCATTCCATGTACCGCGTGCGGCACCGCAACCTCGAGTTGATTCCCGATGAAGGCGCGGCGCTGCTGGTCTGCAATCACGTATCGTTTGTTGACGCCTTGCTGATTGGTGGCGCGGTGCGTCGGCCGATTCGCTTCGTGATGTATTACAAGATCTACAACCTGCCGGTGTTGAACTTCATCTTCCGTACTGCCGGGACCATTCCGATTGCCGGGCGCCAGGAAGATATCCAGATTTACGAAAGAGCCTTCAAGCGCATCGCCCAATACCTGAAGGATGGCGAGTTGGTGTGCATCTTCCCGGAAGGCAAGCTGACTGCCGATGGCGAGATCAATGAATTCAAGAGTGGGCTGACACGGATACTGGAAGAGACACCGGTGCCGGTGATTCCATTGGCCTTGCAGGGATTGTGGGGCAGCTTCTTCAGTCGCGATCCGAACAAAGGGTTGTTCCACCGACTCTGGTCGCGTGTGACCCTGGTGGCCGGGCCGGCGGTAACAGTGGAAGTTGCAGAACCGGCGCACTTGCAGGCGTTGGTTGGGCAGTTGCGTGGAGCCGTTAGATAGTCGGTGATTTCGCTGATGCCATCGCGGGCAAGCCTCGCTCCTACGGGGGTGCATCGATCACATGATTGTGGCCTGACGCAACTCTGATTGTAGGAGCGAGGCTTGCCCGCGATGGCGGTAGCGGCCTAAGCGCTGGCTTTGAGCCCAACCAACCCGGCAATGATCAGCGCGACGCTGGCCAGGCGGAACAACGCCATGGATTCACCAAACAGGATGATCCCGGCGATGACCGTGCCCACTGCGCCGACGCCGGTCCAGATGGCGTAGGCAGTGCCCAGTGGCAGATCCTTCATCGCCAGGCCAAGCAGGCCGAGGCTGATCGCCATAGCGCCGATGGTCAGGACGGTGGGAAGGGGGCGGCTGAAGCCGTCGGTGTATTTCAGGCCAACGGCCCAGCCGACTTCAAACAGGCCAGCGAAAAACAGGATGATCCAGGACATGAAGACCTCCATCGATTGACGGGGTCGTCCCCAGATAAATAACTCGTTCGAGCCGCGAGGTCGTCCTCGCGATGCGCAGTATAATGCCCATTATTAACCTGGGGATCAAGTTCCAGGGTCAGTCGGCTGCTTGCTGCGCGGCCAGTTCGCGGTCCTGTTTCTCACTCATCCGGCGCAAATACGTCGAGAGCAGCGCCCCGGAAATGTTGTGCCATACACTGAACAACGCGCTGGGTACCGCCGCCAGCGGCGAGAAGTGTGCGCTGGCCAACGCCGCGCCCAGGCCGGAGTTCTGCATGCCGACTTCCAGTGACAGGGACTTGCGTTGCGCCAACGGCAGTTTGAACAGGTGTCCGGTGAAGTAACCCAGCAGGAAGCCGAAGCTGTTATGCAGCATCACCACGGCCATGATCAACAGGCCGGACTCTGCAATCTTTGCCTGACTCGCCGCAACAACGGTGGCGACGATGATCACGATGCTGACCACCGAAACCAGCGGCAGCACGTCAACCGCTTGGCGGACCCGAGCGCCCAGCAGACGCTGGGCGACCACACCGAGCACGATCGGCAGCAACACGACTTGCAGGATCGACCAGAACAGTTCCATGAACGATACCGGCAACCATGCCGAGGCCAGCAGCCAGATCAGGGCCGGCGTCAGCAACGGAGCGAGCAGGGTGGTGACGGCGGCAATCGCCACTGACAGCGCCAGGTCCCCGCGGGCCAGCCAGGTCATCACGTTCGACGAGGTGCCGCTCGGGCAGCATCCGACCAGAATCACCCCGACGGCAATTTCTGGCGGCAGGTGAAACGCCTGGCAAAGTAACCACGCCACACCGGGCATGATCACGAAATGTGCGACCACGCCCAGCGCCACGCGCCACGGATGGCGGGCAACTTCAGCGAAGTCTTCAAGTTTGAGGGTCAGGCCCATGCCGAACATCACCAGCCCCAGCAGCGGCACGATGGCGCTTTTCAAACCGATGAACCACGCCGGTTGCAGGAAGGCCACCACCGCGAAGATCAATACCCAGTAAGCGAAGGTGTTGCCGACAAAGCGACTCAGTGCTGCCAATGCACGCATGACCTGTTCCTTGTTATTAAGTAGCACCACAAAACATCTGTAGGAGCGGGCCGGGCGGCGTTCCGATGCTCGCGAAAGCGTCATAAAAGTCAACATCCATGCCAACTGACAGTGCGCTATCGCGAGCAAGCGAACGTCGCCCGGCTCTTCCCACAGTAGAGATCACGAGCCTTTAGATCCCTTGCGGAAGCTCTTCGCCGCCCAACGCCTCAACCAGCGCCGGGAGGAATTCGCCGAAGGTCAGCATCATCAGGGTGAAGCTGGCGTCCAGTTGGCCGAGGGCTTCATCGCCACCGTCCTGTTCTGCCTGATCCTGCAGCAGGTCTTCGAATTTCAGGCGCTTGACCACCATCTTGTCATCGAGCACGAAAGACAGTTTGTCCTGCCAGGCCAGCGACAGCTGAGTCACCACTTTTCCGGTGCTCAGGTGCAACTGGATTTCGTCGCTGGTCAGGTCCTGACGCTTGCAACGCACGATGCCGCCATCTTCGTGGGTATCGCGCAGTTCGCATTCATCGAGCACGAAGAAGTCGTCCGCAGCTTTCAGGGTTTTTACCCAATCGGTCATGGTCGCGCTTGGAGCGATCTTCACGGTCAGTGGGCGAACCGGCAGCGAGCCGATCACTTCACGCAGGGTCGACAGCAGGTCTTCGGCACGTTTCGGGCTGGAAGCGTTGACCAGGATCAGCCCCTGTTTCGGTGCGATGGCGGCGAAAGTGGCCGAACGACGGATAAAGGCGCGGGGCAGGAAGGCCTGGATGATTTCATCCTTGAGCTGATCGCGCTCCTTCTTGTAAACCTTGCGCATTTGCTCGGCTTCGATCTCTTCGACCTTTTCCTTGAGCGCGTCACGTACGACGCTGCCCGGCAGAATGCGTTCTTCCTTGCGTGCGGCGATCAGCAGGAAATCCTGGCTGACGTGCACCAGGGGGGCATCTTCGCCTTTGCCGAACGGCGCGACGAAACCGTAGGTGGTCAACTCCTGACTTGCACATGGACGCGCCAGTTTGGTGGCCAGTGCGGTTTCCAGCGCCTCAGCATCAAAAGGCAGATCTTGGGTCAGGCGATAGATAAGCAGGTTTTTGAACCACATGGGGTGAATCTCTCCTTTATACAAAGGCGGGCATTATTCTCCGCGCAGCGTCATAGGCCAACCCTTCGCTAAGCCTTTGGAAGGCCTGAAAAAATTATTTTAAAAAGTGCTTGCCAGAGGTGGGACTGCTCCGTAGAATGCGCGCCACACCGAACGTGAAGGGTGATTAGCTCAGCTGGGAGAGCGTCTGCCTTACAAGCAGAATGTCGGCGGTTCGATCCCGTCATCACCCACCATTCGCATTCAGTGTTACGCGCAGCGGTAGTTCAGTCGGTTAGAATACCGGCCTGTCACGCCGGGGGTCGCGGGTTCGAGTCCCGTCCGCTGCGCCATATTCGGTAACCTGGAACACTGAACGCCAGGTCACCACGCAAAGCCCGCCTTGTGCGGGCTTTTTGCTGTCTGTCTTTCGTGTTAAAGCGCAGTGTTTCACCGGATTTCAGCTTTTTTAAAAAAATTATTATTTAAATCAGCACGTTATGAAATTTTGTGAGAGAATGCGTCCACACCGAAAGTGAAGGGTGATTAGCTCAGCTGGGAGAGCGTCTGCCTTACAAGCAGAATGTCGGCGGTTCGATCCCGTCATCACCCACCATTCGCTTCAAGTGTTACGCGCAGCGGTAGTTCAGTCGGTTAGAATACCGGCCTGTCACGCCGGGGGTCGCGGGTTCGAGTCCCGTCCGCTGCGCCATATTCGGTAACCTGGAACGCTGAACGCCAGGTCACCACGCAAAGCCCGCCTAGTGCGGGCTTTTTGCTGTCTGGGGTTTGGCTTTTTGTTCCGCGGATTATTCCGGGGTCGGCCCGTTTCTGCATCGGCCCCGTCAGGCTTCGTTGCGTAACAGCAGGCTGTCGATCACCGAAGACGGTATAGCCTCCAATGCCGGTCTTGGTTTTACAGGTAAAGGTATGGGCACTCCGGCACGGCGCGCCTGGCGGTATTCGCTGGGAGTACTGCCGGCGAATTGCTTGAAGGCCCGGGCGAAGTAAGAGGGGTCCTTGAAGCCGACCTCATAGCCGATGCTGGTGATGGGCATCTGGCTGTTGTCGAGCAGCTCCTTGGCGTAGTCCATACGCTTGTTCAGGATGTAGTCCATGAAGCCCAGGCCCTTGACCTCCTTGAACAGCCGGCTGAAGCGGAATGTCGTCATTGCACAGCGCTTGGCCAGCTCTTTTTGGTCGATGCTGTCCCGAAAATGCTGGTCGATGTACAGCAATACCTTATTGAGTGCCTGATGCTTCTGATGTTCTGCGGTCAATCGAATACTGTCCGGCAGGGACGGGCCATGCTCGATCGGCGGTTTGTTGATGTGGAAATGAGTGTTACAGCGCAGCTCGCAGAGCTGCTCCAGGGCGCGCAGAAAACGGCTTATCTCGGCGGCCGGGAGAGGCAGCACCATGTACTCCCAGACACGAGAACGCATGGCCCACACAGCGAGCTCTTCGGAGTGCTGCACGGTGAACATGGCGACAGGCACGGAGGGCACGGCGCGTTTGATCTCCAGCAACAGGCTCAGGCCCGGCATGTCAGGGCGATCATAGTGCATGCAGATCATGTCCGGTTGTGGGTCATGATCGCGCTCGGAAAAAGTGGCGTCTTTTGCCAGCCGACAATCGCAAGCTGAGCGGAATTGCGCGATCAATTCTTCAGCCGATCGATCTCGAGTGAGATCGAACCATAAAAGGAATGGTTTTTTGGCCGAGTCGGGCTTCATTTCCTTGATCCTTATTCCTGTGCCTCGTTTTCTCTTCTTCTTGGTTCTTCTTGGTTCTTCTTTGCTCAGCAGTATTGTCACTGTGCCATGACTACGAAGGATCAAATCCTGATAAGAAACCAAAAATTCAGTTAGTCAGGTTCTATACCTTGCTGAGGGTGCCAGAATCGGGGCGCCCCCATTCCTTTTTCGATGGGCTCGGGCTTGACCGCTCGTCGCTTGCGAATCAGTTGCAGAGGCATTCTTAAGTCATTCCTTTTCTTACGCTTTCAGTTGCCGTTTCAGGCGCTGCCCCTGCTGTTTTTGTTGGCTTGACAATGACAGCAAAAAAGTCCTTGCGATCGACAAAAAACTCCTAACGCTTCCATTGCCCTCCCAACTAAGGTTTCAACCAGGCAGTGCACTCAGCACCGTCCTTGAAGACCAACACTCAATTGATCAAATGAGGTGGGCAAAATGAATCTGCAAACAATCAAGACTTCGGTGCTGACGTTCATCAAAGACGAAGATGGCCTGACCGTCGTGGAGTATGCCGTGGCCGGTGGGCTCATTTCTTTGGCAGTGGTTGGGGCCTTTACGGCGCTAGGCACGGAGGTGGGCGTCGTGATTAACGCCTTGAAAACCGCAATTACCCCTGCTGCCTAGGCTGGCATTTTTAGTCCTGCTTTTCGCGATAAAACGGAGGTGGCTTGTATGAAAATATTATTAAGCACCTCCGTACTCATTTTTCTCGGGATTGCGGTGATCACTGATTTAAGCGTTCACCGTATCTCCAACATCCTTATTTTAGCTGGTTTGATCTGCTCGGCAGTTATTCAGAGTTGGCTTTACGGTTTCTCTGGAATGACAGTTTGGCTGATCGGGCTGGCAGTCGGGTTAGTGATTCTCCTGCCGCTTTACGCTTTTGCTGGAATGGCCGCAGGCGATGTCGAGTTAATGGCTATGGTGGGAAATTCTCTCGGCCCTGTAGCCACTTTCTGGTCGGCGGCTTATGTTGCCATTCCAACTAAGGTTTCAGCCAGGCAGTGCATTAAGCGAAGACCAACACTCACGTCTTGGAAGATCAACACTCATGTCTTGGAAGACCAACACTCAATTGATTAAATGAGGTGGGCAAAAATGTATCTGCAAACAATCAAGACTTCAGTGGCGACGTTCATCAAAGACGAAGATGGCCTGACCGTCGTGGAATATGCCGTGGCCGGTGGGCTTATTTCTTTGGCAGTGGTTGGGGCCTTCACGGCGCTTGGCGGGGAAGTGGGCGTCGTGATTACTGCCTTGACGACCGCAATTACCCCTGCCGCCTAAGGCTGGCATTCTTGGTCTGGTCTTTCGCGGTAAAATGGAGGTGGCTTTTATGAATATTTTATTAAGTACCTCCGTGCTCATTTTTCTCGGGATTGCGGTGATCACTGATTTAAGCGCTCACCGTATCTCCAACATTCTTGTTTTAGCTGGTTTGATCTGCTCGGCAGTTATTCAGAGTTGGCTTTACGGTTTCTCTGGAATGACAGTTTGGCTGATCGGGCTGGCAGTCGGGTTAGTGATTTTCCTGCCGCTTTACGCTTTTGCTGGAATGGCCGCAGGCGATGTCAAGTTAATGGCTATGGTGGGAAGTTTTCTCGGCCCTGTAGCTGCTTTTTGGGCGGCGGCTTTAACGTTGATTGTTGGTGGCGTCCTTGGAATTTCGGTTCTGCTCTACAAAAAGCAGTTGGGCCGCTTTATTCAACGGTACTGGGCGATGACAAGTCTGCGCACTTATATCCAGCCGCAAGCCGATGATGCCGCCCGGCAACGCTTCCCTTACGCAATCGCGATCCTGCTCGGCACTTTAACCAGCGTCCTCTGGCTGCCCTTCGGCCATTAGTTCGGGAGAACACTATGTACGCCATCAGTGACAGCAACGTTTGCCCCAACGAGCGGGATGCGGTGCAGCGGTTGGCTCCGCAGCCGCGCACTGTCAGTGAGACGGGCCTTGCGGAGAACTTTCTCGGTGATCTGGTCTGCAAGCATCTGCACGATGTCGGCGTGCTGGATATGCCGCGACTGGTGGAGCGCCTGGCGCTGCCCGGCACGGTACTGGAAGAAGTCCTGAGCTTCCTGCGCAAGGATGGCCGCGTCGAGATACTCGGCCAGAACGGTGTTCAGGCACTGCGCTACGCCCTGACGCAGCGCGGTCGCAGCGCCGCTCGCGATGCCTTGGCGCGCAGCGGCTATATCGGCGCGGCGCCCTATCCGGTGAGCGCCTACCGCTCCCTGATCAAGGTGCAAACCATCCACCACGGTCATATCAACTCGGACGACATGCATGGCGCTTTCGGCGCAGTGGTGCTCGCCGACAGCATGCTCGATCAACTGGGTGTGGCGCTGAACTCCGGGCGCGCGATCATGCTTTACGGGCCCGCTGGTACCGGCAAGACCTATATCAGCAGCCGGTTGATCCGCCTGTTTGACGAAGCCATCTGGGTGCCCCATGCCATTGCGATCAACGAAGCGGTGATCGAGATCTTCGATCCCCAGATACACCAGCGCCTGGATGCTACCGAAACGCAGAACCACCTGCTGCTCAACGAAGGGATCGATCGTCGACTACTCTGCTGTAAGCGACCGATCGTCATCACCGGCGGTGAATTGAGCATGGAACAACTGGATGTTCGCTACGACCCCTTCACCCGCCAGTACCAGGCCCCCTTGCAGCTCAAGGCCAGTAATGGCCTGTTCATCATCGACGACATGGGCCGCCAGCGCGTGGCCCCGGCCGAGCTGTTCAATCGCTGGATCGTGCCGATGGAGGAGAAGCGTGACTTCCTCAACCTTGGCGGTGGGCGGCACTGCGAGCTGCCGTTTGACCTGATCCTGGTGTTCTCCACCAACCTCAACCCGTTAGAGCTGGCCGATGAGGCGTTCCTGCGGCGCATTGGTTACAAACTGCAATTTGGCTACCTGGATCCCGTTGATTACGAACGAATCTGGCGCCAGGAAACCGAGCGGCTGGGCATCCCTTTTGACCCGCTGCTATTGCGCTATGTACTGCTGGAACTCTACGAAACCGAAAACATGCCGCTGGTGCCTTGCCACCCCCGCGACCTGTTGAGCATGGCGCTCGACCGCCAGCGTTACCTGGGCGGTTCCGGGCCGCTGGCGCCGCTGGAGCTGGAGTGGGCCTGGCGCAACTACTTCGTCCAGCTCGACTTTCTTGGATAAAAGGAGATATCGACATGAGTTCTCGTACTCTCACCCTGATTGCCTTATCCCTGATCCTGGGCCTGGGCGCCGCATGGATGGCCAACACCTGGTTAAGCGCACGGCTCAACACCGGCCCGGACGACAATCAGCAGAACGTGGTAGTGGCCACGGTGGAGATTGCTTTCGGGCAGATGGTCGAAGCCCAACAGGTCACGCTGGTGCGGATGCCCAAGGATACAGTGCCGGAAGATGCCTTTGATGCCACCGACAAGGTGGTGGGCAAGATCGCCACTTTCTCCATGCTGCGCGGCGACATCCTGCGCGGCGCACGCCTGGCCGAGCACCTCGGCGGCAGCACACTGGCCTCGCTGATCGAACCCACCAAGCGTGCCATATCGTTGCGCGTGGACGATGTGGTCGGGGTGAGTGGGTTCCTGTTGCCGGGCAATAGGGTCGATGTGTTGGCCACCAGACAGACGGGAAATAACGGTAATGCCGAGTCTAAAACCATACTGGAGGATTTGCGGGTGCTGGCTGTGGACCAGACTGCCAGCACCGATAAGACCCAGCCGGTGGTGGTGCGCGCGGTGACCCTGGAGATGACTCCGGGTCAGTCGGAAGTCCTGGTCAAAGGGATGACCGAAGGGAAGCTGCAACTGGCTCTGCGCAATCCGCTGGATAACCAGAAACAACCAGCGATCGCTCAGCCGGTTGCACTGGCCCAGGTCCCGGCGCCAGCTCCAAAACCGGTAGTACGCCATCATAGAGGTGGCGGTGGCGGTAGCAGCAGCATCACTGTGATTCGCGGTATCGAGGTCAATGTAGTGAAAGCCCTATAAGTCATCAGGCGCAATCGTTGTAGGCATTGCGTCGGATGGACCCCATTGGGTATCGGAAAGTTTGGCATTGCTCTGGCAGGCGAACGCACTTTACAGGTCCACTTCACAGGTCAAGGCCAGCCAGCCGTTTCAGATCAATAGTGGCAGAAATGAGGGCTTGATGATGAGACCCCGTATCCAACGGCCATTCACCACTTATGCGAAACGTCAGCAGGGTGCGACGATTGTGCTGGTCGTGGCTGCCTTGGCCTCCATCCTGCTGATGGGTGCTTTGGCGCTGGACGGCGGCCATATGCTGGTGAACAAGACGCGCCTGCAAAATGCGGTGGATGCGGCGGCACTGAGCGGGGCCAAGACGCTCATGATGGTGTCCGGCGCAACCGGTGCGGCCACCCAGACGCAAAGCGCTGCACGCGCTACCCTGACACTGAATGCCAATGCCACGGGCAACAATGAACTGGCCACCGCCATCGGCAATAATGTCTCCGGCTTTGCCACGGTGGAGCTGGCCAACAACGTCTACGGACCTTTCTCCTTCCCTGGCCCGGCAGATGCGAAATATGTGCGGGTAACGGTAGCGAACTACCCTCTGAGTGGTTTTTTCTGGGGCATGTTGCAGGCGACAGGTAATGGCGCCGCGCCGAACAAGGCCGTGGCAGCCGTCGCCACCGCCGGGCCCAGCCCGACCAGCCCCTGTGATGTCGCGCCGCTGATGGTCTGCGGCGACCCCGCTCAGTACAACCCGAGCGCCGGGAATTTCTGGGGTTACCAATTCGGTGATGTGCAGGTGTTGAAAACCGCCGCAGGCAATAACTCGGCGATCGGCTCCGGCAATTTCCAACTGCTCGATTTTGGTTCCGGTGGCAACACCATCAGAAACGCGCTGGCGGGCGGGATCAATGAGTGCAACAACGTCGGCTCGACTGTCAACACCAAGCCAGGCAATACCGTGGGGCCTGCCGTTCAGGGCCTGAATACTCGCTTCGGCCAGTATTCAGGCGGCGGCCTCAGTGCCGCGAACTTTCCGCCGGACCTGGTGATCACCACCAACCCCCAGCCGCTGACTTTCACCGGATCGCCTGCCCAGATTTTGTATAACGGTCAACCGGTCACCTCCAGCAACGGCAATCTCTCCGCCGGTGGCACCGCATTGCTCGATTACAACGACTGGGTGCAGAGCGTCGCCGCGTGTGTCGCTGGCACGGGCAGCGGCTGCCAGGCCAATGGCGCGTTCGAACGACGGATGCTGAAGATCGTGATTGGTAATTGCGCTGGCAAGAACGACGGGTCGTCCACGATACCGGTGCTTGGCTTTGGCTGCTTCTTCGTGCTGCAGCCAGCGTCTCAACAGGGCAGTTCGGCACAGATCTTCGGTCAGTTCGTCAAACAGTGCGAAGGCGACAACGTGTCGGGCCCCAATCCTTCAAATGACACTGGCCCGCAGATCATTCAGCTGTACAAGACCTATATCGACAACAACCAGACACCGAGCAGCGACTCGTAGGAGGTCATATGGGACGTCGTACGTTCAAACGGCCGCAGGCCCAGCGCGGGGTAGCCATGGTAGAGCTGGTGATTGCTCTACCACTGTTGTTGCTGCTGCTGTGTGCGATCGGCGAGTTCGGCCGCTTGCTGTTTCAGTACAACAGCCTGATGCAGGCCAGTCGTGATGCCGGGCGTTTTGCTGCCGGCCAGGCCTGGAACGCGACCCTTGGCCAGCTCGATCTGAACGCCACTCTGCAGTCCCAGACCCAGAACGTCGCTCTTTACGGCGCGCCTACCAACCCGAATAACTACCCACCTGTGGTGCCGGGGCTGACCACCGGCAATGTCTCGGTTTCTGCATCAGGTACTGACCATGTACAGGTGAGCATTACCTATACCTTCCAGCCGGTGATCGGCAGCGCATTGCCAGCTTTCTTTGGCAATGCAGTGCCGCTCGGCATTGCCTTGACCTCGACGGTCGTGATGAGGGCCTTGTGATGAACATCAAGCGTATGCGCGGGGTGTATGTGGTCGAGTTCGCCATCGTCGGCCTGCTGATGTTCACGCTGTTGTTCGGCGTAATGGAAATGGGCCGGCTGTATTTCACCGTCAATGCACTGAATGAAACCGTGCGCCGCGGTGCCCGGCTGGCTGCGGTGTGTGACATCAGCGACCCGATCATTCTGCGCCGGGCGATCTTCAATGCGGCCAATAACGGTGGCGCCAGTAGCTTGATCAACAGCCTGGGAACGGCCGATCTGAGCCTGACTTATCTGGACGTGAACGGTGCGGTGGTGACCAGCCCCAACGATCTGGTCAGCGCCACCGGGTTTCGCGCCGTCCGCTATGTTCAGTTGCGGATAGCGAACTTCAGTTTCAACCTGCTTATACCTGGGTTCAGTGGGGTGTTCACCCTGCCAGCATTCAGGTCAACCATGCCTCGAGAAAGCCTTGGCCGTCATCCCGAGGCGGGAGATATTACGCCATGTTAAGCGCCCGGGACGTCCCCATTACTACCTCTGCCCATAAGCAGGGCTTGCGCCTGCTGATCAGTAGCCGCGATGCCGAGGCCTTGCAACATCTGACTACGTTGAGCCAATGTCTGCCCAGTCTGCAAGTGAGCACGCGGCTGGTGACCAATGGCCACACCGACCCGTTGTACGGGCTGGAGCAGATGCCTGATTTCCTGTTGCTGCGTGTCAGTCACTTGTGGCGCGAAGAGCTGGCGGCGCTGTTGCGGCGTCCTGCACAGGAGCGTCCACCCCTGTTGGTGTGTGGACCTCTGGATGAGCGCGAGGGCATGCGCCTGGCGATGCAGGCCGGAGCCCGTGACTTTCTGGCCGAGCCGGTGGCCGCAGAAGAGTTGCAGGCGGCACTGGGCCGTATGCTGACGGAGGCCAAAGCGGGGCAGGCGACTGAAGGCAAACTGATTGCGGTGATGAATGCCAAGGGTGGCTCGGGCGCAACCATGCTCGCCTGTAATCTGGCTCATCAGCTCAGTGTCCGTGGCGGCGCAACCCTGTTACTGGATCTGGACCTGCAGTTCGGTAGCGTGGCTCACTGCCTGGATGTGCGGCCGACGCACTGCCACGTAGAGGTTCTGCGGCAGATCGAGGCGTTGGACAGTGTCGCCTTGCGCGGCTTTTGCAATCATTTCAGTCCGACCCTGCATGTGCTCGGCGGGCGTGCCAGTGAGCTGTTTCTGTCCCAGGATGTGGGTCTGGAACAGTTGGAAACCCTGCTACGCCTGGCACGCAGCACCTATGACTGGGTGGTGGTGGATTTGCCGCGGCAGATCGACCACCTCACCGGTGTCACTCTCGAGCAGGCGGACCAGGTCTACATCGTGGTGCAGCAGAGTCTCAGCCATCTGAAGGACGGCACCCGCCTGACGCGTATCCTGCGTGACGACCTGGGGTTGCAGGGTAGTCGCCTGCAAGTGGTGGTCAATCGCTTCAACAAAGCCTCACCTGTCAGCCTCAAGGATATTAGCGAGGGGCTGCGTTGCGTGAATCTGCAGAAACTGCCCAATGATTATGCGGTGGTCAGTGAAAGCCAGAACACCGGGGTGCCACTGGAGCTCCATGCGCCACGCGCCTCCGTCACCGTCGCCTTGCGTGAGTTGAGCCAGGATCTTATCGGGATCCAGGCCAGCGAGCAGGGCTTGCTGAAACGTACCTTTAGCCGCCTGTTCGGGGGGTAAGCCATGCTTAGCGAATTTCGTAATCGCCTGCGTCAGCAGTCCGGCAAAAATGTTCCGGCAGACGGGCAGGAAGCACCCATCGACGGCGAGGACTGCGTCAGCGAGCTAATGGCCTGGGAGGCCAGCGTGCCGGACGTCCTCTACGAGACCAGAACCAAACTCAATCCGATGGAGATCGAGTGGCGGGAGAAGATCTACCAGCAGTTGCTCAAGGTCATGGACCTGTCATTGCTCGATTCTCTGGAACCGGCCGAGGCCGGGCGGCAGATCCGCGAGATCAGCCTGCGCTTGCTGGATGAGTATTCGGCACCGGTGAGTGCCACCAGCCGCCAGCTGATCATCAAGCAGATCACCGACGAGGTGCTTGGCCTCGGGCCACTGGAGCCGCTGCTGGCCGACCACAGTGTGTCCGACATCCTGGTCAACGGGCATGCCTCGGTGTATGTCGAGCGCTTCGGCAAACTGCAGAGAACCGATGTGCACTTTCGTGACGATCAGCATCTGCTGAATATCATCGACCGTATCGTTTCCAGCCTGGGGCGACGCATTGATGAATCCTCGCCGCTGGTGGACGCACGTCTGAAGGACGGCTCGCGGGTCAACGCCATTATCCCGCCCTTGGCCATCGACGGGCCGAGCATGTCGATCCGCCGTTTCGCGGTGGATTTGCTCAATACCGAGAGTCTGGTGCAGATGGGCACCCTGACTCCGGCCATCGCGCTGATGCTCAAGGCCATCGTCCGTGGGCGGTTGAACGTGCTGGTATCCGGCGGCACCGGCAGTGGCAAGACCACCATGCTCAATGTGCTGTCCAGCTTCATCCCGCATAACGAGCGGATCGTTACCATCGAAGACTCGGCCGAGTTGCAACTGCAGCAACCCCATGTGGTGCGCCTGGAAACCCGCCCGTCGAATATCGAAGGCCGTGGCGAGGTGAGCCAGCGCGAACTGGTGCGCAACAGTCTGCGTATGCGCCCGGACCGCATCGTGATCGGTGAGGTTCGCGGCGCTGAGGCGCTGGATATGCTGACGGCGATGAACACCGGCCACGACGGCTCGCTGACCACGATCCACGCCAATACCGCGCGCGATGCCCTGGGGCGGATCGAGAACATGGTGTCGATGACCGGTGCGACCTTTCCGATCAAGGCCATGCGCCAGCAAATCGCCTCGGCCATCGGCGTGGTGATACAGCTGGAACGTCAGGAAGATGGCAAGCGACGGCTGGTCAGCGTGCAGGAGATCAACGGCATGGAGGGTGAAATGATCACCATGACCGAGATCTTCTCTTTCGTCCGCTCAGGCATGGGCGAACACGGTGAGGTACTGGGCGAATTCCGCCCCACCGGCATGGTGCCGGCCTTTCGCGATGTACTGGCCAAGCGTGGTATCGAGCTGCCGCTCAGCCTGTTCCGGCCGGAATGGATGGAGGCGCAGTCATGAGTCAGATCCCTGGTGAATACATCCTGGCGTTCCTCGGCATGGTGTTCACCGCTATGTTCCTCCTCAGCCAGGGGCTGGTGGTGCCGGTGTTCGGAGAGGCCGGCCAGGTGCGTAAACGTATCCGCGGTCGCCTTGAGCTGCTGGAACGGGCCAGCAACCTGCCGAATATGCAGACGGTGCTGCGGCAGAAATACCTGCGGCGCCTGTCGCCGCTGGAGGCCCGCCTGGAGCAGTTACCGGCTATGGAGGCCCTGGCGCAGATGATCGAGCAAGCCGGGCATGACTACCGTGCCTATCGGGTGCTTTTACTCGGGCTGGTCCTGGCGACGGCGACGGGGCTTGGGCTTTGGTTGCTCACGCACCTCTGGTGGGCGGCTGTTCCGGCGGCCATGGCAGTGTTCTGGCTGCCGGTGCTGAAGATTTCCTACGAGCGCAACAAGCGCTTCGCTCTGTTCGAGGAGGGGCTGCCGGATGCACTGGACGCCATGTGCCGGGCATTGCGTGCCGGGCACCCGTTCAACGAGACCCTGCAACTGGTAGCCGAGGAGCATCAGGGGCCGGTGGCTGTTGAGTTCGGCCTGACCTTCGCCGATATCAACTATGGCAATGATGTGCGCCGGGCCATGCTCGGTCTTCTGGAACGCATGCCGAGCATGACGGTGATGATGCTGGTGACCTCGGTGCTGATCCACCGCGAGACGGGTGGCAACCTGACTGAGGTGCTGGATCGTTTGAGCAGCCTGATTCGTGGACGCTTCCGTTTTCAGCGCAAGGTCAAGACCCTCTCGGCCGAGGGACGCATGTCGGGCTGGATATTGGTGTCTGTGCCCTTTGTATTGGCGGCGGCGATTGTGATCTCGAGCCCAAACTATTTGCCCTTGCTCATCAGGGAGCCCTTGGGCCAGAAGCTGGTCATGGGGGCTTTTGTTGCCATGCTGATCGGAATTTTCTGGATACGTAAAATCATCCGGATTCAGGTTTAAGCGCCAGCAATCGTAGAGAGGTGTTGGTCATGGACTATCTGCTAAGTCTGCTCAATCGTGTGGTGGGCAACGAACAGCTGGCACGTCTCTTGTTCGTTGCGGCTGTCGGCCTGTGCGTGGTGTTCGCTGCGGCGACCCTGGTATTGCTGGCGTTGGGGTTGCAGGATCCGGTGCAGCGCCGTCTTGCGCTGATCAAACGGGGTCATGGCGGGGAGAGCCTCGGGCAGAATGCGCCGAGCAACCTGCAATTGCTGCTGGAGCAGGTGGGTCAGCGCTTTGCCTCCGGTGAACGGGGGCAGGTCTCGCCCACTCGGACGTTGCTGATACACGCGGGTTATCGCTCGCCTGCGGCAGTACACATGTACTGGGCGATTCGCCTGCTGTCGCCATTGATACTGCTGGGCCTTACGCTTCTGGCTTTGCCGTTTATCCCGAAGCTATCCCTGACCATTGGCATGGTGCTGCTAGCTTCGGCACTCTGTGTGGGCTGGTTGGCGCCGGCAATCTATGTCAACAAGCGCAAGCAGGCACGGATGACTCGGCTGCTCCGGGCCTTCCCCGATGCCCTGGACCTGATGGTGGTCTGCGTGGAGTCAGGCCTGGCCTTGCCCCAGGCCATTGAGCGGGTGGCCGACGAAATGTCGGTCAGTCAGCCCGAACTGGCCCTGGAACTGGCGCTGGTCAATGCGGAAATCCGTGCCGGCATTCCCAGTACCGAAGCGCTCAAACACCTGGCCGAACGCACGGGCCTTGAGGACATTCGTGGGCTGGTCAGCTTGCTGGCGCAGAGCATCCGCTTCGGCACCAGTGTCGGCTCCACCCTGCGTATTTATGCCGAAGAGTTTCGCGACCGGCGCACCCAGCTTGCCGAAGAGACGGCAGCGAAAATAGCCACCAAGCTGATGTTCCCACTGATTTTCTGTCTATGGCCGAGCTTTTTCCTGGTGGCCATCGGTCCTGCAATCATTGGGGTGCTGAAAATCTTCGGGAAGGTATGACATGCGTAGAAGCAGGCTTCGTTTCCGGCTTACTGCCCGGCATTGCGAGTGTGCCGGTAATCGCTGACGGCTTCGTACACCGCCTTGCGTAAACGATTGATACCGCCAATCGGCCGATGGGCTTCCAGGCCGAACCAGGGATTGAACGACTGGTTGTCGCATTGCAGGTTCAGTGCCGGGGTGTCGAAGTCCTGAGCCGGGATCTTGATGCGCGCTACGGTCTCGAAAGGGGCGTCGATTTCACGCCATTCAATGCTGGTATCTTCGATGGGCATGTATTTGGCCGGATCCTGGCGCTGAATCTGCAAAACGAAGCACGCCGGGACACGATCGGTCGACAACTGCTGGTTCAGTGCGTTGCGCAGGAAGTTAGGCAGCGCCTGATTTTGAGTCGGCAGGTTGTAGATCGGGCAACTTTCGGGATCCGGGGCGACACGGAACTTGGCATTGGCCGTGCCGAACTTGTACGGCGACACCGAGAAATAGGTGGTCTGGGCCGGGCTTGCAGGCGCCGGAGCCAGCGTGGCCAGAGCGATAAACAGATGACGAACCTGCCAGCTACGCGGGTCCCGGTTCGGGAAGAACGCCCTGACAGCCTTTCCATCGGCCTGCGCGGCGACGTTCTGACGGTACTCGGCGACGTCACTGACAAAAAAGTTCGGATGACTGAACATCACAAAATCCTGTTCGCCACGGCTCTGTTGTTCTTTCAATAGCTGCGTACCCGGAACATCCAGCAGTTTGATCGCCATGCCGCGGGCGTCCCGAATGCTGTCGAACTGCGGGTAAGCATTGCCATTGGACAGGCGCATTGTCGCTTGCCAGGTCTTGCCGGCCTCGGCGAATACACCCTGACGCAGTTCTGGCGACAAGTCAGCCAACACCTGAACCTGGGCTTTGACACAACCGTGAGCCTTGGCATGGGCGTCACGCAGATAGCGCGTGTTTTCACGGTGCTGGTCAACGATGCGCACGGCGGTCTGAATGATGTCCTGGGTCATGGCGGCTTCGCCCGGCGGGATCTGTTCTTCGGCCGAAACCGGGCCGCTGTAGTGCCAGGCGAACCAGGCTGTGGCCAGCGCCCAGATGAACAGGCCCAGACCCAGCAGCAACAGAAGGGTTTTGCCCAGCAGGGCACCGATGCGCAGCCAGAGAGTGATCAACATGCGAAAGTCCTTTTTACGGCGGCGATAATCATGGCAGTTGCGACTCCAACGGGCCGCCCAGCACTTTTAAATACTCCAGCAAGGCCCAGCGTTCTTCGGGTTGCAACAGGCGGCCAATCACCCCGTTACCATGCTTGCCGGCACGGAATTCGTGACCGCTGTTGTGATTACCGGTGATCCGCGTGTCGAACACGAAGGCGTTGGTAAAGGCTTCGGTGCGATAACCCAAATGGCGTGGGTCGTACTCGAAGGTGCCTTTGTAGAAAGTGGCCGCGCGTTCGTCCTGCGGTGAGAGCAGTTGGTAAATGCTCGGGACCGAACCGTTGTGCAGGAACGGCGCAGTGGCCCAGACACCGGCCAGCGGTCGGGCCTTGTAAGCACGTAACTCACGAACCCCGATCGGCAGGCCGAGCCCATCCAGGGTCGGGCGCTCTGCCGGCGTCACATTCGCGTCGCGATAAGCCCGTTTCTCAACGAAAGCGGTGACGTAGGCCAGCCCTTTGGCCACCGAGATTTTGCTCAAGTCCAGAGGCTCGGAGGGGGTTGGATGCAGTTTGACGTCCAGGTCCGCCAACTCCGCCGGATCCCATTGCAGGGCCGTCAGATCAAAGCGGTGGTCGGCAATGTTATTGGCGGCGCCGGGATCGGTGCCAATCACTCCAACCGGCAGCATTTTCAATGTTTGCAAGGGGCGACCATTGCTTTGAATCACGGACGGTACGTGGCAGCCGGCGCAATTTTCAGTGAACAGGGCCCGGCCTTTGGCGGCCAAAGGTTTGTCGATGCTGCCCAATAATTCTTCGGGCCAGGCTGGCGGCTTGAGCCGTTGCAGGGTTTCTTCGATCAGGTGCAGGTCGCGCACACGCACACTTGTAGGGTAACGAGCGTCACCTTTGAGAGGCTGGCCTGCGGTATCGAAGAAATTCAGTGTGGCTCCGACCCCAAGGGCTTCGCCGATGTTGCGTGCCATTGGCTGCTGAGCCGAACCGTTCCACTGCACCCAGTCGAAGGTCCACATCTCCCACAGCTGTGGATAGTCCACCGGTGCGTTGGCCACTCGGTAGTTGTCTGCAGAAATGGCGTCGCCAAAGCTGGCGTTGGCGATGCGCCCGAATGCATCGGTGCGGCCGGGGCCTTCTTCGGTGGGGTAGAGGCCGCGATGAGTGTCGTTCCAGGCAACATGCAAGAAGGTATCCAGGGACGTTTTGAATTCTTTGCGCAGTGGCTGGTATTGCGCCTCGTAGTCCTGGCCGAGGACATTGCGTGCGAAGCGTTCGAATTTCCATGGGTTGTAGTAGGTAGCGGCGAGGCTGGCCACCAGAGCCTGGCCGAAGCTTCCGCCACGCAAAGTGGGAACGCTGGACGGCAGAACATGCTGGGCCGAACCACCGTCGATCCGCACGGCCTGGCCGTTGTAACGCAGCTCGCCGGTGTGGCAGGCGGCGCAGGTAATATCCAGAAACTCATCTTTGCTGCCAGGATTTTGATGGCGAGCGAAGCCGACGGGCAGATTGCCGGGATTACCCGGGGTGGCTTTCTGATCCGGGTCGACGAGAAAACCGAAGCGGGCAAGGTACTCAGGGGCCGCAAAGCGCTGTTCGGAGAACGGTAACTCGAGCGCGCCGAACCAGTCATAACGCAGTCCTTTAACCTGGGTGCCTTGGGGCGTGAAGTAATAGGTCTGGCGGTCGGCGGTGCTCCACTGTTGCAGGTAATGCACCTGTTTGGCAGGCACGTAGCCGGGCAGTTTCGGGTTGACGACGTAATACAGGACGATGATCAGGCCGAGACCGAGCAGAGCGATAATGAGCAGAAATACGCGGGAAATGAGGCGCAAAATAAACATCCTTGTCAATTTATAACCCTTATGCCCTAGCTCAGCTTATGCGGCAAGTGGCCATTACGCCTGATGCAGTGAGAAACGTCTTTTCCGATTGTGAGTTTGCGCCGACAGTCAAATTCGACTGCCGCTGCAAAATGCGTTTCAAGGACGTGAACTTATCGGAAGTTTCCTGCTCTCATGCCGGTAGCCATTGGTCGTGGCGGCCTGATAAGCTCGCGGCTTTACTCGATTGCCCTTTAGGCGCATGAACAAGGAAATAGCATGAAACAGCATCGGTTGGCGGCGGCGGTGGCCCTGGTTAGCCTGGTACTCGCGGGTTGTGACTCGCAGACCAGCGTTGAGCTGAAAACCCCGGCGCAAAAAGCTTCCTACGGTATCGGCCTGAACATGGGCAAAAGCCTTGCCCAAGAAGGCATGGATGATCTGGATTCCAAAGCAGTAGCCCAGGGCATCGAAGATGCCGTCGGCAAGAAAGAGCAGAAGTTGAAGGATGATGAACTGGTCGAAGCCTTCGCTGCGCTGCAAAAGCGCGCTGAAGAGCGTATGGCCAAAATGAGTGAAGAGTCGGCAGCCGCTGGCAAGAAATTCCTCGAAGACAACTCCAAGAAAGCAGGTGTAACCACCACCGCCTCGGGTCTGCAATACGAAGTGGTCAAGAAAGCCGATGGCCCTCAGCCCAAGTCGACTGACGTAGTGACGGTTCACTACACCGGCAAGCTGACCAACGGCACCGTTTTCGACAGCTCCGTCGAGCGCGGCAGCCCGATCGACCTGCCAGTGAGCGGTGTGATCCCGGGTTGGGTCGAAGGCCTGCAACTGATGCACGTTGGCGAGAAGTACAAGCTGTACATCCCTAGCGAACTGGCTTACGGCGCGCAAAGCCCAAGCCCGGCGATTCCAGCCAACTCGGTGCTGGTGTTCGACCTGGAACTGCTGGCGATCAAGGATCAGGCAAAACAAGACGCTACCAAGTAATTAGCGTCTGATAAAAAACAACGCCCCGTCTATACGGGGCGTTGTTGCATCTGGCGATTGCTGGAGGGCAAAGTAAGCGAACGGACGCCGCCGGGTAGAGTCATACCATTGAAGTTGCTGGTGTTAGACCCAGACGGGTTGCCAAGTCAATGAAATAATGGGTTTTTTTATGTGAGTAAAAAACGCCCGATCTGAGCTCAGGCCTTATAAAGCGGGGCTTTCAAGCGTTTAAAGCGGCTCTGTTCACAAGGTTATCCACAATTTGTGTGGATAACATTTCAGTGGGAGGGATGATGAAAGCACCCTGGAATTTCGCGCGCTTCTTGCCCATGGCAGGACGGTTGCTTAGCCGAGGACGTTTGCCGACATTGCTCTTCGCCGTGGCGAGCAAAGGAGCGAGCCAAGGCAACCGCCTGGGCAAACTCAAAGATGATCTGCGATTGTTACAGGCGTTGTGTCTGGCTTATTGGCGTGGGGAGTACCGGGCCATCAGTCACAAATCGATTCTGATAATTGTGGCGGGCCTGATGTATTTCCTCAGTCCACTCGATGCCATCCCGGATTTCATTCCAGTGTTTGGCATGCTCGATGACATTGCGGTATTGGCTTGGGTGATGAAAACCCTCGACGACGAGTTGAGTGCCTTCCGTGCCTGGCGCTTACGGCAGTTGCCGGAAAAGCTGGCGGTGGTCGAGCGATTGCCGGATACGCTGGAACAACTCCAATTGCAGGGCCCGAAAAAAAACTGAGCCGATTCAGGGTCATCCACAGATTGATACCTCCTCGCGACCTTGGCGGCTGTTAGGATTACACTTCTAGGGAAAAGTGCTGACTCGCTAAGTGTTGTTGTCCTACGGGGTAGTAATGGATATTCAGATAATTGCACGCGATGGCGAGCCCGAGTATGCGGTTCTGCCGTGGGCTCAGTATCAGGCTTTGTTAAAAGCTGCTGGTGTCACCGAGCAACCGCCGCGAGAAGCCACAATCCATAACGCGGCACCACCAGACCAGATTCTTCCTGGCCTGGATCAACTCCGCAGTTTGCGCGAAGGGAAGGGCATCGCCATTGAGGCGTTAGCCCGCACAGTAGGAATCAGCCCGTCTTATCTGGCCTTGATTGAAAGCGGTGAGCGTCTGCCGGACGCCGCGATTCGCCGCAGCCTGGCCTGGGAGTTGACGGTGCCAGGCTGGAGGGACGAGACGTGAGCGTACGCATTAGTCGACAACATTGGGACGGGTTGCTGAGCGAGCTCGATCACGCCCGCCGCCAGCGTCATCTACTGACTTACCGGGCTTTGCTTGAGCGTTTGCAGTTACCCAGCCCGGCCATGCAAACCCTGACCGCGGCCCTGGAGCATCTGGCAGCGCTGGATGCCCGAGCGGAGCAGCCATTGCGCAGTTCGCTGGTGATCAGCCAAGGTGCAAGCCGTTTGCCTCGTACCGGCTTCTTCGAGTGTGTCGAGCGCCTTGGACGTTTCTCCGGTCCGTCCGATGGTGTTGCTGCGGCTTCCTGGCATGCGTCCGAAGTAGTGCGGGTTTTCGAATACGAGTATCCCGAATCGGCGGAGGCCTGAGTGTTCTGGCGACTTAAGGCGCGAGCCAGCTACTGGTTGGCGCGTCTGCTGTTTCATTGGCCGTGGTTCGTGCGTCAGCCCCGTGGCTGGCACTGGCTCGAAGGTCAGTTCGCGCGCATGGCAAACCTGGGTGATGTCGGTGCTCAGAGCTTCTACGGCCATATCCTGACCTTCCGTGGCCAAGGCCTCGGCGCCCGCGAAGAAGGTGTGCGCTTGCTGCGCCTGGCGGCGCTGGCGGGGGACGCCAAGGCGGCCTATCAAGTGGGGGTGATCAGCCTGGCGGGAACACCCGGTAAAGCTCCTGATGCGGCTGAGGCGGCCCGTTGGTGGACAATGGCGGCGAAGGCCGGGCATCCGCTGGCGGAGATCAAGCTCAAGCAGTTGGAATCAAGCGGTGGTTCCCTGTAGGAGCCGAGCTTGCTCGCGATGGACTCAAGGACGACGCGTTTATTCAGAAAACACGCGTTATCGTTAACGCCCATCGCGAGCAAGCTCGGCTCCTACATAGAGACCTCATTTCCTTAACTGACTGCGCTCGCGAGATAATTTAAAACCCCTCCACCACCGGCAACCCAATCTCCAGGCTGTCGATCACATGAATGCTGTGACCCTGCACATTCTTGGCGTGATGCTTGGCTTGCGAAGCCAGTTCTGCCAGTTGGCTGGAGTCGAGTTGTCCACAGGCCTGTGGATATAAATGCACGACGCCGATGGACAGCGACAGCAGCGGGAATTCCTGGCGTACGCCCTGGCGATTGGGCGCGATAAAGCAGCCGGCTTCCAGGTGCTCATTGCTATAGAAGCGCCGGCACTGACTGTGGAAGTCGTCCAGTAGCTGGTTGAGACGTTTACGCCAGTCTTCCGGGCCTAACACCAGCAGAAAATCGTCACCGCCGATATGCCCGACGAAGTCGCGGCCCGGGTCCACTCGATCATTCAGACATTGCGCCAGACACAGCAGGACTTCATCCCCCCGGCCGTAACCGTAGATATCGTTGAAGGGTTTGAAACTGTCGATGTCCACATAGCAGATCACCGATTCGCGGGCCTGTTGCAGCAACCGTGTGAGGCACTGCTGGATCGGCACGTTGCCCGGCAAGAGGGTCAATGGATTGGCGTAGCGGGCTTGCTGGATCTTCAGCTCGGTAATCAGTTTGAGGACGTCGATCACCCGCCCCAGGCCCAGGTAGATGCCGTTCAGGGTGATGATGAAGTCTTCTTCGATCCGTTGTCGGGCGCGGCTGGTAATCAGGCGGCTGACCTGTTGCAGTGACTGGCTCAGTTCGACCGCGAGGAAGTCTTCACTCATCAGCCGGCTGATGGGCTTGCGCGCGAACAGGTCGGTGGCAAAGGGTTTGAGCAGCGAATCCGACAGCGAATGGCGGTGGACGATCCCGCAGGGGTGTCCTTGATCATCCAGCACTGCCAGGGAGTTGAGGTTGGCCTGGCGACGGAAGGCTTCCAGAACTGTCGCGGTAGGGGTCTGCCGAGCCACTGCCGGTTGTTCGTTGAGCAGGGCGCTGAGGTCGCGGCCTTCGTCGTTCAGGGCCACAGCAGTGCTGTCGCGTTTGGGCATCATTACTCGCGCATCCTTCGGCGGATGCTCCTGCGGACGGCAGAGCAGGTAGCCCTGGACCAGGTCGACGCCCATTTCGGTCAGCACCGCGAGTTCTTCCGGCAGTTCGATACCTTCAGCGATGACTTGTGCCCGGGAGGCTTTAGCGATTTGCAGGATTGAGCCCACGAACTCGCGCTTGAGGGCGTCCAGATGAATACCGTCGATGAAGTGTCGGTCGATCTTCACGTAGTCCGGGCGCAGCTCGGACCACAACCGCAAGCTTGAATACCCCGCGCCGAGATCGTCCAGGGCAATCGAAAAGCCCATGGCCCGATAGTGATGCAGCGCATTTTGCAGCAGTTGGAAGTCGTCGGTAGGGGTTTGTTCGGTGAGTTCGATGACTACCTGACTCGGCTCAATCCCGAAGTCTTGCAGCAATTGCAGTGTACGGCCTGGCTGGTGAGCCGCCTCCAGCAGGGATTCCGGCGAGACGTTGAGGAACAGTTTGCCCGGCAGCTTCTGTTCGTTGAAACGTCGACAGGCGCTGTGACGGCAAGCCATTTCCAGTTCACTGAGGCGACCGGCCTGACGGGCTACGGCAAACAATGCGATGGGAGAGTGCAATGGGCTGTTGGAGGGGCCGCGACTGAGGGCTTCGTAGCCCAGGATACGTCTTTCAGAGAGGGAAATGATCGGCTGGAACAGACTGTGTAAACCGCTTTGAGCCAGGATTGAACTCAAGGCGCTCAGCTGTTCGGTCGTGGTCATGGCGTTCTCTGTCGATAAAAAAAGGACTGGGCGCCGTGGGCGCCCAGTCCTGTATTTCACGACAGAATGATGACTATTTGATGACGATCCGCGGAACGTCTAGATTAAATTGCCATCATTGTCAGTGTTTCGCTACCGCAGTGTTGAGCTTCAAGTAATCCAGCAGAATCCGCCCGGTTTCGCTCAGGTAGGCATCGTCTTCCGGTTTGGTCTTGTCCGGCTCGGCCGCGATTGCTTCTTCGTCTTCTTTCTTCAGCTCTTTGAGCTGCTCTTCACCCTTGGCCTTGCGACGGATATTTTCCATTGCAAGCTGCTTGGCTTCGATATCAGCGTGCTGCGCGCGGCGCTCGGCTTCGTTGAGGCTGACGGTTTTCTCTGTCATCAGCTTCTGGGCCAGGGCCAGTTTGTCGCGGATGAACACGAATTCCGCGTCCTTGGCCGAGCGTGCGTTATGCTCGGATTTCAACTGCGTCAGATACGGTTTGAACGGATCGAGCGCCGGTTTGATCGCCGGACGAATGGTGTCCCACGGCATGGCTTCAGGCAGGGCGCTTTCGCCGATTTCCTTGGTGTCGATGATCGACGGGAAGTCGACATCCGGCAGCACGCCCTGATGCTGGGTGCTCTGCCCGGAAACCCGGTAGAACTTGGCCAGCGTCAGTTTCAGCTCGCCATGATTGAGCGGCTGGATAGTCTGCACGGTGCCTTTACCGAAGGTCTGGCCGCCGATGATCAGCGCGCGGTGGTAGTCCTGCATGGCGCCGGCAAAAATCTCCGAGGCGGAAGCCGAGAGACGGTTGACCAGCAAGGCCATCGGGCCTTTGTAGAACGCGCCAGGGTTTTCATCTTCAAGTACGTCGACCCGGCCATCGGCATTACGCACCAGCACGGTCGGACCTTTGTCGATGAACAGACTGGTCAGCTCGGTGGCCTCCTGCAACGAGCCGCCGCCGTTGTTACGCAGGTCGATGACCACGCCATCGACTTTGTCTTTTTGCAGTTCGGTCAGCAGTTTCTTCACGTCGCGGGTGGTGCTCTTGTAATCCGGGTCACCGGCGCGGAAGGCTTTGAAGTCAAGGTAGAAGGCCGGAATTTCAATAATCCCGAGCTTGTAGTCCTTGCCATCCTGTTTCAGGTTGAGAATCGACTTTTTCGCCGCCTGCTCTTCCAGTTTCACCGCTTCGCGAGTGATAGCGACAATCTTGCTGGTCTGGTCATTCGGTGCATTGCTGGCCGGAATCACTTCCAGACGCACCACCGAGCCTTTCGGTCCGCGGATCAGTTTGACCACTTCATCCAGACGCCAGCCGACCACATCGACCATTTCCTTGTCGCCCTGGGCAACGCCGACGATCTTGTCCGCCGGTGCGACTTGCTTGGTTTTGTCCGCCGGGCCTGCCGGCACCAGGCGCACGACTTTTACCTGGTCATTGTCGCTCTGCAACACAGCGCCGATGCCTTCCAGCGACAGGCTCATGTTGATGTCGAAGTTCTCCGCGTTATCTGGCGACAGATAGTTGGTGTGCGGGTCGTAGGACATGGCGAAGGTGTTGATGTATGCCTGGAAGATATCTTCAGGACGGGTTTGATCCAGTCGCACCAGCTGATTCTTGTAGCGCTTGGTCAGCAGCTCTTGAATAGCCTTGGTATCTTTGCCGGCGATTTTCAGGCGCAGCACTTCATCCTTGACGCGTTTGCGCCACAGGTCGTCGAGTTCTGCAGTGGTCTTGAGCCAAGGAGCGTCCTTGCGATCGATCAGCAACGACTCGTTGGTGGTGAAGTCGAATTTGTCGACGCCTTTGTTCAGTTCAAGCAGGGCGAAGTCCAGACGCGCTTTGACGCGGTCCAGATAACGCTTGTAGATGGTGAACCCGGCATTCAGGTCGCCGCTCTTCAGGAAGTCGTCAAATTGGGTTTTCCATTTGTCGAATTCGGCAATATCGCTGGCGAGAAAGTAACTGCGCGACGGATCCAGCAGCTTCAGGTAGCTTTCATAGATGATCACAGAGCGCGCGTCATCAAGAGGCGGCTTGCTGTAATGGTGACGCTTGAGCAACTCGACGACGTTAAGGCTGGCAATCACCTCGTCACGATCGGGCTGAAGATTGTCCCAGCTATTGGCTGCGAACGTATTGGTCGACAGCTGCATAAGGCCGAGACCAATGAAGAGAGCTAGGGCGGTGCTGGGGAACAAATGCTTCATGCTGATTCGACGCGGGGACAATTGATCACGCATATTAGGCCGTCTTTGAAGTCGCCGGTTCCGCAGGAACCGGTCGCATAATGCAAAAAGCCCGACGCTACAGCAACGGGCTCAGTCCAGACTCACTATGGAGGCACTGTGAAAGCATTGCAAGGCGTTGAAGGTCGAGTGGTATGGGTTGAAGAGCCGAGTCCGACGTGTGACGTAGGGCAAGTTCGTATTCGAGTAGCGGCTGCGGGCTTGAACAGGGCCGATCTGTTACAGCGCGCAGGACTCTATCCCGCGCCGCCTGGTGCCAGTCAAGTGCTGGGGCTGGAGTGCTCCGGGGTGATCAGCGAGGTGGGGGCGGGTTCGTCCTGGCAAGTGGGTGATCGCGTCTGCGCGCTGCTGGCCGGTGGTGGGATGGCGCAAGAAGTGGTGGTCGATGGCCGTCACGTGTTGCCTGTGCCGCAAGGTCTGTCGCTGACTGAAGCGGCCGCACTGCCCGAGGTCTACAGCACCGCGTGGCTGAACCTGTTTCAGCTGGCAGCGCTCAAGCCCGGTGAAAAAGTGCTGTTGCACGCGGGTGCCAGCGGCGTTGGGTCGGCGGCTATTCAACTGTGCAAGGCATTTGGCAACCCGTGCTGGGTCAGTGTCGGTTCGGCGGATCGTCTGGCCTACTGCGAGGCTTTGGGCGCACAGGGCGGAGTGGTCCGTACCGATGGTCTGGAAAGTTTGAATGAGTTCGGTCCGTTTGACGTCATCCTCGATCCTGTGGGGGCCAACTATGCCGCGCTGAACGTGAAACTGCTGGCGCGCGATGGCCGCTGGGTGTTGATCGGCCTGATGGGCGGTCGTGAAGCGCAGCTGGACCTGGCACAGGTGTTGGCCAAGCGGGTGCAGCTACTGGGTTCGACCCTGCGCAGTCGGGACGAGCAATTCAAGGCTGATCTGTTCAGCGATTTGAGTCAGCACGTCTGGCCGCTGTTCGCCGAAGGGCGGTTGAGCCCGCAACTGGCCAAGACCTTTGCGATCACGGATGCTGAAGCCGCGTTTGCCGAACTGGCGACCAACAAGGTGTCGGGCAAGTTGGTGTTGGTGATCGACGAAAGCCTGGTCTGACAGATCGTTCCCACGCTCCGCGTGGGAATGCAGCCCGTGACGCTGCGCGTCACAAAGCGGACGCAGAGCGTCCATTGAGGCATTCCCACGCGGAGCATGGGAACGATCATGGGGTTACTTCCAGAGATGGATTGGCCATCCGGCTTTCTCGGCGTGCTCCTGCAACACCGGATCCGGGTTGACCACATGTGGGAAGTCGACTTTCAGCAACAACGGCAGGTCATTGCGTGAGTCTGAATAGAAACTCGCGCCTTCGAGGTTTTCGCCTTCGGTGTCCAGCCACTCCAGCAAGCGGGTGATCTTGCCTTCGCGGTAGGTCAGGGTGCCGACGGTGTTGCCGCTATAGACCCCATGGGTCACTTCCAGCTCGATCCCCAATATTTCGTCAACGCCCAGACGCTCGGCAATGGGTTTGACCAGGTGCGTGCCAGAGGCCGAGATCACCAGGATCCGGTCGCCAGCCTTGCGGTGTGCGGCGATGGCTTTGCAGGCGTCGCTGAAAATGATGGGCTCGATTACGTCCTCGACCCACGGTGCCACCAAATGCTCAACTTCTTGCGGAGTACGTCCGGCAATCGGCTCCAGGCTGAAGGCCATGTAGTCTTCCATGTTCAGTTTGCCGTGGCTGTAGGCGTCCATCAGCTCGTTGTTGCGACGCATGAAGGACTCGCTGTCGACCCAGCCAAGGCGGCCCATCTGTTCGCTCCACAAGGTGGCGCAGTCGCCATGGATCAGGGTTTCGTCCAGATCAAAAATTGCCAAAGCCATTAGCGCAGCTCTCTCTTCAAAATAATCAGGCCCATCAAGAGCATCAGGCTACCTCACACAGGGCCGTCGGATCGATGGAAAGCGCCAGGCGTTGACCGTCGGCATGCAAATCAGCCGCCGAGCGGTTCAATACGTCGACCACCAATTCCACGCCACGAGCTACGACGCGGTAACGAATCACGTTGCCCAACAGGCTGTGGCTGCGAATCTGGGCGTCGAGCTCACCGTTCAGGCTCAGTTCGATGGCTTCCGGACGAATGGCGATGCGACCGGTAATCGGGCGTTGCAGCAACTTGCTGGCGCTGTCGGCATCGAGCAGGTTGTAGTTGCCGATAAACCCCGCGGCAAATACGTCCACCGGTGCGGTGTAGAGGGTTTCGGCGTCACCGCTCTGGACGATCTTGCCCTGGTTCATCAGGAAGATCCGGTCAGACATGATCAGCGCTTCTTCCTGATCATGGGTGACGAATATGGTGGTCAGGCCCAGCTCACGCTGGATCTGACGGATCTGTTCGCGAAGGTGTTTGCGAATCCGTGCATCCAGCGCCGACAGTGGCTCATCCAGCAGCAACAGGCGTGGCCGGGTCACCAGCGAGCGGGCCAGGGCCACCCGTTGGCATTGACCGCCGGAAAGCTGATGCGGATAGCGTGCGGCGAAGTCGTTCAGCTCCACCAGTTGCAGCACCTCAAGTACACGCTTGCGACTGTCCTCGGTATTGACCTTTTGCATCCGCAAGCCGAACGCGACGTTCTGCTCCACGGTCATGTTGGGGAACAGCGCATAGCTCTGGAACACCATGCCAATGCCGCGTTTTTGCGGGCTCAGCGGGACGAGGTCCTGGCCCTCAAGGAGAATCTTGCCGCTGTCCACCGAGGTCAGTCCGGCGATACAGCGCAGCAGGGTGGATTTGCCGCAGCCCGAGGGGCCAAGCAGGGTGACGAATTCACCCTTTTGGATTTCGCAGTTGATGTCGCTGAACACTGTGGTGCCGGCGTAGTTTTTTTTCAGGTGTTGGACGCTGACGAAGCTCATTGGCTTTTGTCCTTGTTCAAGATATTGGCAACCCAGGTCAGAACCAGCACAAAGAAAAAGTAGGAAATCACCAGCGCGCTGGTGAAGTGGCCGCTGCTGTTGCGCATGTTGTTCAGGTAGACCTGCAGGGTTTCATAGCGGGTGCCGACGAGGATGTTGGCGAACACGAACTCACCGAACAGAAACGAGAAGGACAGCAGCAACGCCACCATCAAGCCCTTGCGCAGGTTTGGCAGCACCACCAGGAATGCCGCCTGCCAGGTGCTGGCGCCAAGCAGTTGGGCAGCGTCCATCAGGTCGCGCAGGTTGATCGCTTGCAGGTTGTTGGTGATCGCCCGGTACATGAACGGCAGTGCTACGGTGAAGTAGCAACCGACCAGAATCCAGGGCGTGCCGACCATCGCGAACGGCCCGGAACCATAGAGCTGCAACAGCCCCACCGAGGACACCACTGGCGGTACTGCGAACGGCAGCAGGATCAGGATGTTCATCAGCGCATCGAGCTTGGGGAAGTGGTAGTGCACCACGAACAGCAGCGGCAGAATCAGCACCACCGACAGCACCAGAGCGCCGACACAGACCAGCAACGACTGGCCGAAGGCATTGAGAAAGCGCGGGTCGCTCCATAGCTGGACATACCATTTGATCGTAAATCCACTGGGAAGAATGGTTGCCGACCAATTGCTGGCGATCGAGTAGATCAGTGTTCCGGCGAGCGGCAGCAGCAGAATCGCAAACAGCAGATAAACCACGAGTCGGTGGTAGAGGACGACAGAGCCGGTTTCAGCGCGTGACATGGTAGCTCCTCTTCAATAGTAACTGGTGCACGACGGTGACCAGCGTCATCAGCGCTACCAGCACCACAGCCAGGGCGCTGGCCATGTTCGGGTCCAGGGAAATGTCGCCGGAGACCATCGCGGCGATCCGGATCGGCAGCACGTTGAAGTTGCCGGTGGTCAGGGCGTACACCGTGGCGTAGGCACCGAGGGCATTGGCCAGCAGGATGACGAAGGTCCCGAGCAGTGCCGGGGTCAGCACCGGCAAGCCGATGTGCCGCCAGAACTGCCAGCCGCTGGCACCGAGAAGCGCGGCGGACTCGCGCCAGTCTTCGCGCAGGGCATCGAAGGCCGGGTAGAGCAGCAGCACGCCGAGGGGGATCTGGAAGTAGGTGTAAAGAATGATCAGCCCGGTCTTGGAGTACAGGTTGAAGTCCTGAATGATTCCGGCCTGCTTGAGCATGATGGTGAACGTGCCGTTGAAACCCAGCAGGATGATGAAGGCGAAAGCCAGCGGGACGCCGGCAAAGTTGCTGGTCATATTGGCGAATGCATTGACGAAGTTGCGCAGTCGCGAGTCGACCCGGCGCAGCGAATAGCTGCCCAGCACGGCGATGATGATCCCGAACACGCTGGACCAGAAGCTGATCTCCAGGCTGTATTGAATCGCCTGCAAATAGAACTTCGAATTGAAGATCCTGCTGAAATTGGCCAGGCCCCAACCGAACTCCTCCGATTGCACGCTGTGGATCATTACCCAACACAGCGGGGCAATCTGGAACACGATAAAGAACAGGGCGAAAGGAGCCAGGCAGAGCGCCGCCAGCCATTTGCCTCGAGTGATTGAATTCACTTCAACAGCTCCCGGCAGACAGGTTTTTCGTGGGCAACGCCCAGCAACTCGCAGATGGTGCCGCAGAGCTCGGTCTGTTTCGGCGCAGCATTGCGATCAAGACTGAAAGCATCGCCGAGGACGAACAGCGGCACTTCCCGCTCCTCGGTGAGCAGGCCGTTGTGCGAGCGGTCGTTGTTCATGCCATGGTCGGCAGTTACCAGCACTTGATATCCGGCGTCGAGCCAGCCTTGCAGGTAGTCGGCAAGGATGATGTCGGCCGAGCGCGCGCTGTTGCGGTATTGCGGGGTATCGAGGCCGTGCTTGTGCCCGGCGTCGTCAATGTTCATGGGGTGTACCAATAGAAAGTTCGGCGAATGCCGCAAGCGCAGGTTTTCGGCATCGGCGAACAGGTGTGAATCGGGGTAGTGGTCACTCCAGTAGAAGTGTCCGTGCTGAATCGGCAGATCCGCAGCGATGGTATGGCGATCGCGCGCCACGTTGAATGGCGAACGGTTATACAGCTCACTGACCCAGTGATAGGCCGCCGCCGCAGTGCTGAGCCCTGCATCGGTGGCGTAGTGGAACACGCTGCGCTGGGTAGACAAGCGCGAGACGTTGTTATGGACAATGCCGCTGTCGATGGGTGTTACGCCGGTCAGAATGCATTCGTAGAGCGGTCGGGACAGAGCTGGCAGTTCGCACTCGAGTTTGTAGAGTGCCGCACGTCTGGCGTTTACGTAGGCCTGCAAATGCCCCATGGCATGCCGCGCGACCTCGTAGTTCAGGCCGTCGAGCACCACAAGGATGACGTTGTGCTTCATAAACCATCTACTCCAGAAGCGTTGGTAAACACACCATTAACGGAAAAACGGGCGAACCCGTTTTTCCGTCAGGCAACGCTTACTGCTTCATATTGATGATGACTTCTTCCTGCCACTTCTGCGGCAGAGCCTTGGAGGTTTTTTCCCAGGCGTCGGCGTCTTTGATCGGTTTAGGCTTGGCTGCTTCGTATTGCGCGGCAGGGATCAGGTTCTTCTCTACATCAGCCGGTATTTTCAGGCCCGTTTCAGCACGAATCGGGCGAGCATTACCGCGCGCCAGGTTGATTTGGCCAGCGTCGCTGAAGATGTACTCGCGGCTCAGTTTGGCAGCGTTCGGATTCTTGGCGTATTTGTTGATAATGGTGGTGTAACCGGACTTCACCGAACCATCGGAGGGGATCAGCACGACGTAGTCATCCGGGTTTGCCATCTTGGCTTTATAGCTCAGACCGTTGAAGTCCCAGACCACACCGACTTCGACTTCACCTTTTTCCATGGTGGAAATCGTCGGGTTGGCCAGCGACAGGCGACCTTGCTTGGCGATTTCGGCGAACATCAACAGTGCCGGCTGAATGTTCTTTTCATCACCACCGTTGGCGATGGCGGCAGCCAGTACACCGTTGGCGGCTTGAGCGGCGGTGCTCACGTCACCGATGGAAACCTTGTATTTGCCGGTCTTCAGGTCAGCCCATTTGGTGGGGGCTTCAGAACCGTGCAGCAGCTTCTTGTTGACGATAAACGCGATGGTGCCAGTGTAGGCCAGTGCCCAGTTGCCGTCCTTGTCTTTGGCCCAGTCCGGAACCTGCGCCCAGGTGCTTGGTTTGTACGGTTGAACCACGCCTTGCTTGACCGCGATCGGGCCGAAGGCGGCACCGACGTCGCCGATGTCAGCACTGGCATTGTCTTTTTCGGCGGCGAACTTGGCCACTTCCTGGGCCGAGCTCATGTCGGTGTCGATGTGCTTGAGGCCGTAGTTTTTGGCCAGGTCTTCCCAGGTACCTTTCCAGTTGGCCCAGTCATCGGGCATGCCAACGCTATTGACCGCGCCTTCTGCTTTCGCAGCGGCTTCCAGGGCTTTTAAATCGGTATTAGCTGCCATGGCACAGGTGCACATGGCAATGGTCGAGCCTAACAGTGATGCCAGGAAAAGCTGTTTCATCCGAAGCTCCTTTGGGCGTTTTCAACGCTGCGTTTTAGCTACAGTCTTGGGGTTGGTTGGTCTAGGTCAGCAATACCTGAGCCAATTTAAGCGGGCGGGATGACACTTTGATGTCGGTATCTCGCCTGCAAGCATTTATGAAGCTCTTGTACGGACGCTGCGAGATAAGCGTAGACCATGGCTAAAAGGCTGATCTGAAAGGACTTGGCTATTAAATTGCAGGTGTCTGGATCAACCGTTGGGCGGCTTTGTCATCTGGCAGTCATGTGCATTGCCTAGGCTTGCATAGAGTTGAAGGAGCCGATTTGAAGCGCGGTTCTGCCCATAAACAGTGCTGGCCTAGTCCAGATAGGTAACGTTGATGCGTGAAGAGGCAACCAAAGCGGTGACAGCCATTGGGCAGGTTTTACAGGAACAGATCGAACACGGTCTGTTGCCGCCCGGCGTCAAACTGCCGGCCGAGCGCAAACTCAGCGAGTTGTTTGGTACCACGCGAATCACCGTGCGTGAGGCGTTGTTACAATTGGAGGCGCAAGGGCAGATTTACCGTGAGGAACGCCGCGGCTGGTTTGTCTCACCGCCACGCCTGGCCTACAACCTGATGCAGCGCAGTCACTTCCACGCCATGGTCAGCGCCCAGGGCCGGGTACCGTCCACCGAAGTGATTTCGGCGCGTTTGCAACCGGCGTCGGCGGCGGTCTGTGCCTGGCTGCAGTTACCGGCGTTATCGAGTGTGATTCAGATCTGCCGCGCGCGACGTATCGATGAGCGCCTGGTGCTATATGTCGAGCACTACCTCAATCCGCAGTATTTTCCGAAGATTCTTGATTTCGACCTGAATCAGTCGATCACTGAGCTCTATGCGCGGCATTACGATTTGCATTACGGGCGGGTGCGTTTTGAGATTGTTCCGACTTCGTTGCAGGTGGATGCGGCGGCGGCGTTGAAGGTTTCGGTGGGCAGTCCCGGGCTGCGGATTGCCCGGGTCAATTATGATCAGCACGGAAGGCTGATCGATTGCGATCTGGAGTTTTGGCGACATGATGCGATTCATGTCGGGGTGGATGTGGTGTAAAGCGCCCCGCCGGCTACAGATCCCTTCCCTTGTAGGAGCCGAGCTTGCTCGCGATGGCGGCCTGACAGCCGGCCTGGCTCTTGCTGGTGTACATATCCGTTCCTGCGGTAACGGCGACTTATGGTTTCGCTCTTACAGCGAGTCCCTTTTTACAAGCGCCTAAAAAGGAACCAAAAACGCTTGCCCCGAGCGTACGGCACCTCGCCAAGGCTCGGTGTTCCCTCGCTACGGTGCCCATCAGTGGGCATCGCCCTCCGGTCTGCTTCGCTACGACCTCCATGCGATGTCCTCGGCTTCGCCGAGGGGCGCTGCGCGCCAGTCCCCTGATGAACACCTTCGCTCGGCCTGCCGAAGGGGCGGGTAGATCAAAAGCAAAAGCAAAAGCTACGGAGCCTCACTCCTTCTCCATCCCACCCCCCGGCGTCACCACCTGCACACTCATGCGCGGTGTCGCCAGATCCAGCCCCGCTTCATCCAGATGTCGCTTGAGCGACAGGTTGAACGCTCGGGATACTTCCCATTGCTTGATCGGTGCGGTCTTGAAACGCGCCCGCAAAATCGCGCTGCCTGACTCGAAGCTTTCGACGCCCTGAATTTCCAGCGGTGACCAGATGTTCCTGCGTTGCAACGGGTCAGTGCGCATTTTCTGACCCACTTCGCGCATCAGTTTGATCGCGTCGTCGATTTCCATGTTGTAGGGAACGGCTACCCTGAAGATCGCGTAGCCGAACTCCCGCGAGTAGTTCTTGATGCTTTTGATTTCGCTGAACGGAATCGTGTGGACGATACCGTCGATGTCCCGCAGGCGCACGGTGCGGATGGTCAGGCCCTCGACCGTACCCAGGTGGCCGCCAACATCCACATAGTCGTCGATGGCCAGCGAGTCTTCGATGATGATGAACAGCCCGGTGATCAGGTCGGCGACCAGCGACTGGGCACCGAAACCGATGGCCAGACCGATCACACCGGCACCGGCCAGCAGTGGCGTGACGTTCATGCCCATGTTCGCCAGGGCGACGATCAGCGCAATGATGAAAATAGCCACGAACAGCACGTTACGGATCAGCGGCATCATGGTTTGCGCGCGGGCATTGGCCTGGCCTTTGCGCGAGCGGGTCAGCGCGTGATGCACGGCGGTGTCGCTGAGAATCCAGATCAGCCAGGCGAAGATCAGCGTGCCGCCGAGGCTGAACAGTTTGACGCTGATTTCGTGGCCTTCGCCTTCGGTAAAGCGGATCAGTGACATCCCCCAGACCCGCAGCCCGAGTTCAATGAACGCCAGCCACACCACCAGGTGCGCGAGGGTATAGAAAAAGTTTTTCAGACGGTCCGAATACAGGGCATGGCGTTTGAGCCCGCGCTGGGGTTTGAGCGCATGGCGGCGTACCAGCCCGTTGATCACCATGCACAGCACCAGCAACACCGTGCAGATCAGCGATTGACGCAATGCGGTGCTGGTATCGCCGGCCGACACGAACGTGGCGAACAGCGAGATTGCCACCAACACCAGCGAGGGCAAGTACCAGAAGGTCCCGAGAATTTCGATGGTGTCGCTCAGGGCGCGACGGGTCAGGCGCCGTGACAACGGCTGGTTGCGGATCAAATGTGCGATCGGCCGACGGAAACGCAGGATGAACATCCCGGTGGACAGCGCTGCCAGCACATTGGCAAAGGTCGCGGCGGTGTGCGCCAGATGGCTGCCGAGGCTGGCCACCAGGCGCGGGTCGTTCAGGGCTTCACCGAAGGCAGCAAAGCTGCCGATCAGCCACAACGGGCGAAAGGCCTGATGCCGAAGGATGTACAGGGCGCGATGACGGTGCGGGCCGTCGAGCACGGAAAATGCCACCACGCAGACCGCCGAGAAGCAGGTGCCGACCACCAGTGCGTAGGCCAGCACCATCGCCAGGTCTTTGCCTAATGATGAGGGCAGGGAATAGCTCATATAGACTGTGATCAACAGCGCGATCATCCACGGGCCGAGTTTGCGCAGGGCAAAGCGCAGCATGTCCCAGGTCTTGGGGTGTTGCGGCAACTCTTCAGTGAGACCGAAGCGCAGGCGCACCCGATGACTGAGCCAGATCAGCGCGGCCGCCAGGAGGCTCCAGAGCATCAGAATCAAGGCGAAGGCGAAGATGATTGGCAGCCACTCACTGGCCGGCAGCATTAGTTCGGACAGTTCATCCTTGGCCAGATCGAACTCTTCTGACCATCGGGACAGGGGGCTGTCAGCGCCTGAGAACTGCTTTTCGAAACTGGCCAGCGTGCCGCCGATCAACCCGAGTACGCCTTCTTCGGTAACGGGCTGGGCCTTTTTGGTGGTGTCGCGGAGTTTCTTCAGGTCGGTCAACAGTTTTGCGCGTTGCTGATCGTTTTCCAGCGACTTGATCACTTCGTCCAGCGATTGCCCAAGGGGTTCCTGCGCTTGCTGCTGGGGATTCGCCGTGCTGTGGAGCAGGCTCGGCAGACCGACAGCCTGAACCGGAACGATGGGAAGCAGCATCAACAGACAGATGAGGAAGCAGGAGGGCAGGGCAAAAAGACGAGCGAACACTAGGCAGTCAACCTCGAGAAGTGCGGGTCGACCGAGTGTACGAGTCACTTAAAATCAATGCGAGCGCAGCGAGCGCATTTATTCGGCGAGTTTGGCGAGGATCTTGTAAAGCACGGTGGCGAGAATCAGCAACATGCCGATCCACATTATGAAGACGCCGGCGTTTTTATCGCGGAAGTTGAAACCGATGGCCAACAGGATCATGCCTGCCAGGATCGGAATAAGCATGGCGTGGAACGCAGACATCGAAAACATGGCGACAGCCTTGTCAGAGGGGATTGGCATAAGTCTAGGTGGCTTTTGCACAATCCGGATTGATGTCTATCAGAAACGAAATCAGGGGGATCGTGGTGCCCGGAAGGGATCCCGATTGCCCCCCAAAATGCAGGCTTATGGCAAATCGCGGCTGGCGTAGAACGCGCTGAGTACTTTCACCAGGTGTGCGAGGTCGTGGCTGCCGCACAGTTCGCGGATCGAGTGCATGGCGAAGGTCGGCAGGCCGATGTCCACGGTGCGTACCCCGAGGTGGCTGGCGGTGATCGGGCCGATGGTCGAGCCGCAGCCCATGTCGCTGCGCACCACGAAGCTTTGTACCGGCACTTCTTCGGCCATGCATAGGTGGCGGAAGAAGCCTGCGGTTTCGCTGTTGGTGGCGTAGCGCTGGTTGCTGTTGACCTTGATCACCGGACCGGCATTGAGTTTCGGGCCGTGGTTGGCGTCGTGTTTGTCGGCGTAGTTGGGATGCACGCCGTGGGCGTTGTCGGCCGAGACCAGCAGTGACTTCTGAATGGTCCGTACGAACTCGTCACCCTCGGGCAACAGACGGCGCAAGGTTTGCTCAAGCATCGGGCCATCGGCGCCACAGGCGGAGCAGGAACCGACTTCTTCGTGATCGTTGCACACCAGCACGCAGGTTTCGTCTGTCTCGGCAGTGAGTAACGCTTGTAGACCGGCGTAGCACGACAGCAGGTTGTCCAGGCGCGCGCCGGCGATGAAATCGCCATGCAGGCCGATGATCGCGGCGCTTTGAGTGTCGTAGAAGCTCAGCTCGTAATCGAGCACCACGTCGGCGTTCAGGCCATGTTCTCGAGCAAGCTGGTCGGTCAATACCGCGCGGAAGTCCACCCGCTCATCGCCGGCAAACTGCGCGAGGATCGGCGGCAGTTCGGTTTGGGCATTGATTGCCCAGCCCATGTTGGCTTCGCGATTGAGGTGGATGGCCAGGTTGGGAATGGTGGCAATCGGTAGTTTGAAGTCGATCAGCTGACTCTCGACCTTGCCGTCACGACGGAAGGTCACGCGCCCGGCCAGGGACAGGTCGCGGTCGAACCAGGGTGCGAGTAGTGCGCCACCATAAACTTCTACGCCCAGTTGCCAGAAGCCCTGGCGTTGCAGCTCGGGTTGCGGTTTGACCCGCAGGCACGGGCTGTCGGTGTGTGCGCCCACCAGACGGATACCGCCGTGCAGCGGTGAGTGTCGGCCGAGCTTGAAGGCGACGATAGAGGAGTCGTTGCGGGTGACGTAGTAGCGACCATTGGTTTCAGTGGTCCAGGGCTCGCGCTCATCAAGGCGCTGATAACCTGCCGCTTCCAGACGCTGAACGAGACTGGCGGTGGCATGAAACGGGGTAGGGGAGGCCTTGAGAAAGTCGATCAGGCCTTGGTTCAACTCTTCGCGCATAAGTAACTCCAGACAGCAGTGGCGCAAGTTTACCGTATTGACTGCAGATTTGGCGCGGCACGCTCCTGTAGCAGTTGCCGAGGGCTACGTCCGGCTGCGAAGCAGTCGTAACAGGCGCGATTGCGATGTGTCTGGATAACCGCGAGCGCTGGATTACGACCGCTCCGCGATCGGACGCAGCCTTCGGCAGCTGCTACAGGGGGGGGCGTCAGGCTCAGAACGGTGCCGGGCACTCGAAGCGCAAGCGCTCGCCGCTTTGCGGATGAGTGAAGCTAAGCATGCTTGCGTGCAGGCACAACCGCGGCCAGGCGGCCAATGCTTGTGGATGGGCATAGAGGCCGTCGCCCAGTAGCGGGTGGCCGATGGAGAGCATGTGCACACGCAATTGGTGTGAACGGCCGGTGATGGGGGTCAGTTCAACCCGGCACCAGTCGCCACAGCGTTCCAGCACACGCCAGAAGGTCAGGGCGTTTTTGCCGAACTCATGGTCCACCACATGTCGCGGTTTGGTCGGTGGGTCGTAGCGCAGCGGCAAGTCGATGCTACCGCTGTCCAGTTCCGGTTGGCCCCAGCAGAGCGCGGTGTAGGCTTTTTCGGTTTCGCGGTCGTGAAACTGTCGAGACAGCTCGCGGTGAGTGTCAGCGTCGCGGGCCAACAGGATGATGCCGGAGGTTTCCCAGTCCAGTCGATGGACGATTCGCGCTTCCGGGTAGCCGTTTTCTTGCAGGCGGGTGATCAGGCAGTCCTTGTTGTCTTCGGCGCGACCGGGCACGGAAAGTAACAGGGTAGGCTTGTCCACCACCAGAACGGCGGCGTCCTGATGGATGATGCGGATATTCGACAACGGCATTAAAACAGCCTCGTAACAAACGCCAACGGCGACTCGGGCCCCTCATGGCCCTCTGTAGGAGCGTAGCTTGCTCGCGATAGCATCAACCCGGTGTACCAGACTCACCGAGTTGCCTGCATCGCGAGCAAGCTACGCTCCTACAAAGGGCCGAAGGAACCTGAGTCGCCGTGGCTCCAGCCGGATCGATCAACGATCAGGCAGGGTGATATTGAGTTCCAGAATCGAGCAGCTGCCCTGGTTTTCCAGCGCGACATGCACGTCATCGGACCCGATATTGACGTACTTGCGAATCACCTCGACCAGTTCCTTCTGCAAGGCTGGCAGGTAGTCCGGGGTGGTGCGTTGGCCGCGTTCGTGCGCCACGATGATCTGTAGACGCTCTTTCGCAACCGACGCGGTACTTACCTTTTTGCTGGCACGAAAGAAGTCAAAAAGATTCATTATCTACCTCCAAACAGGCGCTCGAAGAATCCCTTCTTCGTGACATCGAGAAAACGATGCTCCACGGTCTTGCCCAGCAGACGGTCGACGGCATCGCTGTACGCCTTGCCGGCGTCGCTTTGGTCGTCGAGAATCACAGGCACGCCCTGGTTCGAAGCCTTGAGTACCGCTTGGGATTCCGGGATGACACCCAGCAGGGTCACCGCGAGAATGTCTTTGACGTCTTCGACGCCGAGCATTTCGCCATTGCTGACGCGCTCGGGGTTGTAGCGGGTCAGCAGCAGGTGTTCCTTGATCGGCTCTTCGCCTTTTTCGGCGCGACGCGATTTGCTGGCCAGCAAGCCCAGCATGCGGTCGGAGTCACGCACCGAGGACACTTCCGGGTTGGTCACGATAATCGCTTCGTCGGCGAAGTACATGGCCAGGTGGGCGCCTTTCTCGATGCCCGCCGGAGAATCGCAAACTACGAATTCGAAGTCTTCCTTGAGTGCCATGAGCACTTTTTCCACGCCTTCCTGGGTCAGCGCGTCTTTGTCACGCGTCTGGCTTGCGGCCAGCACGTAGAGGTTTTCCAGGCGTTTGTCCTTGATCAGCGCTTGCTGCAGGTTCGCTTCACCGTTGACCACGTTGACGAAGTCGTACACCACACGGCGCTCGCAACCCATGATCAGGTCAAGGTTACGCAAACCGACGTCGAAGTCGACGATGACTGTTTTGTGACCGCGCAGAGCGAGGCCGGTACCGATAGCGGCGCTGGTGGTGGTCTTACCCACACCACCCTTGCCGGATGTAACCACGAGAATCTTGGCCAAGGTGTTTCACCCCTAAGGAAAAAGGACTTTTAGCCCCTGAAAAACATCTCTTGAAAACTACTGCAGTCGGACAGCCTTGGCTGGGATTCGGTTATTAAGCGGGGGTTTACTTGCGGTAAACACTGCTTTTCGCCGATTCCTACTTCGTTTGAGCTGTTTTCGCTACGTTTTAGAGATGCTTGGAAAATGCGGCAGTATCCGTTAAAGACGAGTGATGTTCAACACGTCACCCGACAGGCTGATCTGAACCCCAGAGCCCCACAGTGGATCGCGGCGCAAGTCTTCGGAAACCTTGTATTGGCCGGCAATCGACACCAGTTCGGCACTCAATTGCTGACAAAAAATTCTGGCCCTGGTATCGCCCCTGACTCCAGCCAGGGCGCGACCACGCATCGGGCCGTATACATGGATATTGCCATCGGCGAGAAGTTCCGCGCCGGGGCTGACCGAGGAGACCACTACCAGATCGCCACCCTGGGCGTAAATCTGCTGCCCGCCGCGTACCGGCGAGGTGATGATTTTGGTCGGTTTGATAGTCGGTTCCGGCGGCTTTTCCGGTTTTTTCTTCTCGCCTTCGTACGGATCGAGCGGACGCTCCCGTGCGCCGGAGGGCGGCAATACCGGAAGATCCACGGCAATGGCAGCGGCGATGTCTTCGATCCGGCTGGCGCGGATGGCCAGCGTGCGCAGGCCATGTTGGCGACAGATGCGCATCAGGCCTGGCAGGTCGACGGCGCCTTCGGTGGCCGGCAGTTTGTCCAGGGCCAGCACCAGCGGGGCATTGCTGAAGAAGTTTGGCGCCTGGGCGACTTTCGCCGCTAACTGGCGGTCAAGGCCTTCGAGGTCATTGCGGGCCAGTTCCAGCACCGTAATTGCGAGCATGCTGCCCTTCAACTGGAACACAGGTTCTTGGTCTAGCGGTTCGGTTTGGGTCATGGTCGGCATTAAACGGCTTGTCACTAAAAGTGCCGAGACTTATAACGAGAACGCCCGCTAGCCGCAACCCGGGTCGAACCGTTGTAGAATGCGCGGCCTTGTTGTCTGTCCGGAATCTGTAATGGATCGCCCGCGTTTTCGAACTACATTTTTTCTTCCGCGTTTTTGGCCGCTGTGGTTTGGCCTCGGCCTGCTATGGTTGATCGTTCAGTTGCCATATTCCGTGCTGCTGCTGATCGGCCGCGCCTTGGGGGCGTTGATGTATCGGGTGGCAACTGACCGGCGGCGCATTGCCAAGCGCAACCTGGAACTGTGTTTTCCGGAAAAGTCCGCCGCCGAGCGCAAGCGCCTGCTCAAGGAAAACTTCGCCTCTACCGGCATCGCTTTTTTCGAAATGGCCATGAGCTGGTGGTGGTCCAGGTCGCGGCTGGCGAGTCTGGCTCATGTCGAAGGGCTGGAGCACCTCAAGCAGGCCCAGCGCGAGGGCAAGGGCGTGATCCTGATGGCGCTGCATTTCACCACGCTGGAAATCGGCGCGGCCTTGCTCGGTCAACAGCACACCATCGACGGCATGTACCGCGAGCACAAGAACTCGTTGTTCGACTTTATTCAGCGCCGTGGCCGTGAACGGCACAACCTCGACTCCCTGGCGGTGGAGCGCGACGACGTGCGCGGTATGCTCAAACTGCTGCGTGCCGGCCGCGCGATCTGGTATGCGCCGGATCAGGACTACGGCGCCAAGCAGAGCCTGTTCGTACCGCTGTTTGGCATTCAGGCGGCGACGGTCACCGCCACCAGCAAGTTCGCTCGATTGGGCAAAGCGCTGGTGGTGCCCTTTACCCAGGAACGCCTGGCCGACGGCAGCGGTTACCGCTTGGTCATCCATCCACCGATGACGCAATTCCCGGGAGAGAGTGAAGAAGCTGATTGTCTGCGGATCAATCAATGGGTCGAGGGTGCGCTGCGCGAATGTCCGCAGCAATATCTCTGGGCCCATCGCCGCTTCAAGAGCCGGCCACCGGGTGAGCCGAAGTTGTATGCCAAGCGTGGCTGACGCAATGCCGTTAGATTGCAAGCACCATGGAGTGTTGCGATGAGTTCAGCTGAACCGGTCACAGGTTTGATTCTTTCTGGCGGTGGGGCTCGGGCGGCGTATCAGGTTGGGGTGTTGGCGGCGATTGCCGAGTTATTGCCGGCGGGGACGCCGAATCCGTTTCCGGTGATCGTTGGTACGTCCGCAGGAGCGATCAACGCGGTCAGCCTGGCCAGCGGGGCAATGGATTTTGGCGGCGCGATCCAGCGTCTGACGGCGTTCTGGCAGGGTATTCGCAGCCATCAGGTGATGCGCAGCGATTGGCCAGGGGTGATCAGCCAAGCCACACGGTTTGTCGGGCATAGCCTGCTGGGGTTAGGCGCTCAAGTGCCGGTGGCGCTGATCAACAGTTCACCGTTACGGCGTTTGTTGAACCGCAAACTTCATTTGTCCGGTATCGAGCAAGCCATCCGGCAAAAGCAATTGCACGCGGTGGCCATCACGGCTTTCGGCTATGAGTCTGGTCAGGCGGTGACCTTCTATCAGGGCGGCGGCACCATTGATGCCTGGTTACGTCATCGACGTATTGGCGTGCCGACTCAGCTGACGGTCGAACACTTGCTGGCCAGCTCAGCGATCCCGTTGTTGTTTGCTCCGGTCAAACTCGGCCAGGAGTATTTCGGTGACGGTGCCGTTCGTCAGCCGGCGCCGATCAGCCCGGCTTTGCACCTGGGGGCGAGCCGGGTGCTGGTGGTCGGCGTCAGTGGCAACCCGCGCGGTTTTGACCCACAGCAACCACTGCAACGCACCTACACCGGCCAGCAGCCAAGCCTGGCGCAGATCGGCGGGCACATGCTCAACAGTACCTTCATTGACAGCCTGGAGAGTGACATTGAGTTGCTGCAACGTCTGAACCAGCTCAGCCATCTGCTGCCTGCGGGTACGCCGACCCGCAGCCTCGGGCTGACGCCGGTGGAGGTGCTGGTGATTGCCCCGAGCCAGCCGATTGATGAAATTGCTGCACGCCATCGCCAAGAGCTGCCAGCGGCCTTGCGGCTGTTTCTACGCGGGCCGGGTGCGACCAAAACCAGTGGAGCCGGGGTCCTCAGTTATTTGCTGTTCGAGGCGGGGTATTGCAGCGAACTGATCGAGCTTGGCCGCAGCGATGCCTTGGCCAAGCGTGAGCAGTTGTGCCGGTTTCTGGGGTTGCCGATGTTTGCGACGTTGCCTTGATCTAGGTTGCTCGCGATGGGGCCCTGACTGGCTATGCAAAGCTTGAGTCAGACGGTCAACCGGTCATCCCGAAAATCGCGCAGTGCCTGCTCGATCTCTTCCCGGGTGTTCATCACAAACGGCCCGTACTGCACGATCGGCTCGTCCAGCGGCTTGCCGGCGATTAGCAGAACCCTTGCGCCCGACTGGCTGCTCAGCTGTAACTCGCCCTCATTGGACAAGCGAATCAGCTTACTGGCGCCGATGCTCTGGACTTGCCCCGGCAGCTCCACCTGGCCTTCGTAGACATACAGCAGCGCACGATGCCCCTCGGGCAGGCGAGGGCTGATGCTGCTGCCCGCCGGTAGATGAATGTCGAAGTAATGCGGCTCGGTATCCGGGCGCTCAACCGCTCCGGCTTGCTGTACCTGGCCGTCATCGAACCGACCGGCGATCACCACCACCTCGACGCCGTTTTTGGTCTTTGTCCGTGGAATATCTGCCGGCTGAATATCCCGGTAACTGGCGGTGTCGAGTTTGTGCTTGCCCGGCAGGTTCAGCCACAGCTGGAAACCGCGCATCACGCCTTCTTCCTGTTCCGGCATTTCACTGTGAATGATGCCCTTGGCCGCGGTCATCCATTGCACGCCACCGCCCTCGAGCAAGCCGACATTGCCCAGATGGTCTTCGTGGCGCATGCGGCCTTCCAGCATGTAGGTCACGGTTTCAAAACCGCGATGGGGATGCGGTGGGAAGCCGGCAATGTAGTCGTCAGGATTTTGCGATCCAAATTCATCGAGCATCAGGAATGGATCGAAACGTTCAACGCCCTGGCCACCGAAGACCCGGGTCAGTTTCACCCCGGCACCGTCGGATGCCGGTTGTCCGGTATGAATGCTGAGTACTTTGCGAAATTGAGTCATTGGTGCAACTCCTGATCAGTGTGGAATGGACCCATGCTACGTCAGGCCAATTGATCATTGGTTGCGAATTTTGCGGGGTAGTTATCTGGTTTTTCGATTGTTCTATAGGGGAACGGGTGATGGCCTCGAAAAGATCGCAGCCTGCGGCAGCTCCTACGCACAAAACCTGCCTACATTCCGTGGGAGCTGGCGAAGCCTGCGATCTTTTGATCTTCCGTCACGGCACATCGGGAAGATCGGCACTATCGATCAGAAGTGAAATTTCACCAACAAGCTCGCGGTGTCCTGATTGGTTGTGAAGGAGGGGGTGTCCTCGATCCCGTATTTGTTCTTCCAGTAGTCGTATTCGATACCGACGTACAGCTGCTTCTCGCCCCAGTTCAGCGCCTTGCCCAAGTCATATTTGATTTGCGGATTGAAGTGCAGGTTGGCGTGGTAGGTGCCTTTGGCGGTCTGGTCGTTGTCGACCACCCAGTCCATGTAGCCGTCGATCAAGACGTTCGACTTGCCCATCGGGATGGTATAGGACCACACCGGAGTGATCTGCCAGACGTTATTACCCGGGCGGTTGCCTTCGGGATGGCGCTGGTAGAAGTTCAGCTGGAAGTAGTCGAAGCCGGGAATCGCCAGGTCGAAGCCCGGACCAATCAGGTAGGACTCGGTATCGTTTTCGCCAAACTCGTAAGTCATGGCCAGCAAGACATCCTTGATCGGGCCGAACTCCAGCTTCTGGTCGAAGATTTTACCGAATGACAGGCGTGGGCTGAACTCGCCGTAATAGGTATCCGAGCCAACATCGTGGTCTTTTTTACCGTTGTAGAAGATCCGGTCCAGAAAGAAGAAGTTATCTCCATATTTCCAGGCATCGGCGTGTTCGAAAGTGACGGTTTGCTGGATCGCAGGGTTGACCTTGAAGCCTTTGCCCCATAAGTAAGTCAGGCTGTTGTTCTGCCATTGCAGCAGATCGCCGGCCATCGCCTGCCCCCCCGCCAACAAGGATCCGGCAAGCATCAGGCTGGTGCATGTACGTTTCATTCGGTTGCTCCCAAAGTAGGTTGTTCCACGTATTTTTTAAGTTGGCGCTCTGGTGTGGCGCCTTTTTTCGTTGCTGTAAAAGTCATCCGATCGGTCAGCTTTATTGCTGGTAGCAAGAGCTGAGCCAAGGCAAAAAAAACAAAAAAACTCCCGCTCGGCTGCCTTGAAACAGTCGATTGAGAGTTGATTCGGTGCGCCTCGGGACTAACCGGTGCCGGGATAAGTTGGCTATATGGTCAGGTTTTAAATCTGGAGTTTTTTTTTGAGCGGATTCGGGCGGCCGCGGAGAATACTGGCTCGCGCAGCATGGCTTAAGTGCCCCGTAACAGAGCGCTTGTAACAAGATTAGGGCACGGTTGCGGGCCATCTTAGAGGTGCCCCTTGACCAGCAGGCTGGAGTGTTTGCGTTTCATGGTATTGCTCGCTGATTGTTTTTATTGTTAAGGCGCAGGCAGCCGCTGACTGCGACCAGGCTTCAAGTCCGGTCGCAGTCATGTGTGTGTAGTGGGTGTTGACTAAAACGGCTGACACCGCGAGGGCGGCAGGCGTACCGCCCCTCAGGTCAGTGCTGGTGGGCTTGCCGAGCGTTACTGGCGGCTCGTTCAGCACCGCCCAATATGTTGAACAACAGGTTCAACGAGAGGGCACTGATGGTCGCCATGGCGATGCCGCTGTGGGTGATGGGACCCATCCACAATGGCAAGTGGCCGAAGAACTCCGGGCGGACCACCGGAATCAGGCCCATGCCGATGCTCACCGCTACCAGCAACTGATTGCGGCGGTCAGCGATATCGGCTTCCTGGAGGATTTTGATTCCGGTGGCGGCGACCATGCCGAACATCGCAATCGCTGCGCCGCCGAGTACCGCAGGCGGAATCGAGGCAACCAGAAATGCGGCTTTGGGCAGCAGGCTGAGGATGACCAGCAACCCACCGGCGACGATGGTCACCGAGCGGCAACGCACGCCGGTCATCTGTACCAGCCCAATGTTTTGAGCAAAGGAGGAGTGGGTGAAGGTGTTGAAGAAACCGGCGAAGAACGAGGCGCCGGCGTCACACAGCAAACCACGACGGAGCATCCGTGGAGTGACTTCCTGACCGGTGATCTTGCCCAGTGCGAGGAACATGCCGGTGGATTCGACGAAGATGATCACCACCACCAGGCACATCGAAAGAATCGGCGCCAGATGAAATTCAGGCATGCCAAAGTGCAGCGGGGTGACGACCTTCAGCCAGGGCGCCTGAGCGATGCCGCTGAGGTCGACCATGCCGATGAAACCGGAAAGGATGTAGCCCAGACCCATGCCGATCAGTACTGAGATGTTCACCCAGAAACCGCGCATGAACCGGTTGATTAACAGGATGGTTGCCAGTACCAGGGCTGCAATGGTCAGGTAAATAGGCGAACCGAACTGTGCGGCACCGTTGCCACCGCCGGCCCAGTTCACGGCCACGGGGAACAACGACAAGCCGATCGAGGTGATGACGGTGCCGGTCACCAAGGGCGGGAAGAAGCGCACCACCCTGGACATAAACGGCGCGATGAGCATGCCGAAGAAACCGGCAGCGATGGTCGCCCCGAAGATCCCGGTCATGCCGATGCCTGGCATGCCAGCCATGGCCACCATGCTGCCCACCGCAGCGAAACTGGCGCCCATCATCACCGGCATACGAATTCCCATGGGACCGATGCCCAGTGATTGCACCACGGTGGCAATCCCGGCAACCAGCAGGTCGGCATTGATCAGGAAGGCGATTTCTTCACGACTCAGGCCCGCGGCCTGTCCGATGATCAGCGGCACCGCAATGGCGCCGCCGTACATCAGCAGAACGTGTTGCAGGCCGACCAGAATCAGTTGCAAAAGGGGCAAGCGCTGAATGGCGGGTGCGTCGGGGATGCGCGCTTCGGATAGCTCGGACATGCAACACCTCGGATCTTTTTTATTCTTGTGGTTTAACAGCTGCGTGGTTGCGAACAGCTTTTTTGAATCTTTAGCAACCGCTTCGCGGTTGATCGCGGGCAAGCCTCGCTCCTACAGGTGGTGCATGAACCTGGTAGGTGCGAGGCTTGCCTGCGAAGGCGTCAAAAATGGCTTAGTTGGTCCGGGCTCCCTGAGCGATCCAGGCGCCGATCAGGTCACGTTCTTGCTGGGTCATCTGTGTGATGTTGCCCAAGGGCATGATCTGAGTGGTGACAGCCTGGGCCTGAATCCGCGGTGCCAGTTGCTGGATCTGTTGCGGTGTATCGAACATCACCCCGGCGGGAGCTGCACTGAACAACGGGCTGGTTGGGTTGGCCGAATGGCACACCGCGCAGCGTTCCTGAATCACGCTGTGAACCTTGTTGAAGTCCGGGGCGCTAGCGTTGGCAGTGGAAGCCTGGGTCGGTGCCGCAGCGGGTGGGGCGGCTTCAGGCTTGGCGCCGCTGATGGCGGTTTCCGGAATCGGCTGGTACTCGATCTTCGCCGGTGCCTTGGCCACTTCAGGGGCGCTCGACATCTGTGTCGGGCCGGTCACGTAAGCCAGGCAGATCATGCCCAGTGCCGCGACAGGCAAGGTCCAGGCGAACTTGTGGCTGTCGTGACGGGTGTTGAAGTAGTGACGCACCAACACCGCCAGCACCGCGATCCCGGCCAGGATCAGCCAGTTGTATTGGCTGCCGTAGGTGCTCGGGAAGTGGTTGCTGATCATGATGAACAGCACCGGCAAGGTGAAGTAGTTGTTGTGCCGCGAACGCAACAGGCCTTTGGCCGGCAACGCCGGATCGGGCGTTCGGTTTTCGGCGATGGCTGCGACGAGCGCGCGCTGTGCCGGCATGATGATACGGAATACGTTACCGACCATGATGGTGCCGATAATGGCGCCGACATGCAGGTACGCACCGCGACCGCTGAACACTTTGCTGAAGCCGTACGCCGCAGCGATCAACAGCACGAACAGGATCAGGCCGAGCAGGGCAGGGCGTTTACCCAGCGCCGAATCGCACAGGAAGGAATAGACGAACCAGCCGATGAACAACGAGCCGATGCCGATGGCTACGCCTTCAGGGCCGCTCAGGCCGCTGCCGGGTGCCACGAGATACAGAACCGGGTTGGAGTAGAACACCACGCACAACAGCGCGATCCCCGACATCCAGGTGAAGTAGGCTTCCCATTTGAACCAATGCAGGTTGTCCGGCATGGTCGGCGGGGCCAGTTTGTATTTTTCCAGGTGGTAGATACCGCCACCGTGGATCGCCCACAGGTCGCCTGCCAGACCTTCTTTCGGGTTGACCCGATTGAGGTTGTTTTCCAGCCAGACAAAGTAGAACGAAGCGCCGATCCAGGCGACGCCAGTGATCATGTGAACCCAGCGTATGCTCAGGTTCAGCCATTCCATCAGATGTGCTTCCACAGTCTTTACCTCTTGCCTGTCACTCTGTTGTCGAGTGATCAGACCTTCTCTTATTGGTGGGGGGCGAGGATCAAACGCTCATCCTCTTTGAAAAAATGCTCATCGCAGTTATTGCCTGTGCCACTGCGATCAACCACCAGGAAGTCATCCCGCTTTTCGATCGTCAGCACCGGATGGTGCCAAACGCCGCGATGGTAATTAATGCCCTGCCTGCCGTTGGTGACGAAGGCGCGGACCAAGCCTGATACAGGTTCATCGCCAAGTGGCGCGACCACGATCAGAAAGGGGTTGCCGAGCAGCGGTATGAAAGCCTGGCTGCCCAGCGGATGGCGCTCCAGCATGCAAACGGTCAGCGGCATGTCCTGCGCATCAGCGCGGAAGATGCTGATGATCGCCTTGTCGTCTGGCGTGGCCGTTTCAACCTCGGCCAGACGATGGAAGCGCATGGTCGAACCGTTGTTGATCATGAAGTGATCGCTGCCGTCGGTTTCGATCACGTCACCGAAAGGGGCGAAGGCTTCTTTGGTCAATGGTTCAATCATCAATGTGCGCATGCTGTTCTTCTTTTCTTTGAGTTCAGTATCGATCGTTCCCACGCTCCGCGTGGGAATGCCGCCATGGACGCTCCGCGTCCGCTGTGACGCGGAGCGTCACGGTATGCATTCCCACGCAGAGCGTGGGTACGATCATCTGTTATTTTGCAACCTTGCCCAGTACACGCAGGCGACTCACACCACCGTCCGGGAACACGTTCAGGCGGATGTGAGTGATAGGGCCCAAGGCTTTGATCTGCTCGGCGAAGGTGTGCTCGGCGTGCATTTCCAGCTTCTGGGCGGGCAGCAGTTCACGCCAGAACAGGCTTTGGGTCTCGATCTGGCTGTCGGTGCCACCCTTGACGAACGCGCCCTGGATCGAGCAGGTGTCGGGGTAGTTGCCCTTGAAGTGCAGGGTGTCGACGATGATTTTTTCGATCTCGCCCGGGTGGCCGAGGGCGACGATTACCCAGTCGTTGCCGGGTGTGCGACGGCGGGCAGTTTCCCAGCCGTCGCCCATGTTGATGCCGCGACCCGGATTGAGGATGTTGCTCATGCGACCGAAGTGTTCGTCGGAGCAAGCTAGGGCGCGACCGCCGTTCAGGGCAGCTGCCAGATCGATCTGTTCGTTGTCGCCGACCGCAGACCAGTCGCGGAACGGAATGCCATATACGCGCAGACGCGCTACGCCGCCATCCGGGTAGATGTTGAAACGCAGGTGGCTGAAGGCCTGATCGTTATTGATCTCGTGGAAGTGATGGCTGTTGCCTTGCAACTCGACAGCCGACAGCACTTCGACCCACTGGGTGTTCTCAGTCGGTTCGCCGCAAGCCACGAAGCAGGCTTCCAGGGAGGCAGACGGCGGGAAGTTGCCGGTGAAGAATGAGGTGTCGATGTCCACGCCTTTGATCGAGCCAGGCACGCCCAGGCGGATTACCGCGCTGTCGTAGCCTTCGAAGCGCTTGCGGCGCGACTCCCAGCCGTCCATCCACTTGCCGTTGTCATCGAAAACGCCCTCCTTCCACACGGCCGGGGTCGGCTGGAACAGGCGGTTGGCGTCAGCGAACCAGTCATCGGTGACCGAGATGATTTTGGTGCCCAGGCGGGCGTCGGCCAGGTTGACGAACTTCTCGAAAGGTACGGCGTAAGCTTTCATTCTTCTTGTCTGCCTTGAAATAAGTGGCTGGGGATGCTCGCAGGGCCCGGGGCGGTTTCGGCGTTCATGAAATCGTCAGGGCCAAGGTTGCTATAGAGTCAGTAATCGGAACAGGGCGATCTTGTTGATCTCTGCCAGCGCGCATTTGAATTCGGTGTCGACCGAGTTGTGGATGCGTGTTTCGAACGCCGCGAGGATCTGATGCCGATCGCTGCCTTTTACCGCCATGATGAAGGGGAACGCGAACTTGGCTTTGTAGGCCTCGTTCAGCTCGGTGAAGCGCTGGAACTCATCGCTCGAGCATTGGTGAATACCGGCGCCAGCCTGTTCGTTAGTGCTGGCTTCGGTCAGTTGGCCCTGGACGGCGGCTTTGCCGGCCAGGTCCGGGTGAGCGTTGATCAGTGCCAGCTGACTGGCGTGATCGGCGCTCAACAGGATATCGCTCATGCGCTGGTGCAGGGTTTCAATCTGGTCGATCCCGGCGTCCTGGCCCAGGTCGTAGGCCTTTTCGGCAACCCATGGCGAGTGTTCGTAGATATCGGCGAAGGCGTCGACGAAGGCTTCACGGCTCAAGGTCGATGGTTTGAGGGTCTGAAAGGCGCTCATTTCGAGTCCCCTCCTGGGTAAGGATGGGTTTGGTGCCAGTGGCGGGCGATGTCGACCCGGCGGCTGAACCAGACCTGCTCGTGGCTCTTGGCGTACTCGATAAAACGCTTCAGTGCGGCCAAACGGGCAGGGCGGCCGATCAGGCGGCAGTGCAAACCGATGGACAGCATCTTCGGCGATTCGGCGCCTTCAGCGTAGAGCACGTCGAACGCGTCTTTGAGGTACTGGTAGAAATCATCGCCCTTGTTGAACCCCTGAACCTGGGTGAAGCGCATGTCGTTGGTGTCAAGGGTGTACGGGATCACCAGGTGTGGCTTGCCGGTCGGGTTGTTCGGTTCCCAGTAGGGCAGGTCGTCGTCGTAGGTATCGCAGTCATAGAGAAAACCGCCTTCTTCCATCACCAGGCGACGGGTGTTTGGCCCGGTGCGGCCGGTGTACCAGCCCAGCGGGCGCTCGCCGCTGATTTCGGTGAGGATGCGGATCGCTTCGAGCATGTGCTCGCGTTCCTGCGCCTCGTCCATGTACTGGTAGTCGATCCAGCGGTAACCATGACTGCAGATCTCGTGACCGGCTTGAACCATGGCGCGGATAACGTCTGGATGGCGCTGGGCGGCCATGGCCACGGCGAAGATGGTCAGCGGAATGTCGAATTCCTTGAACAGCTTGAGGATCCGCCAGACGCCGGCACGGCTGCCGTACTCGTAAAGGGATTCCATGCTCATGTTGCGCTCGCCTTGCAGTGGCTGCGCCGAGACCATTTCCGAGAGGAAGGCTTCCGACTCTTTGTCGCCGTGCAGGATGTTGCGTTCGCCGCCTTCCTCATAATTGAGTACGAATGACAAGGCGATGCGGGCATTGCCCGGCCAGTGTGGGTGAGGAGGGTTACTGCCGTAACCGATCAGGTCGCGTGGGTAGTCAGCGCTCACTGCAGTCTTCCTTCTTGTTCGTGGTGTCTTGTTCGTGACAAGGGGGGTGTGACGGCCTGGCGGTGAGATGACAGGCTGGTGTCACAGCGATGGAGTGATTGTATACAACTTTATTGGCACTTTGTAAGCCTGAATTTTTGCAAATTTCACTGATTGTCATCAAAAAAGGGCATTGCAAGAAACCTGCCTGATTGGTCAGCTAATGAATGGGATATCGCCTAATCTCAAGGCGTGGCTGTAAATTCACTTACAACCCAAGGCTGACAGGGCTGAAGGCAGATAGGTGATTTTTATTGTGTACAATTTTTTTGAAAAGTGTCTTAATCAGTCGCTCGCCGCCCTTTTTCGTGCTCCGAAACGGTGCGGTCTCCTTTTTAACTGACTTCGGGAGGCGCGAGGCCTGGCTGCTTGAACCGCAGGCAGGCGCGCAGAATCAATGGGACGTTTGACTACACACGTTTTGGATGCCGCACACGGTTGCCCTGGCAGCTCGATCAAGGTTGAGTTGTACCGGGTTGAAGGCACGCAGCTGGAGCTGGTCGCCAGCGCGCTGACCAACAGCGATGGCCGTTGCGATGCGCCGTTGTTGCAGGGCGATGATTACCGTTCCGGGGTCTATCAACTGCAGTTCCATGCAGGCGACTACTACCGTGCCCGCGGGGTACAGCTGCCGGAGCCGGCATTTCTCGATGTAGTGGTGCTGCGCTTTGGTATCTCGGCCGAGCAGGATCACTATCACGTGCCCCTGCTGATTTCGCCCTACAGCTATTCGACTTACCGAGGAAGCTAGACTCCCCCACGAATCTGCGCAAAAGCTTCTTTGGTCTTTCGCCCGCTCACACTGCGGGCTTTTTTTCGTCTGTGTGTAGGAGCAGCCGGTCGACGCTCGATTGGTCCGGGCGGCGTTCCGACGATGGACTCAAGGGCGGCGCGTTTATTCAGAAAACACGCGTTATCGTTAACGTCCATCGTGAGCAATCGAGCGTCGACCGGCTGCTCCTACACCGCGAAGCTTTTAGCGGCTCAACAACGAAGCCGCGCCCGCGCCACTGAACAACCCGGCACTGATCCGGTTGAACCAGCTCTGACCCTTGCCGCTGCGCAGATACCGCGCTGCACCATGGGCACCGAGGCCGTAGGCCAGCTTGCAGAGTAGATCAAGCGCGGTCCAGGTGGCGATCATGATCAACAGCTGCGGTAGAAACGGCTGCTCGGCGCTGAGAAACTGCGGCAGAAAGGCGGCGAAGAACAGGATGTCTTTGGGATTGCTCGCACCCAATACAAACGCGCGCCCAAACAGTGCGCGAAAGCGCGGAACAGGTGCCGCGTGTGGCACTTCTGTGGTTCGGGCCGGTTGCCGCGATTGCTGCCAGCTCTGCCAGGCAAGGTAGAACAGGTACAGTGCGCCGACGATTTTCAGTGCGCTGAACAGCTGCTCAGAGGCCAGCAGCAAGGCGCCAAGACCCAAAGCCGAGGCGCTGAGCAGGCAGATAGAGGCAATCACTCCGCCCAGAAACGCCGGGTAAGAGCGGCGCAAACCGTAGTTCAAACTGTTGCTGATCATCAATAAAGACAGTGGTCCCGGGATCAGAATTACCACCAGCGCGGCGCCGCTGAACAACAGCCAGGTTTCCAGATTCATCACTTTTCTCCTAATGTGCAAAAGCCCCACCCGGCGGGGTGAGGCTGGTTGAAGCGTCTGTTGCTTACAAGAAAATGAACTTGGCGATAAAGATCGCGCACAGCACCCACAAACTGATGGATATTTCCTTGTGTTTGCCGGTACCGGCCTTCAACACAACATAACTGATGAAGCCCAGTGCGATACCGTCGGCGACCGAGAAGGTCAGCGGCATCATGATCATGGTGACAATCGCCGGAATGCTGTCAGTGGCTTCGCTCCACTTGATGTGCTCCATGCCGCCCATCATGAGCATCGCCACGTATATCAGTGCGCCAGCGGTTGCATAAGCGGGGATCATGCCAGCCAGCGGCGCGAAAAACATCGCGGCAATGAACAGTACGCCAACCGTGACTGCCGTCAGACCGGTACGGCCACCCGCGGCTACACCGGCGGCACTCTCCACATAGCTGGTGACCGGCGGCACACCGACCATTGCGCCAAACACGCTGGAAGCACTGTCGGCTTTCAATGCGCGGGAGAGGTTTTCGATCTTGCCGTCAGCGTTCACCAGACCGGCCCGTTGCGCGACGCCCATCAGGGTGCCGGCGGTGTCGAACATGTGCACGAAGAGGAACGCCAGCACCACACTGATCATGCTGACGTTGAACACGCCGGCGATGTCCATGGCCATCCAGGTCGGGGCAAGGCTGGGTGGGGTGGAGAAGATTCCGTTGTACTGCACCAAACCCAGTCCCCAGCCGGCAGCGGTTACGCTGATGATGCTGATCAGGATCGCGCCGAATACCCGGTGATAGCTGAGCACCGCAATCATCAGGAAACAGACCGCTGCCAGCAGCGGACCAGGCTCACGCAGGGAGCCGAGTTTGATCAGGGTGGCCGGGCTGTCGACGATAATCCCGGAGGTTTTCAGGCCGATGATGCCAAGAAACAATCCGACTCCTGCGCCCATCGCATAGCGCAAGCTCACCGGAATGCTGTTGAGCAGCCACTCACGCACCCGTGACAGGGTCAGAATCATGAACAGCACACCGGAAATGAACACCGCACCCAGCGCGGTTTCCCAGTTGTAGCCCATGGTCCCGACGACGGTGTAGGTGAAGAAGGCATTCAAGCCCATGCCCGGCGCCAGGCCGACCGGCCAGTTGGCGTACAAGCCCATCAACAGGCAACCCAGCGCGGCGGCGATGCAGGTAGCGACGAAGGCAGCGCCGTGGTCGATCCCGGCGTCAGCCATGATGTTCGGGTTGACGAAGATGATGTAGGCCATGGTGATGAAGGTTGTCAGACCGGCAATCAGCTCGGTCTTCACCGTGGTGCCGTGCAAACTGAGCTTGAAGAGGCGTTCCAGCCAGCTGTTGTTCAACGACGGTGAAAGGTCCAGCGTAGGGGCTTCGGATTTGCGGCTTTCCACAGCGAGTACTCCTCAAGAGTTTTATTGTTTTTTCCAGAACCGGACACGCGATGGTGGGCAGCGGCTCTTTGAGGCATGTAAGGCTTGCGGGCTTTTGTTGACTGTAAGGTCAGGAACTCGCACGAAGCGAATTATGCTTTTGTATACAAATAAAGCAAATAATGTTTTTGTTATTGTGTGCGAAAAGGATGAAAGGAAGGATATATGGAGAGGGAGGGGGCAGATCCCGTTGATTGATCGTTCCCACGCGGAGCGCGGGAACGATCAGGAAAAGCGGGGGGCTTCAACTCGAGCGGCTTTCCCCCAGCGCCTTATTCACCGCTAGCCAGCCATTCACCGCGGTCTCGCCGGCCTCGGCAAACACTCGCTGCAAAAGTTTCACCTGCTCACGTCGCAGCGACTGCTCAAAGCGCGCGCCCTCGATGGTCAGCTCCAGCAGACGCTTACGCTTGTCCGAATCTGGCGCAACGCTGTTTACCAGGTGCATTTCCATCAACTGACGCAGTGGAGTGTTCAAGGCTTGCTTGCTCACCCCGAGCACCGTCAGCAGTTCTTTCACGCTGAGGCCTGGATAGCGGGCGATAAAAAACACGATGCGCTGATGCACCCGGCTCAAGCCCCGGCGTGCGAGCATTTCGTCGGCTTTGGCGGTGAACGCCTGGTAACCGAAGAAAAAGGCTTCCATGGCGGCTTGTTGAGTAATTTGATTTTTAAGGTCAAGCATATTGACGTATCTGCGTGTGTCATCGTAATTTCGGTCAACTAGTTTGACTTATTTTCCTCAAGCCTCGCTACGGTGACCACCATGGCTTTTTCCGAACGTGTCTCGCGCCTTAAAAGTTCTTTGATTCGTGAAATCCTCGCCGCAGCCCAGCGTCCGGAAGTGATGTCGTTCGCTGGCGGTCTGCCCGCCGAAGCGATGCTGCCCAAAATCGAATGGACCGGCATGCCGCTGTCGATGGGCCAATATGGCATGAGCGAAGGCGAGCCGGCATTGCGCGAAGCACTTGCGGCCGAAGCTCGAGCCTTGGGTGTGCCGTGCCAGGCCAGCCAGGTATTGGTGGTCAGCGGATCCCAGCAGACCCTCGATCTGGCCGCCAAGCTGTACATCGACAAAGGCACCGAGATCATTCTCGAAGCGCCGACTTACCTGGCGGCACTGCAAATTTTCCAGCTGTTCGGTGCGCACTGCCTGACTGTGCCGCTGCAAGCTGACGGCCCGGATCTGCCGGAATTGCGCGCCCGCCTGGAAAAACACCAGCCAGCATTCATTTACCTGATCCCAACCTTCCAGAACCCATCAGCGGTGCGCTACAGCGAGACCAAGCGCGATGCGGTGGCGGCGTTGCTGGACGAGTTTGGCGTGACCCTGATCGAAGATGAACCTTATCGCGAGCTGACTTTCGATGACGGCAGCGCCACACCGATCGTCAGTCGCTTGAAAAAGGCCAGCTGGATTTACACCGGTACGGTGTCCAAGACCTTGCTACCCGGTCTGCGGGTCGGTTATTTGATTGCCAGTCCGGATCTGTTCCCGCACCTGTTGCGGCTCAAGCAGTCAGCCGACCTGCACACCAATCGTGTCGGTCAGTGGCAGGCGATGCAGTGGATCGGCACCGAAAAATTTCGCAACCATCTGGTCGAACTGCGTGGCTTTTACCGCGTGCGCCGCGATGCCTTTCAGGCGGCGCTTGAAAAACACTTCGCCGATCTGGCTGATTGGCAGGTGCCTCAAGGCGGGCTGTTTTTCTGGTTGACCTTGAAAAAACCGCTGGACACCCGCACTTTGCTCAAGCCGGCGCTGGCGCAGGACGTGGCGTTCATGCCGGGCGAACCGTTTTTTTCCGACCCGGATCGCAATCCAGGTCACTTGCGGCTGAATTTCAGCCACATCGATTCAGCGCGTCTGGACGAAGGTCTCAAGCGGCTGGCCGCCGTCGTACGTCAAGCACAAGCTGCGCAGGAAGCTTAAGGGGAGGGGCTATGTACAAGGTTTATGGCGATTACCGTTCGGGCAACTGCTACAAGATCAAGCTGATGCTCAATCTGCTGGGCCTCGAGTTCCAGTGGCAGAGCGTGGATATTTTGAAGGGCGACACCCAGACTGCCGAGTTTCTGGCCAAGAATCCCAATGGCAAGATCCCGGTGCTGGAACTTGAGGACGGCACTTACTTGTGGGAGTCGAACGCGATCCTCAACTTCCTCGCCGACGGCAGTGAGTTCCTGCCGGGCGAACCACGCTTGCGTACCCAGGTTCTGCAATGGCAGTTCTTCGAGCAGTACAGTCACGAGCCGTATATTGCAGTAGCGCGGTTTATCCAGCTCTATCTGGGCCTGCCGGAAGATCGTCGCCACGAATATGAAAAGCTGCAAAAACGCGGTTACAAGGCGTTGGACGTGATGGAGCATCAGCTTACCCGCACGCCGTATCTGGTGGGCGAGCAGTATTCGATCGCGGATATCGCGCTGTATGCCTATACCCATGTCGCCCATGAAGGCGGCTTTGACCTGAGTCGCTATCCGGGGATTCAGGCCTGGATGCAGCGTGTGGCCAGCCATCCAAAGCACATTGGAATGCTTGATTGAGCTGACCGCAAAAACAATTAAACCGGCCAATGAGCCGGTTTAATTTTGTCTGAAGCCTGTGTTGCCTGTGCCCGCCTCTTCGCGGGCAAGCCCCGCTCCTGCAGGTTCCGCGTTGTCCTTGCTCGCGATGGCGTCAGTAAGCGCTACACAAGTTGCTCAGGCTGCCGCAAACCGCTTATCCAGATAATCAATGATCACCTTGGACTCATACATCCAGGTGGTCTGGCCGTTCTCTTCGATACGCAGGCACGGCACTTTGATCTTGCCGCCTTGCTCCAGCAGGGTCTGGCGATCCTGTTCGTTGTTTTTCGCATCGCGCAGGGCCACCGGTACATTCAGACGGTGTAGGGTGCGGCGAGTCTTCACGCAGAACGGGCAGGCGTGGAATTGATACAGGGTCAAGTCCCTGGCGGCTTGCTCGACCTTAGCCTGAGCGGCGCCGGTGCGCTGTTGCTTGCGCGGACGGGTGATGAAGTCGATGAAGATGATGAGTTGGCCCAGGCCGACTCGAAGCGCTTTGACGAACACGGTTAAAGCCTCTTGCCCATATATGAAGAGGCGGCAGCTTACCTGATTTTTTACCGACGAAAAAAAACCGGCGATGAACGCCGGTCCTTTTGTTCGCCGGGTTTACTTGATCAGGCTGAGAAACTCGCTGCGGGTCGCCGCATTTTCGCGGAACTCACCGAGCATCACCGAGGTGATCATCGACGAATTCTGTTTCTCCACACCGCGCATCATCATGCACATGTGTTTGGCTTCGATGACTACCGCAACGCCCAGAGCGCCGGTCACTTCCTGGACCGCTTCGGCGATTTGCCGGCTGAGGTTTTCCTGGATCTGCAGGCGGCGGGCGTACATGTCGACGATCCGCGCGACTTTCGACAGGCCAAGCACCTTGCCGCTAGGGATATACGCGACATGCGCTTTTCCGATGAAAGGCAGCAGGTGGTGTTCGCACAGCGAGTAGAGCTCGATGTCCTTGACCAGCACCATTTCGCTGTTATCGGAGCTGAACAAGGCACCGTTGGTGACCTGTTCCAGCGTTTGCTCATAACCGCGGCAAAGGTACTGCATGGCTTTGGCGGCACGTTTTGGCGTGTCGAGCAAACCTTCGCGGGAGACGTCCTCGCCAAGCTGGCCGAGAATCGCCGTGTAATTCTGTTCCAGGGACATGAAACTACCTGTGGGATTTTACGCAAAGGGCAAGGGTACGGTGACGGACACGGCGCTGCAAGCGTGACAACACCGCTTTACTCGTCACGACCTTCCATCATGGTGCGTTTGAGCATCACATAAACTGCACCGGCACCGCCATGTTTAGCCTGGCACGAAGTGAAGCCGAGCACCTGAGGGTGCTGGCGCAACCAGGTGTTGACGTGACTCTTGATCATCGGCCGCTTGCCGTCCAGTCGCACAGCCTTGCCGTGGGTGACACGTACGCAACGGATTTCGAATCTGGTCGCTTCAGCGAGAAACGCCCAAAGAGTCTCGCGGGCTTTTTCCACGCTCATGCCGTGCAGGTCGAGGCTACCTTCAAAAGGAATCTGGCCCACCTTCAGCTTGCGCATCTGGCTTTCCTGAACGCCGTCACGGGCCCACATCAGCTCGTCTTCCGGTCCGACATCGATGACAAACTGATCGGACAGGCCATCGACGGTGGTCACATCGGCGCGCACGGTAGCCGCCTGACGCAGTTTGGCGATTTGCGCACGGTCGGCCTTGGGTTTGCCCGTCTCGGCACGATCATGTTTGATCGGCTTGACGCCGCGGATCTCGCTTTTGAACAGGGAAAAATCGTCGTCTTGCATGTCAGCCTCCGCGAAGGGCGGCTAGTTTACCCAAGTCCAGGCGGATCGGGCATGACAAAAAGCTGCCGCGCTGCACTCAGTCATTTTTTTTCATCAGGTGCGGCGCGATGTTCAGCCCGTTGGACTGGCGACGGCGGCGACGGAAGCGACGCCATAACTTGATACCGATGTACAGCAGCAATAGACCCATCACCAAAATGACCGCCGAACCGGTTCGGCTGGCATTCAGTTCGCCGAGCGCGGGAGGGTGTCCCAAAAGGCTGGCGGCACCGGCCATGGCCAATAACAGGCCAAACATCGCCAGCACTGCCGAAAAGGCTACGCCCAGGCGAAAACGCCAGTTACTTGGGCCTTTGGGGCGCAAGCGACGTGCGTCAAATCCATCGGATATCTTCATTCCGACCTTCCTCAATGGGTATCGGCCCTTCGACCGGGAGATGACCGGGTGGTTCCTGAGGCTAAGACAATTGCAGAGACCGGGAGGTTTTTGCGGATGAGCGGCTGGATGGGCCGCTCATTGAGCGGTCGATCAGATCAGGTCTTTGGTCAGCGCAAGGGTGGCAAAGTTGTCCGCCATGATGGCCATCTCGGTCTGCTGCACATGTTCTGCGCTGAGGATTCCGCCCTTGTACGGTAGATCGCGGGTCGCACACGCATCCTCCACCAGCGTGCAGCGAAAGCCGAGGTTCTTGGCCGCGCGCACCGTGGTGCTGACACTGGAATGGCTCATGAAACCGCAGACGATCAGGTCCAGCGAGCCGAAGTCCTGCAGACGCTTTTCCAGTTCAGTGCCATGGAAGGCGCTCGGCAGCAACTTGCCGATGATGGTCTCGTCACCTTGTGGTTCCAGCCCCGGGATGAACTTGCCGCGCTCGCCTTGAGGGTCGAACAGACCACCCACGGTGCCGAGGTGGCGTACATGTATGATCGGCCGACCGGCAGTACGAGCTGCGGCAACCAGTTTCTTGATGTTTGCGACGGCAGCATCCATGCCGGTCAGGGCCAGGGGACCGTTGAGGTACTCTTTCTGGGCGTCGATGATGACCAGGCTGGCATGGCCCAAATTGGCCGGTGCATAACCACGGCCGCTGAGTTGAAACATCGTCTTTGGAACGGACATTCTGGGGCTCCTTTGAGTGGGGCTTTTGCGACATTGTCCTCTGGCAGAGCGCTTCTGTGAATCGCTACCAACGTAAGCTGCGTGGTTGCTGGCCTACAGCCGTGTCAAGAGGGTTGCTGCGTTTAACCAAAAGGCTCAAAAATTGATAACTCCTACATTGGGCCAGCGTTTTTCATGCGTCGTCGGGGAAGGTTTTGGCTGTTAGAATCATCCGTCGTTTTTTCAGGAGTTTGCCCCCGTGATCACTTCCCGCCTGCGCACTTTGCGCGACCACATCCGTTGGGCCGTCAGCCGTTTTCATGGGGAGGATTTGTTTTTCGGCCATGGGACAGACAACGCCTGGGACGAAGCCCGTCAATTGGTGCTTGGCGCGTTGCACCTGCCTTGGGAAATTGCCGACAGCTATCTGGACTGCCGCCTGGAGGATGACGAGTTGGTCAACCTGCAACGGCTGCTCAAGCGTCGTATCGAGGAACGAATCCCGACGGCTTATTTGCTGGGTGAGGCGTGGTTTTGCGGTATGTCGTTCATCGTTGACGAGCGAGTGCTGATCCCGCGTTCACCGATCGGCGAGCTGATCGAAAAACGTTTCGAACCGTGGTTGGGCACCGAGCCTGCACGCATTCTTGACCTGTGCACGGGTTCCGGCTGCATCGGCATTGCCTGCGCTTATGAATTCCAGAACGCTGAAGTGGTGCTGGCCGACCTGTCGTTCGAAGCCCTGGAAGTTGCCAATCAGAACATCGAGCGTCACGGTGTCGACGAGCGCGTATACACTGTTCAAGGTGATGGTTTCGATGGGCTGCCGGGCCAGCGCTTCGACTTGATCGTTTCCAATCCGCCGTACGTCGATGCTGAAGATTTCGCCGACATGCCGGATGAATACCAGCATGAGCCAGAACTGGGGCTGGCCTGTGGTGAGGACGGCTTGAATCTGGTGCGACGCATGCTCAGCGAAGCGGCGGATCACCTGACCGAAAAAGGTTTACTGATCGTCGAAGTCGGCAACAGCCAGGTGCACGTCGAAGCGCTGTACCCGGAAGTGGATTTCGCCTGGCTGGAATTTGAACGCGGCGGCCACGGCGTGTTCATGCTCACTGCCGAGCAGTGCCGTCAGCATCAGGCATTGTTTGCTTCAAGGGTTTGATGGCGGGAAAACGCAATCGCGCAGGCTGCGATCTTTGATCGTTCCCATGCTTCCGCGTGGGAACGATCATCGCAGGCTGCGCCAGCTTCTACCCCTGTTTACCAGCCTCCAGCATATTCTCCGGTCTGACCCAGGCATCGAACTCTGCATCTGTCAGATAACCCAATTGCAGCGCAGCCTCGCGCAGGGTCAGGCCTTCGCCATAGGCTTTCTTGGCGATTTCTGCTGACTTGTCATAGCCGATATGCGGGTTCAGCGCCGTCACCAGCATCAAGCCGCGCTCCAGGTGCGCCGCCATTTGCACAGGGTCAGGTTCCAGTCCGGCAATGCAATGCTGCTGGAAGTTGCTGCACCCATCGCCCAGCAGACGGATCGATTGCAGCAGGTTATGGATGATCACCGGTTTGAACACGTTCAGTTGCAGGTGGCCCTGGCTGGCGGCGAAACCGATGGCCACATCGTTGCCCAGTACCTGGCAGGCGAGCATCGACAGCGCTTCGCATTGGGTCGGATTGACCTTGCCGGGCATGATCGAACTGCCGGGTTCATTGGCTGGCAGTTTTACTTCTGCAAAACCGGCTCTTGGGCCTGAGCCCAGCAAGCGCAGATCATTGGCGATTTTCATCAGGGTCACGGCGAGGGTTTTCAGTGCGCCGGATAACGTGGTCAGTGGCTCATGGCCGGCCAGTGCGGCAAACTTGTTTGGTGCAGTGACGAACGGCAGACCGGAGAGGGCGGCCAGTTCGGCAGCTATCGCTTCGCCAAAACCGTGAGGCGAGTTGAGCCCCGTGCCAACGGCGGTGCCGCCCTGAGCCAGTTCGCACACCGCAGGCAACGCGCTTCGAATCGCCTGTTCGGCATAGTCGAGCTGCGCTATGAACGCCGAGAGTTCCTGGCCAAAGGTGATCGGCGTCGCGTCCATCATGTGCGTACGGCCGGTCTTGACCAGCTTCATGTGCCCCGCAGACAGCTGTGCCAAACCACCGGACAGTTCGTTGATTGCCGGCAGCAGATGTTGCTGCACCGCTTGGGCGGCAGCGATGTGCATGGCGGTGGGGAAGCAGTCGTTGGAGCTCTGCGAGCGGTTGACGTGATCGTTGGGATGCACCGGGCTTTTGCCGCCGCGCGGATTGCCGGCCAGTTCATTGGCACGCCCGGCGATTACCTCGTTGACGTTCATATTGCTTTGGGTGCCGCTGCCGGTCTGCCAGACCACCAGCGGGAACTGGGCATCATGCTCGCTATTGAGCACCTCGTCGGCGGCCTGTTCGATCAGGCGGGCGATGTCGGCGGGCAGGTCGCCATTGCGGTTGTTGACCCGTGCAGCGGCCTTCTTGATCAGTGCCAGTGCGTGCAGCACCGTAATCGGCATGCGTTCGTTGCCGATGGCGAAGTTGATCAGCGAGCGTTGCGTTTGAGCGCCCCAGTAGGCGTCATCAGGGACTTCAATCTGGCCAAGGCTGTCGGTTTCGATACGGCTCATCGGTCGCACTCCTGTTGGTCTGATTCGCCAGTTTAGGCCGTGATCTGCCATTAGGGTTCCATTAGTCGACTTTTCTACCGTTCAACCCTTGCAAATCAGGTGTGGCAAGGCTTGGGGTTGAGCGACAGAGTTTTTTAGGCGCAGAATGGTCCCCCTTGGGGTTTTACCTCGCCAGCTAGAAAAGGAAACTTGATGACTCGTTTTCGTGCCATCTGTACCGCGGTTGTTCTGGTTTGCGCCAGCGGCCAGGTTCTTGCCGATACCGCCAGCCACAACGCCAGTGCCGAAGCCTTCCTGACTCTGGCACACGCCGACAAGCTCGGTACCCCGGTGTACATGCAAGTGCAGCAAATGTTCGCCCAGCGCTTTGAACAAACCAAGGCCCCGGAGTCCAAAAGAGCCCTGCTGGAAACCTACCAGGCCAAGGCCAACGCCGCTCTGGACCAGGCCATTGGCTGGAATAAACTCAAGCCGGACATGGTCAAGCTCTACACCACCAACTTCAGCGAGTCCGAACTCAAGGACCTGGTAGCGTTCTACCAGTCGCCGCTGGGCAAGAAAGTCCTGGAAAAAATGCCGCAGCTGACTCAGCAATCGGCCCAGATGACTCAGGCCAAACTGGAAAGTGCGGTACCTGTGGTCAACAAGCTGCTCGCTGACATGACCGCCGAACTTGAGCCAAAAGCTGCAGAAGCGCCGGCCAAGAAAAAGCCTTGAGCGGAGTCGGGAATGACCATGCAACAACGTATTGAATCGGCGCTGAGCGCATTGCAGCCCGAGCATCTGCAGGTACTGGATGAAAGCCATATGCACAGTCGTGGGTTGCAAACCCACTTCAAGGCGGTGCTGGTCAGTGAACAGTTTGCCGGGCTTAACAGCGTCAAGCGCCACCAGAAGGTTTACGCCACTCTCGGCGAGCTGATGGGGGAGTTTCATGCGTTGGCGCTGCATACCTACACGCCTGAAGAATGGGCGAAGATCGGCGCGGCTCCGGCATCGCCGACTTGCGCCGGCGGCAGCAAGCATTAAAAGATCGCTGCCTGCAGCAGCTCCTGCGGGGGGCGCGCAGGGCGGGCTTTTGCAGGAACTGCTGAAGGTTCGGGCCGCGTTCGGACGATCTTGACGATCTAGAGCCAATCGCAGCTGTTTTTGCTAGAATCCGCAACGCGCCGCTAATCAGTCGGCGCGTTTTTTTTGCGTCCGGTTCACCCTTTACGAGGGTAGCCACCTGGAGATTACCCATGACACAAAACATTGTCGTGGCGGCACTGTATAAGTTCGTCACCCTTGAGGATTACGTCGCCCTGCGCGAGCCATTGCTGCAGGCGATGGTCGATAACGGCATCAAAGGCACGTTGTTGATCGCTGAAGAAGGCATCAACGGCACCGTTTCCGGTAGCCGTGAAGGCATCGACGGGCTCATGGCCTGGTTGAAGAGCGATCCACGCATGGACGACATCGATCACAAAGAGTCGTACTGCGAAGATCAGCCGTTCTATCGGACCAAGGTCAAGCTCAAGAAAGAGATCGTCACCCTCGGCGTTGACGGTGTCGACCCGAACAAACAGGTCGGCACTTATGTCGATCCGCAGAACTGGAACGCACTGATCAGTGACCCGGAAGTGCTGCTGATTGATACCCGCAACGACTATGAAGTCTCGATCGGCACCTTCGAAGGCGCGATCGACCCGAAAACCACCAGTTTTCGCGAGTTCCCTGACTACATCAAAGCCAACTTCGATCCGGCCAAACACAAGAAAGTCGCCATGTTCTGCACTGGCGGCATTCGTTGCGAGAAGGCTTCGAGCTACATGCTCAGCCAGGGCTTCGACGAGGTGTATCACCTCAAAGGCGGCATTCTGAAGTACCTCGAAGAGGTCCCGCAGGAAGAAAGTCAGTGGCGCGGCGACTGCTTTGTCTTCGATAACCGGGTTACCGTGCGTCACGACTTGAGTGAAGGCGACTACGATCAGTGTCATGCCTGTCGTACACCCATCAGTGTCGAAGACCGCGCCAGCGAGCACTATGTGGCCGGCATCAGTTGCCCGCATTGCTGGGATAAGCTGAGCGAGAAAACCCGACGCAGTGCCATCGACCGGCAGAAGCAGATCGAGCTGGCGAAAGCCCGTAACCAGCCGCACCCGATTGGTTTCAACTACCGTCAGCCATCCGAGGCCTGAGCCATGTCCGCACGCCTGCTCTATGTAATGGACCCGATGTGTTCCTGGTGCTGGGGCTTTGCTCCGGTGGCCGAGGCCCTGGTAGAGCAGGCTCAAGCCGCGGGCGTTGAATTGCACCTGGTGGTTGGCGGCTTAAGGACCGGCAGTGGTGCAGCGCTGGAGCCGACCACGCGGCGTTACATCCTTGAGCATTGGCAGGCGGTCACCGAGGCCACTGGCCAACCGTTCAAGTTCGAGGGCGCTTTGCCCGACGGTTTTGTCTATGACACCGAGCCGGCCTGCCGGGCGGTGGTCACCGCGCGCAGTCTGGCACCGGATTGCGCCTGGAAACTGCTCAAACTGATTCAGCACGCCTTTTATGCTGAAGGTCGCGACGTCACCCTCGCCAGTGTGCTGGTGGATCTGGCTGAAAAAGCTGGTGTGCCGCGTATCGAGTTTGCAGCAGCTTTCGATCGCGCCGAGCAGCACGCGGCGACGGCGGCGGATTTCACCTGGGTGCAGGACCTGGGTATCGCCGGTTTCCCGACCTTACTCGCTGAGCGCGATGGTCAACTGGCGCTGTTGACCAATGGCTATCAGCCGCTGAACGAACTCTCTCCATTGCTTGGTCGTTGGCTGGAGCGTGCCGCCTGTGCATGATCAACCCGATAGTGTGGAGCAACCCAAGCGTATCGATCGACTGAGTTGGGCGGAAATCCGCCGTTTGGCGCTACATCACAAGAAATCCCTGTGGATTGCCAACGGCGTAGCGGTGTTGGCGACGCTGTGCAGCGTGCCGATCCCCTTGCTGTTGCCATTGTTGGTGGATGAAGTGCTGCTGGGGCGTGGTGATGCCGCGCTCAAGGTCATGAATCACGCTCTACCGACAGACTGGCAAAGAGCCGCCGGTTACATCGGCCTGATGTTGCTGATCACCCTGACACTGCGTTGCGGCGCGTTGCTGTTCAACGTGCTGCAGGCGCGATTGTTCGCAAGCCTGGCCAAAGATATCGTCTACCGCATTCGTGTCAGGCTGATCGAGCGACTCAAGCGCATCTCCCTCGGCGAGTACGAAAGTCTGGGCAGCGGTACGGTGACCACCCATTTGGTCACCGATCTGGATACCGTTGATAAATTTGTGGGTGAAACCCTCAGTCGCTTTCTGGTGGCCATGCTGACACTGGTCGGGACCGCGGGCATTCTGGTCTGGATGCACTGGCAGCTGGCGTTGTTGATACTGCTGTTCAATCCGCTGGTGATTTACGCCACGGTGCAACTGGGCAAACGGGTCAAACACCTGAAAAAACTGGAGAACGACAGCACTTCGCGATTTACCCAGGCGCTCACCGAAACCCTTGATGCGATCCAGGAAGTCCGCGCCGGCAATCGCCAGGGCTTTTTCCTCGGGCGTCTGGGCCTGCGGGCGCAGGAAGTTCGCGACTATGCGGTGAACTCACAATGGAAGACCGACGCCTCCAGCCGGGCCAGCGGTTTACTGTTCCAGTTTGGCATCGACATCTTTCGTGCGGCGGCCATGCTCACCGTGCTGTTCTCAGACCTGTCCATTGGCCAGATGCTGGCGGTGTTCAGTTATCTCTGGTTCATGATCGGTCCGGTCGAGCAATTGCTCAATTTGCAGTACGCCTACTACTCGGCGGGTGGGGCGTTGACGCGGATCAATGAGTTGCTGTCGCGTGCCGATGAGCCGCAGTATCCCGGTGGTAATAACCCTTTTCAGGGGCGCGAGACGGTGGGGATCGAGGTCCGCGGTTTGAGCTTCGGTTACGGCGACGAATTGGTGCTGGATCAGATGAACCTGTCCATTGCTCCCGGCGAAAAAGTCGCGATCGTTGGTGCCAGCGGTGGTGGCAAAAGTACCCTGGTGCAATTGCTTCTAGGGCTCTATACGCCGCTGTCGGGCAGCATCCGCTTCGGCGGTTCGACCCAACAGGAAATCGGTCTGGAAACCGTGCGCGAGCATGTCGCAGTTGTGCTGCAGCACCCGGCGCTGTTCAACGATACGGTACGGGCCAACCTGACCATGGGGCGTTTACGCAGTGATGAGGCCTGCTGGCAGGCGCTGGAAATTGCCCAACTGGATACCACCGTCAAAGCCTTGCCGCAGGGGCTGGATAGTATCGTCGGGCGCTCCGGGGTGCGCTTGTCTGGCGGTCAGCGACAGCGTCTGGCTATTGCGCGGATGGTCCTGGCTGAACCCAAGGTGGTGATACTCGATGAGGCCACCTCGGCGCTGGACGCTGCTACCGAGTACAACCTGCACCAGGCGCTGGCGCGCTATTTAAACGGCAGGACAACATTAATCATTGCTCACCGTCTGTCTGCGGTAAAACAGGCTGATCGAGTACTTGTGTTTGATGGCGGGCATATTGCCGAAGATGGCGACCATCAGCAGCTGATTGCCGACGGCGGCCTGTACGCCAAGCTTTATGGCCATCTGCAGCAAGTTCAACAACCTTGAATTTTGACCGCTTTTCTGTGCTTAGTGCTTGAATTCATTAGGGAAAATGTTGCTCTTGCGGCGTTCAACTTTTGCCTTGCAACTAAATAGATTTCGAACGACGCATCGATCAGTTCGAATTATTGGAAATTAGCCTAGTCTGTGCTGTTAGGAGCAGAGCTCACTCGGGTGTTCATCTGGCAGTGCTTATGCAAGGGACCTCATGAAGCAAACGCGGACTCTCGGAACACCACGATTATTGGGTATCGTCTGGCCATTTATTGCCGTTGTGTTATTTCAGGCATTGCTGGGCGGCGTCAGCCTGTACGTTCTGTCAGCGGTGCGCGGCTATGTTGCAGGTGAAAGTCTGTGGTCCAAGGGCCAGAAAGACGCTATCTATTACCTCAATCTGTATGCCGACAGCCGCGACGAAGCGATTTTTCTCAAGTACCAGCACGCCATCGCCGTGCCGCAGGGTGGGCATGAGCTGCGTATCGCCCTGGATCGTCAGCCCCCGGACCTTGACGCTGCCCGTCTGGGGATCCTCAATGGTGGTAACCATCCGGATGACATATCAAGCCTGATCTGGTTGTACCTGAACTTTCGCCACTTCAGCTACCTGGAAGAAGCCATCAGTCGATGGACTGTGGGCGATAGCTACCTGCTACAACTGGATACTGTCGCTTGGGAGATGCACCGGGGCATCATCAGTGATCAAGCCAAACCTGCCGATTTTCAGCGCTGGAAGGCCTTGATACTTGCCATTAACGATAGTGTGACGCCCGCTGCCAAGGCCTTCAGCGATGCATTGGGCGAAGGGTCTCGGGTCATTCTGAGATTGTTGCTGTACACCAATCTGGCCACAGCGCTGGTGTTGATCGCCCTGGCACTCTTGCGTACCCACAAGCTTCTGAAGCAGCGCCACGCATTTGCCGATGCCTTGCAGCTGGAAAAAGAACGGGCGCAAATCACGCTGCAATCCATTGGTGATGGCGTTATCACTACGGATGTCGGGGGAGCGATCGCTTACATGAACCCGGCGGCTGAAGAGCTGACTCACTGGAAAGCCGAGCAGGCCAACGGTCTGCCATTGGCTGCGTTATTCAATCTTTTGGATGAAAACGCCCAGACTGATGGTTTTACCCTGATCGAGCACATTTTGAGTGGTCAACTCAGTGGTGGCAGTGAGCACTCCAAACTCATTCAGCGCCTGGACGGCAGTACCGTGTCAGTCACCCTGGTCGGCGCGCCGATCCAGAACGCCGGTAAAGTCAGCGGCACGGTACTGGTGCTGCACGACATGACACAAGAGCGTCAATACATCGCCAATCTGTCATGGCAGGCGACTCACGATGCTCTGACGGGCCTGGCCAATCGTCGCGAATTCGAATATCGGCTCGAACAAGCCCTGCACAATCTGGCACGCCAGCCGGGCCGCCATGCCTTGATGTTTCTCGACCTGGATCAGTTCAAGTTGGTCAATGACACGTGCGGGCATGCAGCGGGCGATGAACTGCTTCGGCATATCTGTGCCTTGTTGCAATCGGGCCTGCGCGAAGGCGATACCCTGGCGCGCCTGGGTGGAGATGAGTTCGGCATTTTGCTTGAAAACTGCCCGCCGGACGCCGGAGAGAAGATCGCCGAGGGGTTGCGCCAGACCGTGCAGAACCTCCATTTCGTATGGAAGGGCCGGCCTTTTCTGACCACGGTCAGCATCGGCCTGGTTCACGTCGCGCAAACGCCCACAACCCTTGAGGCGTCATTGCGTGCCGCCGATATGGCCTGCTACATGGCCAAAGAGAAAGGGCGTAATCGGGTGCAGGTCTACCATGCCGACGATTCGGAGTTGTCGTTGCGCTTTGGCGAGATGGCGTGGGTGCAACGACTGCACATGGCGCTGGAGGAAAACCGCTTTTGTTTATATGCCCAGGAAATCGCTGCGTTGGGTCAGACGGAGCGCGGGGGCGGGCATATCGAAATATTGCTGCGGTTGCATGACGAAGCAGGGCGAATGATTCTGCCCAACAGCTTTATTCCCGCCGCCGAACGTTACGGGTTGATGACATCGCTGGATCGTTGGGTGGTACAGAATGTATTCAAGATCATCGCCCAATGTATTGCTGAAGAGCGTGAAGGGCCGATGGCCATGTGTGCGATAAACCTCTCGGGCATTACTATCGGAGATGACGACTTCCTGGACTTCCTGCGTGAGCAGTTCATTGCCTACGCTGTCCCTCCTGAAATGATTTGTTTTGAAATCACAGAAACCAGTGCAATTTCCAATCTGGGAAGTGCAATTAGATTTATTAATGAGCTCAAAGGCTTGGGATGCCATTTCTCACTAGATGACTTTTGTGCCGGTATGTCCTCGTTCGCCTATCTTAAACATTTACCTGTAGACTTCTTGAAGATCGATGGAAGTTTCGTAAAGGATATGCTGGACGACCCGATTAACCGCGCTATGGTCGAAGTGATCAATCACATCGGTCATGTCATGGGTAAGCGCACGATTGCAGAGTTTGTTGAAACACCTCAGATTGAGCAGGCCTTGCTGGAAATCGGAGTGGATTACGCTCAAGGGTACATTATCCAACGCCCGCAATTGTTTACCTGTGACAGCCTGCAGTGTCGGCCCGCGCGACCACAGCCTTTGTTATTCAAGGCGCCTGGCACGTTCCGTTGAAATCTCTTGCTGATCCGTACAATCACAATCAAAAGGAGCTCGACAGTGATCGACACATTCAACAGAACCGGCCCGCTTATGGAAGCCGCAAGTTATCCCGCCTGGGCTCAGAAGCTGATCCAGGATTGCAGCGAGAGCAAACGCCGGGTGGTCGAGCACGAACTGTATCAACGCATGCGCGACAACAAACTCAGTGCCAAAACCATGCGTCAGTACCTGATCGGTGGCTGGCCTGTCGTTGAGCAGTTCGCTTTGTATATGGCACAAAATCTGACCAAGACCCGCTTTGCACGTCATCCCGGCGAGGACATGGCGCGACGCTGGCTGATGCGTAACATTCGCGTAGAACTCAATCATGCTGATTATTGGGTGCACTGGAGTCGTGCGCACGGCGTCAGTCTGGAAGATTTACAGGCGCAACAGGTAGCGCCAGAGCTTCATGCCCTGAGTCATTGGTGCTGGCACACCAGTTCGGCCGATTCGCTGATCGTGGCGATTGCCGCGACCAACTATGCCATTGAGGGGGCTACAGGCGAGTGGTCGGCGCTGGTTTGCTCCAATGGCATCTATGCGGCGGCGTTCCCGGAGGAAGACCGCAAGCGAGCGATGAAGTGGTTGAAAATGCATGCCCAGTACGATGATGCTCATCCATGGGAGGCGTTGGAAATCATCTGCACGCTGGCGGGTCTGAACCCAGACAAATCACTGCAAGTCGAGTTACGCCAGGCCATTTGCAAGAGCTACGACTACATGTACCTGTTCCTGGAACGTTGCATGCAGCTAGAGAAAGCTCCGGTGGTTCGTCAGCGCATGGAGCTGGTCGAGAGCTGATCCTGAGATCCTGAGGCAACACAAATCAAATGTGGGAGCGGGCTTGCTCGCGAAAGCGGTGTATCAGTCAGCATAAGTAGTGAATGCTAGACCGCATTCGCGAGCAAGCCCGCTCCCACATTAGTCCTGCGTTCTCAGCCCGCCATCGCCAGCCGGTTGCGGCCTTCACGTTTTGCCACATACAAAGCGCTGTCTGCCCGGCGCAACAGGCTTTCGGCTGACTCACCGGGTAACAGGGTGGCGCAGCCAAGGCTTACTGTCAGTTCGATAAGCGTGTCATCCGCTAAATAATCCTGAGCCTGTACTGCATGACGTAGCCGCTCGCCAACCATGGCGGCGGCCTCTCGGCCAGTGTTGGAGAGCAGGATCAGAAACTCCTCGCCACCATATCGAAACACCATATCGACATTGCGCAACTGGTCCTTGATCGAGGCGGCTACGGCCTTGAGCACCTTGTCGCCTGCGCCGTGACCGTGGCTGTCGTTGATTCTCTTGAAGTGGTCGATATCCAGCATCAACAGCGATAGCGGTTGCAGATGCCGACGGGACATTTCGATTTCCCGTTGAAACGTCTGATCCATGGCGATCCGGTTGCCGGTGTCCGTCAGCGGGTCGCGCAGCGCGCTACGAGTGGCTGCCCGGTATAGCAAGGCATTACGGATCGGGTAGAGCAGGGAAGACAGTAGAGACTCCAGGTTGCCCAGATCCTGTTCGCTAAAGCGCTGATTGCGTCGAAACACCAGCTCACCCAAGTGTTCGCCCTCATGGCTGAGGCTGTAGCTCACGCAATGGTGTCCGCGCTGGCCGAACGCCAGGCGCAAATCGCTGGCCTGGTGCTGGTAGCTCAAGGCATCCAGTGGAACGAGTCGCTGAATTTCGCGGAAGAACAATCCCAGAATATGCTGTGACTCAAGACTGGTTTGCAGCTGTAGGCCTAGTTGCTGGCGCAATTGCGCAAGGCTGACGGGGCGTTGTAGAAGGGGTGACTGCTGACCAAAGCCCAGGCGTTGCAATTTGGCGCTATCAAAGTCAATTGCGTTGGTCTGGGTAGGTGATTTCATATGGTGTGAGCCCCTAAGCACGTAATGCTGTCTTACAGGCTGGGTGAGAGCGGCTTCGGGCTGCGCGTCATACTGGTCCATCAGTCCCGTAGGACAAGTAACTGCAGTCTAGTCTGCTTTGCCGAACGTTATAAGCCCCGGCTCAGGCGATGCCCGCTTCGCTAACACGCTGCGTGTCTGAGCAGTGTTAGAGCGAAAGTCGTGCCATTAGGTTCGGTAAATTAAAAATCGTTATAATTCAATCGGTTGGTCGGTAATGGCGTCAATGTGTATGGACGCCGTGGCATTTGTTTGGCTTCAATAACAGGCCTGATGACCTTGTTGCGTGCGCCGCGACGGTATTCCGTCGCGGTGGTTGAAGGGGATTACTGAGCGTCGAAGGCCTGGCCGTTGATGCCGGTGCTGTCCGGCCCCATCAGGTACAGATAGACCGGCATGATTTCTTCAGGTGTCGGATTGTTGCTCGGGTTTTCGCCTGGATATGCCTGAGCCCGCATGCTGGTGCGGGTAGCGCCGGGGTTGATGCTGTTGGCGCGCACTGGTGCGACGGTGTCCAGTTCATCGGCCAGGGTTTGCATCAAGCCTTCGGTCGCAAACTTCGAGACCCCGTAGGCGCCCCAATAGGCGCGGCCTTTGCGTCCGACACTGCTTGAGGTGAACACCACTGATGCGTCCTGGGATAGCTTGAGCAGCGGCAGCATGGTGCTGGTCAGCATGAACATCGCGTTGACGTTGACTTGCATCACACGCATGAAGTTTTCGCCGGACAGCTGCTCCAGCGGGGTGCGCGGACCAATGATCGACGCGTTGTGCAGCAGGCCATCGAGGTGTCCGAACTCGGTTTCGACCATGGCCGCCAGCTCATCGTATTGATGCGGCAGTGCGGTTTCCAGGTTGAACGGAATGACTGCCGGTTGTGGATGACCGGCCGCTTCGATTTCGTCATAGACCCGGGTCAGATTGGCTTCGGTCTTGCCCAGCAGCAGCACGGTGGCGCCATGAGCTGCAAAGGTCTTCGCGGCAGCAGCTCCAATGCCACGGCCAGCGCCGGTGACCAGGATGACCCGGTCTTTGAGCAGTTCAGGGCGGGCGGAGTAATCAAACATAAAAAACCTCAACAAAATTATGTAGGAGCGAGCTTGCTCGCGATGGTCGTTAACGATAACGCGTGCTTCCTGACAAAACGCGTCAGTTTCAAGTCCATCGCGAGCAAGCTCGCTCCTACAGGAAGGCGGTCAGCAGCCGCGCAACCTACACAGGAAAGTCGCTCAGCAACCACACAGGGCGCTATCCAGAACCTTACGCAACTCCAGTGGATGATCGACCACCACATCCGCCCCCCAATGACTGGGGTTGTCGTCTGGATGAATATAGCCCCAGGTCACCGCGGCAGTTTTGGTGCCTGCGTCGCGGCCTGACTCGATATCGCGTAGGTCATCGCCAACAAACAGCACGTTGGCCGGATCCAGGTCGAGCATCTTGCAAGCGAGGATCAGTGGTTCGGGATCAGGTTTGCTGTTTTTTACATGATCCGGGCAGATCAGCACCGCCGAACGCTCCGCCAACCCTAGTTGCTGCATGATCGGTTCGGCAAAACGTACCGGCTTATTGGTGACGACGCCCCAGATCAGATTGGCTTTTTCGATGTCCGCCAACAGCTCGGCCATGCCATCGAAAAGTTTGCTATGGACTGCGCAGTCTTTCAGGTAGCGCTCCAGGAACTCCAGGCGCAGTTCCTCGAAACCCGGTGATTCCGGGTCCATCGAAAAGGTCACGGCAACCATGGCCCGCGCACCGCCGGAGATTTCGTCGCGGATGTGCTTGTCGCAAACCGGTGCCAGGCCGCGATCGGCGCGCATGCTCTGGCAAATGGCGATAAAGTCCGGTGCGGTGTCGAGCAGAGTGCCGTCCATGTCGAAAAGAACCGCTCTGATACGCATGGGCTTATTCCTCCCGCAGGGTCTGGATCATGTAGTTGACGTCAACGTCCGTCGCCAGCTTGTAGTGCTTGGTGAGCGGGTTGTAGGTCAGACCGATGATGTCCTTGACCGTCAGGCCGGCCGAGCGGCTCCAGGCGCCGAGTTCGGAAGGGCGGATGAACTTCTTGAAGTCGTGGGTGCCGCGCGGCAGCAGTTTCATGATGTATTCGGCGCCGACAATGGCTAACAGGAATGCCTTCGGATTGCGATTGATGGTGGAGAAGAACACTTGGCCGCCTGGCTTGACCATGCGGAAGCAGGCGCGGATCACCGAAGAGGGGTCTGGCACGTGTTCGAGCATTTCCAGGCAGGTGACCACGTCGAATTGCTCCGGCATTTCTTCGGCCAGGCCTTCGGCGGTGATCTGCCGGTACTCGACGCTGACGCCGGATTCCAGTTGATGCAGCTGGGCCACGGCCAGCGGCGCTTCGCCCATGTCGATACCCATCACCGTTGCGCCGCGCAGGGCCATGGCTTCGCTAAGGATGCCGCCGCCGCAGCCGACGTCGAGGACTTTTTTGCCGGCCAGTTTTACCCGCTCGTCAATCCAGTTGACCCGCAACGGGTTGATGTCGTGTAGCGGTTTGAACTCGCTTTCACGGTCCCACCAGCGATGGGCCAGGGCTTCGAATTTGGCAATTTCAGCGTGGTCGACGTTGCTCATGGGGCATCCTCTAAATCTAATAAATTCTGTGGTAAGCCTTGAATGTCAGTTCAAGGTTTCTATCTATTGGCGATGACCGCTGATGCGTTTGCCCCAGGCTACGGCTGTGGCGCAAAGCTGTTGTTCATCCAGGCGGGTCAGGCGCCGGTCGTCGAGCAATTGCTTGCCGGCGACCCAAAGGTGTTTCACACAGTCTCGGCCGGTGGCATATACAAGCTGCGAGACCGGGTCGTAAATGGGTTGCTGCGCCAGGCCGGAGAGATCAAAGGCCACCAGGTCGGCAGCTTTGCCGACTTCCAGTGAGCCGACTTCGGCGTCCAGTCCCAGCGCTCGTGCGCCGTTGAGCGTGGCCATGCGCAATGCGCGATGGGCATCCAGGGCGGTCGCCGAGCCAGCGACGGCCTTGGCCAAAAGTGCTGCGGTGCGGATTTCGCCGAGCAGATCCAGGTCATTGTTGCTGGCTGCGCCATCAGTGCCGACCGCAACGTTGACCCCGGCCTGCCACAAACGCTCGACCGGGCAGAAGCCACTGGCCAGTTTCAGGTTCGATTCCGGGCAATGAATCACGCTGCTGTTACTTTCTACCAGCAAAGCCAGGTCTTCATCGCTGATTTGTGTCATGTGAACGGCCTGGAAGCGCGGACCAAGCAAGCCCAGGCGCCCCAGGCGGGCCATTGGTCGCTCGCCGCGCTGCTCGACGGATTGCTGTACTTCAAACGCGGTCTCATGGACGTGCATATGAATCGAGGCATCCAGCTCCTCGGCAATGACCCGGATTTTCTCGAGGTTCTCGTCGCCGACGGTGTAGGGTGCATGAGGGCCGAAGGCGATCTTGATGCGCGGATGGTGCTTGAGATCGCCGAACAGCTCGATGCCCTGACGGATGGCCTCATCGGCATCGCTTGCACCGGGAATCGGAAAGTCGAGGATCGGGATGGCAATTTGTGCGCGAATACCGCTGTTATGCACGCGTTCACTGGCAACTTTCGGGAAGAAATACATGTCCGAGAAACAGGTGATGCCGCCTTTAAGCTGTTCGGCGATGGCCAGATCGGTGCCATCGCGAACAAAGTCCTCATTGACCCACTTGGCTTCGGCGGGCCAGATGTGCTGCTCCAGCCAGGTCATCAGCGGCAAGTCATCGGCCAGGCCGCGAAACAGGGTCATTGCCGCGTGCCCGTGAGCATTGATCAGGCCAGGGCTGAGCAGCATGCCCGGCAATTCGCGGACTTCAGTGGCGTTGAGTTTCAAGGCGTCGGCGCGCGGGCCGATGAACGCAATGCGGCCGTCACGGATGCCCAGGCCATGCTCTTTGAGGACCACACCGGCGGGTTCGACAGGTACCAACCAGGTCGGCAGCAATAATAAGTCGAGCGCAGCGGCAGGGTTCGGCATCGAGGGTGGGTTCCAGTGCTTTATAAAGGATGGCGAAGTATACCCGAGCGTCTTCGCGGGCGGATCGCTATAATCGGCGGCTTTTGTACATGAGTACGGGGTGAGGCATGCGCGATCGACTGTTGGCTGCGGAGAAGGTAAAGGCCATCGATTGGCGGGATGATGCCCTTTATCTGCTCGATCAGCGCATTTTGCCGTTCGAAGAACGCTGGATTGCCTACACCGGTGCAGCCGGTGTGGCCGAAGCCATTCGCTCGATGGTTGTGCGTGGTGCCCCGGCCATTGGCATCAGTGCGGCCTATGGTGTAGTGCTGGCGGCGCGCACGCGGTTTGCCGCCGGTGGTGACTGGCAGGCAGCTCTTGAGGAGGATTTTGCCTTGCTTGCGGATTCGCGGCCGACGGCGGTCAATCTGTTCTGGGCGCTGAACCGCATGCGCGAGCGTCTTGAACGGCTAAAAGGGCATGCCGATCCGTTGTCGGTCCTTGAGGCGGAGGCCTTGGCCATTCATGAAAGCGATCGCGAAGCCAATCTGACCATGGCGCAATTGGGTGTCGATCTGATCCGCAAGCATCAGGGCAATGCTCAAGCCATTTTGACGCATTGCAATACTGGCGCCTTGGCCACGGGCGGCTTTGGCACGGCGCTGGGAGTGATTCGTGGTGCCTGGCTGGAAGGTATGGTGGAGCGGGTCTACGCCGATGAAACCCGGCCTTGGTTGCAGGGCTCGCGGCTCACTGCCTGGGAGTTGGCCAACGAAGGTATTCCGGTCACGCTGAATGCCGACTCGGCCGCGGCACACATCATGAAAACCAAGGGCGTGACCTGGGTGATCGTCGGTGCTGACCGGATTACCGCCAATGGCGATGTGGCGAACAAGATTGGCACCTATCAGTTGGCGGTGTGCGCCATGCACCACGGGGTGCGCTTCATGGTGGTGGCGCCGAGTTCGACCATCGACATGACCTTGGCCAGCGGTGACGATATTCCTATCGAAGAGCGTGATGGCAGTGAGCTGCTGGAAGTCGGCGGCAAGCGCGTCGGGGCTGATGTGGGCGCTTTCAATCCGGTTTTCGACGTCACCCCGGCGGACCTGATCGACGCCATCGTCACCGAAAAAGGCATTGTCGAGCGGCCCGATACCGCGAAACTGGCTCAGTTGATGTGTCGCAAGCGGCTGCATTGAAGGTATTTGGCGCCAGTTAGATAGCTATCGCGAGCAAGCTCGCTCCTACAAGTCCCCGATGTTCTGTAGGAGCGAGGCTTGCCCGCGATGAACGATGACGCGGTCTGCTGCACCTGAAGCAGCATTTCGCTTGCGAATCGGGCGCAATAACACCTCTAAGCTTCTCTGGTCCCCTATCAGGCTGTCACCGGTCCACTAACTATGCTCCATGCGCGTCTGGGGGATAGGTGCGTGGCGGCGATTGTGATAACATCCGGCGGTTTCCAAGGTAGCCCGATGTGGCTGCCTTTACTGCGCAGATCCATGGCATAACTCGTTGATTTGTCGTAAGTCGAGGCATGGCACCAAGCCTGCATCGACGAGCTTCGTTCGTCCCATATGGATGCGACGAAGTTTCACCAGAAAAAGGAATCAGGCTTCTCATGGGCGAACTGGCCAAAGAAATCATCCCGGTCAATATCGAAGACGAGATGAGGCAGTCCTACCTCGATTACGCAATGAGCGTAATTGTCGGGCGGGCACTGCCTGATGCGCGCGATGGCTTGAAGCCCGTGCACCGGCGCGTACTGTTCGCGATGAGCGAGCTGGGTAACGACTGGAACAAGCCGTACAAGAAATCTGCCCGTGTTGTCGGTGACGTGATCGGTAAGTATCACCCCCATGGTGATACTGCGGTGTATGACACCATCGTTCGTATGGCCCAGCCTTTTTCCCTGCGCTACCTGCTGGTAGACGGCCAGGGTAACTTCGGTTCGGTCGACGGCGACAACGCCGCGGCCATGCGATACACCGAAGTGCGCATGACCAAGCTGGCGCACGAGCTGCTGGCCGACCTGCATAAAGAAACCGTGGACTGGGTGCCGAACTACGACGGCACCGAAATGATCCCCGCGGTCATGCCGACCAAGATCCCCAACCTGTTGGTCAACGGCTCCAGCGGTATCGCCGTGGGCATGGCGACCAACATCCCGCCGCACAACCTTGGTGAAGTCATCGACGGTTGCCTGGCGCTCATCGACAACCCTGAGTTGACCGTCGATGAGTTGATGCAATTCATCCCCGGCCCGGACTTTCCGACTGCCGCGATCATCAACGGTCGCGCCGGCATCATCGAAGCCTACCGTACCGGTCGCGGACGCATCTACATGCGTGCCCGTTCGATCATCGAAGACATCGACAAGGTCGGTGGTCGTCAGCAGATCGTCATTACCGAACTGCCTTACCAGTTGAACAAGGCGCGTCTGATCGAGAAGATCGCCGAGCTGGTCAAAGAGAAAAAGCTCGAAGGCATCACCGAGCTGCGCGACGAGTCCGACAAGGACGGTATGCGCGTCGTGATCGAACTGCGTCGTGGTGAAGTGCCTGAGGTGGTCCTCAACAACCTCTATGCCCAGACTCAGCTTCAAAGCGTTTTCGGCATCAACATCGTTGCGCTGATTGACGGTCGCCCACGGATCCTCAACCTGAAGGATCTGCTGGAAGCCTTCGTACGTCACCGTCGCGAAGTCGTAACCCGTCGTACCGTGTTCGAACTGCGTAAAGCCCGTGAACGTGGCCATATCCTGGAAGGTCAGGCTGTCGCACTGTCGAACATCGACCCGGTCATCGCCCTGATCAAGGCTTCGCCAACTCCGTCGGAAGCCAAGGAAGCGCTCATAAGCACGCCTTGGGAGTCCAGCGCAGTGGTCGCGATGGTCGAGCGTGCCGGTGCTGATTCCTGTCGTCCGGAAAATCTCGACCCGCAATACGGTCTGCGCGAAGGCAAATACTTCCTCTCGCCAGAACAGGCGCAAGCCATTCTTGAGCTGCGTCTGCACCGTCTGACCGGCCTGGAGCACGAAAAGCTGCTGGCCGAATACCAGGAAATCCTCAACCAGATCGGTGAGCTGATCCGCATCCTCAACAGCGCTGTGCGCCTGATGGAAGTGATCCGCGAGGAGCTGGAAGTCATTCGTGCCGAGTACGGCGATGTACGTCGCACCGAGATTCTCGATGCTCGTCTCGATTTGACCCTGGGTGACATGATCCCGGAAGAAGAGCGCGTCGTGACCATCTCGCACGGTGGCTATGCCAAGACCCAGCCATTGGCTGCGTATCAGGCTCAGCGTCGTGGCGGTAAAGGCAAGTCGGCTACCGGCGTCAAGGATGAGGACTACATCGCCCACCTGCTGGTCGCCAACAGTCACACCACGCTGTTGCTGTTCTCCAGCAAGGGCAAGGTTTACTGGCTGAAAACCTATGAAATTCCGGAAGCATCACGCGCTGCCCGTGGTCGTCCATTGGTCAATCTGCTACCGCTGGGTGAGGGTGAATACATCACCACCATGCTGCCGGTCGAGGAATACACCGAAGGTCACTACATCTTCATGGCTACCGCTGACGGTACGGTGAAGAAGACGCCGCTGGAGCAATTCAGCCGTCAACGCAGCGTTGGTTTGATTGCGCTGGAGCTGGACGAAGGCGACGTATTGATTTCCGCTGCCATCACTGATGGCGAGCGCGAAGTCATGCTGTTCTCCGACGGCGGCAAGGTTACCCGCTTCAAAGAGTCCGACGTTCGCGCCATGGGGCGTACCGCTCGCGGTGTGCGTGGCATGCGTCTGCCGGAAGGTCAGAAGCTGATTTCCATGCTGATCCCGGAAGAAGGCAGCCAGATCCTCACCGCTTCGGCGCGTGGTTACGGAAAGCGTACGGCTATCAGCGAGTTCCCTGAGTACAAGCGTGGCGGTCAGGGCGTTATCGCCATGGTCAGCAACGATCGTAACGGCCGTCTGGTCGGTGCAGTCCAGGTGCTCGACGGCGAGGAAATCATGCTGATTTCCGATCAGGGCACACTGGTTCGTACCCGCGTCGACGAAGTTTCCAGTCTCGGCCGTAACACTCAGGGCGTGACCCTGATCAAGCTGGCCAGCGACGAAACACTGGTCGGTCTGGAGCGTGTTCAAGAGCCATCCGAAGTCGAAGGCGAAGAGCTGGAAGGCGAGGAGAGCGCTGAGTTCGAAGGTGTTGTGCTGGATGCGGTTGTCGATCCGGACGATGCAGTCGAAAACCAGCAGGCCGGTGCCGCAGACGAAGAAGAGTCGCAAGACTAAATAAATCGTAGCAGGGCAGGGTGTTTGCTCTGTCCGCTACCGTGAATGCATAGCGAGAGTGGATGTGAGCAAACGAGCCTATAACTTCTGCGCGGGTCCTGCTGCGCTACCTGAAGCTGTCCTGTTGCGTGCCCAGTCCGAGTTACTGGACTGGCATGGCAAGGGCCTGTCGGTCATGGAAATGAGCCATCGCAGTGATGAGTTCGTCTCCATCGCGACCAAGGCCGAGCAGGATCTGCGTGATCTGCTGGATATCCCCTCGAACTATAAAGTGCTGTTTCTGCAAGGCGGCGCCAGCCAGCAATTTGCTCAGATTCCTCTGAACCTGTTGCCGGAAACCGGCAAGGCTGACTATATCGACACCGGTATCTGGTCGCAGAAAGCCATTGAAGAAGCCTCGCGCTTCGGCACCGTCAATGTGGCGGCGACGGCCAAGCCTTATGACTATTTCGCAATTCCCGGCCAGAACGAATGGAAGCTGTCGCAAGACGCGGCCTACGTGCACTACGCGCCGAACGAAACCATCGGCGGCCTGGAGTTCAGCTGGATCCCGGAAACCGGTGATGTGCCACTGGTTGCGGACATGTCTTCGGACATCCTGTCCCGTCCTGTGGATATCTCCCGTTTCGGCATGATCTACGCCGGCGCACAGAAGAACATCGGCCCGAGCGGTATCGTCGTCAACATCGTTCGCGAAGACCTGCTGGGTCGCGCCCGTTCAATCTGCCCGACCATGCTCGACTACAAGGTCGCGGCCGACAACGGCTCCATGTACAACACCCCGCCAACCCTGGCCTGGTACCTTTCCGGTCTGGTCTTTGAATGGCTGAAGGAGCAGGGCGGCGTAGAAGCCATCGGCAAGCTCAATGACGTCAAGCAGCGCACGCTGTATGGCTTCATCGACGCCAGTGGGCTGTACAGCAACCCGATCAACAAGTCCGACCGCTCATGGATGAACGTGCCATTCCGTCTGGCGGATGATCGCCTCGACAAGCCGTTCCTGGCGGGTGCCGAGGAGCGCGGTCTGTTGAACCTCAAGGGTCACCGTTCCGTGGGTGGCATGCGCGCCTCTATCTACAACGCCGTCGACATCAATGCGGTCAACGCGCTGGTGGCGTACATGGCAGAGTTCGAGAAGGAACACGGCTAATGTCTGAGCAAGAACTCAAGGCACTGCGCCTGCGCATTGACAGCCTGGACGATAAAATCCTGGAGCTGATCAGTGAGCGTGCGCGCTGCGCCCAGGAAGTCGCGCGAGTCAAGATGGCTTCATTGGCCGAAGGCGAAGTGCCGGTGTTCTATCGTCCTGAGCGCGAAGCTCAGGTGCTCAAGAAGGTCATGGAGCGCAATAAAGGTCCGTTGGGCAACGAAGAAATGGCGCGTCTGTTTCGTGAAATCATGTCTTCGTGCCTGGCGCTGGAGCAGCCACTGAAAGTGGCTTATCTAGGCCCCGAAGGTACCTTCACTCAAGCGGCGGCCCTGAAACACTTCGGTCATGCGGTGATCAGCAAGCCTATGGCTGCAATTGATGAAGTGTTCCGTGAAGTGGCAGCCGGAGCGGTGAATTTTGGCGTGGTGCCTGTGGAAAACTCCACCGAGGGCGCGGTCAACCACACCCTCGACAGCTTCCTCGAGCACGATATGGTGATCTGTGGCGAAGTCGAGCTGCGTATCCACCATCACCTGTTGGTCGGTGAAAACACCAAAACCGACAGCATTAGCCGTATCTACTCCCATGCCCAGTCTCTGGCTCAGTGCCGCAAGTGGCTGGACGCCCATTACCCGAATGTCGAGCGCGTGGCGGTTTCCAGCAACGCCGAAGCGGCCAAGCGGGTCAAGGGTGAATGGAACTCGGCAGCCATTGCCGGCGACATGGCGGCAGGCTTGTACGGCCTGACTCGTCTGGCCGAAAAAATCGAGGACCGTCCGGACAACTCCACGCGCTTCTTGATGATTGGCAGTCAGGAAGTGCCGCCGACCGGCGACGACAAGACCTCGATCATCGTCTCCATGAGCAACAAGCCTGGCGCGCTACACGAGTTGCTGGTGCCATTCCACGACAATGGTATCGACCTGACGCGGATCGAAACCCGGCCTTCGCGTAGTGGCAAATGGACCTATGTGTTCTTCATTGACTTCGTTGGCCATCACCGTGATCCGCTGATCAAGGCTGTGCTGGAGAAGATCAGTCAGGAAGCAGTAGCACTCAAAGTGCTGGGTTCCTACCCGAAAGCGGTTCTCTGAGGCTTTAACAATGAGTGGTGACTTCCTCGCTCTGGCGCAGCCGGGTGTGCAACAACTTTCGCCTTACGTCCCGGGTAAACCTGTGGATGAACTGGCTCGCGAGCTGGATATCGATCCGGCAAAAATCGTCAAACTGGCGAGTAATGAAAACCCGCTGGGCGCCAGCCCTAAAGCCTTGGCGGCGATTCGCGAAGAGCTGGCCGAGCTGACTCGTTATCCGGATGGCAACGGCTTCGCTCTCAAGAGTTTGCTGGCCGGGCAGTGCCGTGTGCAGCTCGATCAGGTGACCCTGGGTAACGGTTCCAATGACATTCTGGAGCTGGTGGCTCGTGCCTATCTGGCGCCCGGTCTGAATGCGGTGTTCAGCGAGCATGCGTTCGCGGTCTATCCGATCGTCACTCAGGCCGTAGGTGCGCAGGCGCGCGTGATTCCAGCCAAAGACTGGGGGCACGATTTGCCGGCGATGCTCAAAGCCATCGACAGCAATACTCGCGTGGTCTTCATTGCCAATCCAAACAATCCGACCGGCACCTGGTTCGGTGCGGAGGCGCTGGATGAGTTCCTTCAGGACGTGCCTGAGCACGTGCTGGTGGTGCTCGACGAGGCCTATATCGAATATGCCGAAGGTAGCGATCTTCCGGATGGTCTGGACTTCCTCGCGGCTTACCCGAATCTGCTGGTCTCGCGGACCTTCTCCAAGGCTTATGGTCTGGCCGCGTTGCGTGTCGGTTATGGCCTGTCTACGGCGATCGTCGCTGATGTCCTGAACCGCGTGCGCCAGCCATTCAACGTCAACAGCCTGGCCCTGGCCGCGGCTTGTGCGGCGCTGCAGGACGAAGAATATCTGGCTGAAAGCCGTCGCTTGAACGAGTCCGGTATGCAGCAGCTGGAAGCGGGCTTTCGCGAGCTGGGCCTGAGCTGGATTGCGTCCAAAGGCAACTTCATTGCGGTCGATCTGGGGCGCGTCGCGGCACCGGTGTTCCAGGGTTTGCTGCGTGAAGGTGTGATCGTGCGTCCGGTGGCCAACTATGGCATGCCGAACCATCTGCGCATCACCATTGGTTTGCCGGCTGAAAACAGCCGCTTCCTCGAGGCGCTGGCCAAGGTTATGGCTCGTGGTTGATGTCATTGCAGTGCAACCTGCTGTGCCTATGATCGATCGCCTGGTGGTGGTCGGTCTCGGGCTGATCGGTGGTTCCTTCGCCAAGGGCCTGCGCGAAAGCGGCCTGTGTCGCGAGGTCGTGGGTGTCGATCTTGATCCGCAGTCGCGCAAGCTGGCGGTTGAGCTTGGTGTGGTGGATCGCTGCGAAGAAGACCTTGCTCTGGCTTGTAGCGGTGCCGATGTCATTCAGTTGGCGGTGCCGATTCTGGCTATGGAGAAATTGCTGGCCGTTTTGGCGCGCATGGACCTGGGGCAAGCAATCCTGACGGACGTCGGCAGCGCCAAGGGCAATGTGGTGCGTGCTGCGAGCGAAGCGTTCGGCGGCATGCCCGCGCGTTTTGTGCCGGGGCATCCGATTGCCGGCTCCGAGCAAAGCGGGGTAGAAGCCTCCAATGCGCAGTTGTTCCGTCGACACAAAGTGATTCTGACACCGCTGGAACAGACCGATCCCGCAGCGCTGGCAATGGTTGACAGGCTTTGGCGCGAGTTGGGTGCGGATGTTGAGCACATGCAGGTCGAGCGTCATGATGAAGTGCTGGCGGCTACGAGCCACTTGCCGCACTTGCTGGCATTCGGTTTGGTCGATTCATTGGCCAAGCGCAGTGAAAATCTTGAGATCTTTCGTTACGCTGCGGGCGGTTTCCGCGATTTCACGAGAATCGCCGGTAGCGACCCGGTCATGTGGCACGACATCTTTCTCGCCAATCGAGAAGCTGTCCTGCGCACACTCGATACATTTCGCAGTGATCTCGACGCCTTGCGCGACGCGGTCGATGCAGGGGACGGGCACCAGCTGTTGGGCGTTTTCACGCGCGCCCGGGTTGCCCGCGAGCATTTCAGTAAAATCCTGGCCCGCCGGGCCTATGTGGACGCTATGAACTCCAACGACCTGATTTTCCTGGCTAATCCTGGTGGCCGCCTGACTGGGCGGATTCGTGTACCAGGCGATAAATCGATTTCCCACCGTTCGATCATGCTCGGCTCTCTTGCCGAAGGCACTACCGAAGTCGAAGGTTTCCTCGAGGGCGAAGACGCCCTGGCGACGCTGCAGGCTTTCCGTGACATGGGGGTAGTGATCGAAGGTCCGCACCATGGCCGTGTGACCATTCACGGCGTCGGCCTGCACGGCTTGAAGCCGGCCCCCGGGCCGATATATCTGGGTAATTCCGGTACGTCGATGCGACTGTTGTCGGGGTTGCTGGCGGCGCAGAGCTTCGACAGCACCTTGACCGGTGATGCGTCGTTGTCCAAGCGGCCGATGAACCGTGTGGCCAATCCGCTGCGTGAAATGGGGGCGGTCATCGAGACCGCTGAAGATGGTCGTCCGCCGATGACCATTCGTGGTGGTAACAAGCTCAAAGGCCTGACCTACACCATGCCGATGGCCAGTGCCCAGGTTAAATCCTGCCTGCTGCTGGCTGGTTTGTACGCTGATGGCAAAACTACCGTAACCGAGCCCGCTCCGACTCGCGACCATACCGAGCGTATGTTGCGTGGTTTCGGCTATCCGGTGACCGTGAATGGCGCTACGGCTTCGGTCGAGTCCGGGCACAAACTGACAGCGACGCACATCGAGGTTCCGGGGGATATTTCTTCCTCGGCGTTCTTCCTGGTCGCAGCATCGATAGCCGAAGGCTCTGAGCTGGTGCTTGAGCATGTCGGTATCAACCCGACCCGTACCGGTGTTATCGATATCCTGCGTCTGATGGGGGCTGATATCACTCTGGAAAACCAGCGTGAAGTCGGCGGCGAGCCAGTGGCTGATCTGCGTGTACGTGCGGCTAAACTGAAGGGTATCGATATCCCGGAAGAGCTGGTTCCGTTGGCCATTGATGAGTTCCCGGTACTGTTCGTGGCTGCCGCCTGTGCCCACGGGCGCACGGTGCTGCGTGGCGCAGAAGAGCTGCGAGTCAAGGAGTCGGATCGCATTCAGGTGATGGCGGATGGTTTGTTGGCGCTGGGCGTCAAATGCGAGCCAACCCCGGACGGCATCATCATCGACGGCGGCCAGATCGGGGGCGGTGAGGTGCATGGTCATGGCGATCACCGCATTGCCATGGCGTTCAGTGTGGCGTCGCTGCGGGCAAGCGCTCCAATCCGTATCCATGACTGCGCCAACGTTGCTACGTCGTTCCCCAACTTCCTCGCGTTGTGCGCGCAGGTCGGTATCCGCGTTGCGCAAGAGGCTCAATCGTGATGATCAAGGCGCCTGTAATTACCATTGATGGGCCGAGCGGTTCGGGCAAAGGCACCATCGCCGGTATTCTGGCCAAACGTCTGGAGTGGTGCCTGCTGGATTCGGGGGCGTTGTACCGCTTGCTGGCATTTGCTGCGCGCAATCACGGGGTCGACCTGACCAACGAAGAATCGCTGAAGTTGCTGGCGGCGCATCTTGACGTGCAGTTCGTCGGGGCGACCGAAGGTCAGCCGCAGCGGATCATTCTCGAGGGTGATGATGTCACTGATGACTTGCGCAACGAACAGGTCGGCGCCTGGGCTTCCCAGGTAGCCGCGCTGCCGGCGGTGCGGGACGCTTTGCTGCAACGCCAGCGGGCGTTCCAGGAACCTCCGGGACTGGTGGCTGATGGTCGGGACATGGGGACGGTGGTTTTCCCCGATGCGCCGCTGAAGATTTTTCTGACCGCCAGCGCCGAGGAGCGTGCACGTCGCCGTTACTTGCAGTTGAAGGCCAAAGGTGATGATGTTAGTCTGTCGAGTCTGCTAGATGAGATACGTGTACGTGATGAGCGTGACACCCAGCGAGCGGTAGCCCCGCTCAAACCGGCGGCTGACGCCATACAGCTGGATTCCACGGAATTGTCCATCGAGCAGGTGCTGGAACGCATCATGAGCGAGATCGCCATTCGCGATATCGCCGGGTGACCAGGAAACTCCGCAGGGGACACCAGGCATAGTCCTGCGGTTTTTCTTTTATATGAACGTAACCCACATCGTCTGGGATGTGGCAGATGGGCGTATTCTTCGCCCTTATCAACAGGAATTAAAATGAGCGAAAGCTTTGCAGAACTCTTTGAAGAAAGCCTAAAAACCCTGAACCTTCAGGCTGGCTCGATCATCACCGCTATCATCGTCGATATCGATTACCAAGCTGGTTGGGTAACCGTTCACGCTGGTCTGAAGTCCGAAGGCCTCATTCCGCTGGAACAGTTCCACAACGATGCTGGTGAACTGAACATCAACATTGGTGATGAAGTTCACGTTGCGCTGGACGCGGTCGAAGACGGCTTTGGCGAAACCAAACTGTCCCGTGAAAAAGCCAAGCGCGCTGAATGCTGGATTGTTCTGGAAGCAGCCTTCGCAGCTGAAGAAGTGGTCAAGGGCGTTATCAACGGTAAGGTTAAAGGCGGCTTCACTGTCGACGTTAACGGCATCCGTGCGTTCCTGCCAGGTTCTCTGGTTGACGTCCGTCCAGTGCGCGACACCACGCACCTGGAAGGCAAAGAGCTCGAATTCAAGGTCATCAAACTCGACCAGAAACGCAACAACGTTGTCGTTTCCCGTCGTAGCGTCCTCGAAGCCGAGAACTCCGCTGAGCGCGAAGCTCTGCTGGAATCCTTGCAAGAAGGTCAGCAAGTCAAAGGTATCGTCAAAAACCTCACCGATTACGGCGCATTCGTCGATCTGGGTGGCGTCGATGGCCTTCTGCACATTACCGACATGGCCTGGAAGCGTATCAAGCATCCTTCCGAAATCGTCAACGTTGGCGACGAGATCGATGTCAAGGTTCTGAAGTACGATCGCGAGCGCAATCGTGTTTCCCTGGGCCTCAAGCAACTGGGCGAAGACCCATGGGTTGCTATCAAGGCACGTTACCCGGAAAGCACTCGCGTTACCGCGCGTGTAACCAACCTGACCGACTACGGCTGCTTCGCTGAGCTGGAAGAAGGCGTGGAAGGCCTGGTACACGTTTCCGAAATGGACTGGACCAACAAGAACATCCACCCTTCGAAAGTCGTACAAGTCGGCGACGAAGTGGAAGTTATGGTTCTGGACATCGACGAAGAGCGTCGTCGTATCTCCCTCGGCATCAAGCAGTGCAAATCTAACCCATGGGAAGATTTCTCTGGCCAGTTCAACAAGGGCGATAAAATCTCCGGCACCATCAAGTCGATCACCGATTTCGGTATCTTCATTGGTCTGGACGGCGGCATTGACGGCCTGGTTCACCTGTCCGACATCTCCTGGAACGAAGTGGGCGAAGAAGCCGTACGTCGCTTCAAGAAGGGCGACGAGCTCGACACCGTCATCCTGTCTGTTGATCCAGAGCGTGAGCGCATCTCCCTGGGTATCAAGCAGCTGGAAAGCGATCCGTTCTCCGAGTACGTTCAAGAGAACGACAAAGGCGCAATCGTTAAGGGTATCGTGAAAGAAGTTGACGCCAAAGGCGCCATCATCACTCTCGCTACCGATATCGAAGCTACTCTGAAAGCCTCCGAAATCAGCCGTGACCGCGTTGAAGACGCGCGCAACGTTCTGAAAGAAGGCGAAGAAGTAGAAGCCAAGATCATCAGCGTTGACCGCAAGAGCCGCGTAATCCAGCTCTCGATCAAGTCGAAAGACGTTGAAGACGAGAAAGAAGCCATCCAGAGCTTGAAAGACAAGCCTTCGGATAGCATCGCTGCTGGTCCTACCACTCTGGGCGACCTGTTGCGTGCACAAATGGAAAAACAGAACTAAGTTCTGTCAGACCATTAAAAAGGGCGACTTCGGTCGCCCTTTTTTGTGTCTGCGATTTGACCCGCAACTTGCGTTGTACGCTGCCGGCTATCTGTCGATGAGCAGCGCAAGTTACGTACTGCCCGGGTATAAGGTCCGGGCTTTTGGCTTCGGTAAATGCCGTGGTTCTTGGTCCGTGTACGGCATCTCTGGCGTCGTGCAGATAAGTCAATACGCGGGCTGTTCAAAATCCTCCGGGCGTGCTAAAACCTTTGAAGCGCTGATCTAGCTGCTTGAAAAAGAAGGGAAAAATATGACGAAGTCGGAGTTGATCGAACGAATTGTCACCCATCAAGGGCTGCTCTCATCCAAGGATGTCGAGCTGGCCATCAAGACCATGCTTGAGCAAATGTCCCAGTGCCTCGCTACCGGTGATCGCATCGAGATCCGTGGCTTTGGCAGCTTCTCCTTGCACTACCGCGCACCGCGTGTAGGTCGCAACCCGAAAACCGGTCAATCCGTCAGCCTTGACGGTAAATTCGTTCCCCACTTCAAGCCGGGCAAAGAGCTCCGGGATCGGGTGAATGAGGACGAGGAGGAGGGGGTTTGATAGTGTTGGCTCAAGGAGTAACTCATGCGTAATTTGAAACGCGTACTCCTCGTGGTAGCTGTTCTCTTGCTTGTGCTGGCGATTCTGGCTTTTGTGCTAGAGAACCAGCAATCAGTTTCCTTGCTGTTCCTTGGCTGGGCCGGGCCGCAACTGCCAATCTCAGTCATAACGGTGTTGGCGTTGTTGATAGGGATGCTGATTGGGCCTCTTATCGGCTGGTTTGTCGGTCGCACCGCAAGAGCGCGGCGCAAGCGCTTGGTCTGATTAAGGCGCGGGTCGGGGGGAGGGGCATCGAACTTTTCACGCGTTGTCTGTCTATATCCGTTAGTAAATCCTCCTTTAAACTGTAAAATGCTACGTCTGTCTGAATAGTTGGAGATTCCATAGGGATCTCGGCATTGGCACGGATGGATCACTCGTCAGAGGCTACGGCTAATACGATAGCTTTTGCATTCATGGATTAGACAGCGCTCAGTGTGCAGCTTTGTCAGCAACTCAAGGGTATGGTTTCCGCGTGAAAATTCTAGTAACCGGCGGCGCCGGGTTTATCGGCTCTGCAGTCATTCGTCATATCATTTCCAATACTACTGACTCCGTAGTAAACCTCGATAAGCTGACTTACGCTGGCAACCTTGAGTCTGTGGCGCAAGCGGCTCAGAGTGAGCGCTATGTGTTCGAGCGCGTGGATATCTGCGACCGGGATCAGGTGGATCGCGTCCTGCGCGAGCACCAGCCCGATACGATCATGCACCTGGCGGCCGAATCCCACGTTGATCGCTCGATTTCCGGCCCGTCTGAATTCATCCAGACCAACATTATCGGCACTTACACCTTGCTGGAGGCTGCTCGCCACTACTGGAGCACCCTGGATGATGAGCGCAAAGCCAATTTCCGCTTTCACCATATTTCTACCGACGAAGTCTACGGAGACCTTGAAGGTCCGGAAGACCTCTTCACCGAAACCACGCCTTACCAGCCAAGCTCGCCGTATTCGGCCAGTAAAGCCAGTTCCGATCACCTGGTTCGTGCCTGGAGCCGCACTTACGGCTTGCCGACCCTGGTCACCAATTGCTCGAACAACTACGGCCCATGCCATTTCCCTGAGAAGTTGATCCCGCTGATCATCCTCAATGCGCTGGAAGGCAAGCCGCTTCCGGTGTATGGCAAAGGCAATCAGGTTCGTGACTGGCTCTACGTCGAAGACCACGCACGTGCCCTGTATAAAGTCGTGACCGAAGGCGTCGTCGGCGAGACTTACAACATTGGCGGCCATAACGAAAAGCAAAATATTGAAGTGGTGCACACGCTCTGCGCTCTGCTTGATGAGTTGCGTCCCGATTCACCGCATCGCCCTCACGCCAGCTTGATCACCTATGTCCAGGATCGCCCTGGCCATGACCAGCGCTACGCAATCGATGCCAGCAAAATCCAGCGTGAGCTGGGCTGGGTGCCTGAAGAGACCTTCGAGACCGGGATTCGTAAAACCGTCGAGTGGTACCTCGATAACACCGAATGGGTTGCTCACGTGAAAAGTGGCAGCTATCAACAGTGGATTGATAAAAACTACACTGACCGTTCAAGCAAAGCATGAAAATCCTTCTTCTTGGCAAAAACGGCCAGGTCGGCTGGGAGCTGCAACGCTCCCTTTCGCCACTCGGTGAAGTGATAGCGCTCGACCGTCAAACGGTCGATGGGCTGTGTGGCGACTTGTCCGATCTTGACTCGCTGCGAGCAGCGATTCGTCAGGTCAAACCCGACGTCATCGTCAACGCTGCGGCTTACACTGCGGTGGATAAAGCCGAATCAGAGCCTGAGCTCGCAACTCGCATAAATGCCCTGGCAAGTCGGGTCATGGCCGAAGAAGCATTGTCCCTTGATGCCTGGCTGATTCACTATTCTACGGACTACGTGTTCAGTGGCAGCGGACAAGCGCCATGGAAAGAAGATGACGCAGTCGCGCCAGTGAATCATTACGGCGCGAGCAAGCTCGCTGGTGAGCAGGCCATTATAGGTACCGGCTGCAAATACCTGATCTTCCGCACCAGCTGGGTCTATGGTGCTCGTGGTAACAATTTTGCCAAGACCATGCTGCGTCTTGCCAAAGACAGGGAAACACTGAACGTCATTGCCGATCAGGTTGGAGCGCCCACTGGTGCAGACTTGATCGCAGACGTTACAGCCTTGGCTATTCAGCAAGTCGTTAAGCGCCCTGAGCTGGGAGGCGTGTATCACTTGGCGGCTGGCGGCGAAATCTCGTGGCACGGCTATGCTAGTCATGTGATCGATTTCGCTCGTGGCCATGGCGAACAACTGATGGTGACGGCAATCAATCCGATCGATACCACTGCCTACCCAACACCTGCGCGTCGGCCGCTGAATTCGCGTCTGAATACTCAGAAGCTGCGTGATAACTTTTCTTTGCACTTGCCGGATTGGCAAAGTGGCGTAACCCGAATGCTTATGGAAGTTCTAGATAAATGATCAACACGACAAATCGCAAAGGCATCATCCTCGCTGGCGGCTCGGGCACACGTTTGCACCCGTTGACCTTGGGTGTTTCGAAGCAGATGCTGCCGATCTACGACAAGCCGATGATCTTTTATCCGCTGTCGGTGCTTATGCTCGCGGGCATGCGTGAAATTCTGATTATCTCCACCCCGGAAGACTTGCCGTGCTTCCGCAAGCTGCTGGGTGACGGCAGCCTGTACGGCATCAAGCTGACCTACGCCGAACAGCCAAGCCCGGATGGCCTGGCTCAAGCCTTCATCATTGGCGAGGAGTTCATCGGTAAGGATCCATGCTGCCTGATCCTGGGCGACAACATCTTCTACGGTCAGCACTTCTCCGACAATCTTCGCTCCGCCAGCACTCAACAGCATGGCGCCACGGTATTTGGTTATCACGTTTCCGATCCCGAACGCTTCGGTGTGGTTGAGTTCGATGCATCGGGCCGCGCACTGAGCATCGAAGAGAAACCGCTCAAGCCAAAATCCAGCTACGCGGTGACCGGTCTGTACTTCTACGACAACCAGGTTGTCGAAATCGCCAAGAACATCAAGCCGTCCGAGCGCGGCGAGCTGGAAATTACCGACGTCAACCGTGCTTATCTCGAGCAGAAGACCCTCAACGTCGAAATGCTTGGGCGCGGCTTTGCCTGGCTGGACACCGGTACCCACGACTCGCTGCTTGAAGCCAGCCACTTCGTGCATACGATCGAGCAGCGCCAGGGGCTGAAAGTAGCTTGCCTGGAAGAGATTGCTTTCCACAATGGCTGGATCACTGCCGAACAACTGGGCGCTCAAGCTGACGCTCTGAAGAAGACCGGTTATGGTCAGTACCTGCAGAAGCTGCTGGACTCGAGCTCCCACTGACCGGCGAGCGTTATCCTTTCGAACGCTTACGTTCAGCCGGTGCAAGCAGGATAGGTATGCCAGTAGAACATCCCAAAGTTGCGGTTTTACTGGCGGCTTACAACGGAATGCAATGGATCGAGGAGCAGATTGCCTCGATCCTCATTCAGTCAGCGGTAGACGTAACGATCTATATCAGCGTCGACCCTTCAACGGACGGTACCGAGGCTTGGTGTGCAGCGTATGCGGCTGAGCATACTCGCGTGGTCCTTCTGCCGGCTGCCGGCTCTTTTGGTGGTGCCTCGCGTAATTTTTTCCGGCTGATCCGTGATGTTGATTTCGATGGCTATGACTTTATTGCCTTTGCCGATCAGGATGACGTTTGGCACGTTGATAAACTCTCGAGGGCGACTCGGACTCTGAATACCGGCGAATATGCTGCTTATTCGAGTAACGTCACCGCCTTCTGGCCGAATGGCAGAACCCTGTTACTGGATAAGGCTCAGCCGCAGGTCACTTGGGACTTCTTGTTCGAGGCGGCCGGGCCAGGCTGCACTTACGTGTTTGGCAAGAGTCTGGCGACGTCGTTGAAGGCTTCCATACTCGCCAATTGGCAGCAACTGCAAGACGTCAGCCTGCACGACTGGTACTGCTATGCCTATGCGCGAAGCCATGGCTATGTATGGTTCATCGACCCGCTACCGACCATGCACTACCGTCAACATGAGCGAAATCAGGTGGGAGCCAATACCGGGATAAACCCGTTGATTGCACGCTATAAAACCATTCATGACGGCTGGTGGTTCTCTCAAGTCCGGCTCATCACATGCCTGGTTGGGCAAAGTGGCAATCCCTTTGTCCAAGGGTGGCTGCGCCTTGGGCGCAGGCAACTATTAAAGCTTTCACTGAGTGCCTGGAAATGCCGACGACGTGCGCGCGATAAGGTGTTCTTCTTTTGTATTTGTTGCGCCACGGCGGTGATCGGGAAAAAAGCTAAATGAAAGGCCCGCAGGTTTTAGTCACAGGCGCGACGGGGTTTGTAGGCGAGGCTGTGGTCTTCAGGTTATTGCTCGATAAGAAGTTCACCCCTGTGGCGGCCGTTCGCGGTGTTACACGCTTGAGTGGCTTGTGTCGCGTTGTGCCATTCGATCTGAATGAGACAACGGTGTTGCCCCCCCTGAATGATGTTCAGGTTGTCATTCACTGCGCTGCCCGGGTGCATGTGATGAACGAAACCGCGGTGGATGCCCTGGTGGAGTTTCGAAAAGTCAATGTTGACGGGACTGTGCGACTCGCTCAGAAAGCCGCAAAGTCTGGCGTAAAACGTTTCATCTTTATCAGCTCGATCAAGGTTAACGGCGAAAGTACCGTCCCGGGCATGCCTTTCAAGGCTGACGATCGCCCAGCGCCTGTCGATCCGTACGGGATATCGAAGCGTGAGGCCGAAGATGCGCTGAGGCAAATCAGTCTGGATACAGGCATGGAGGTCGTCATCATCCGGCCGCCGCTGGTTTACGGTCCAGGAGTCAAAGCCAACTTCCTAAGCATGATGAGATGGCTGGACAAGGGCGTGCCGATGCCTTTGGGCGCTATTCACAATCAGCGCAGCTTGGTGGCAATAGGTAACTTGGTAGACCTCGTGGTGACCTGTATCGATCATCCGGCTGCCGCTAATAATACCTTCCTGGTGAGTGACGGTGAAGACTTATCCACAACCCAGCTGCTGCAACGTATGGCCCATGCCTTGGGCAAAAGCGCCCGATTGTTACCGATTCCCAAGGTGCTTTTAAACCTTGCGGCCTCAATCTTGGGCAAAAAAACGGTTGCTCAGCGTTTATGTGACTCGTTGCAAGTTGATATCAACCAGACAAGGGAACTGTTGCATTGGGCTCCCCCAATAAGTACCGCAAGAGCCCTGCGTCAGACCGCAGACCATTTTTGAGACAAGCAAACTAAATGACTTTTTGGTGGGTGTTACTAGCGGTATTCGCCGTTTCCTGGATTTTTACCCTGGTCTTGCGCCGTTATGCTTTGGCCAAAAGCCTGATGGACATCCCCAATGAGCGCAGTTCCCACTCCGTTCCTACGCCACGTGGCGGAGGGGTGGCTATCGTGGTCGCGTTTGCATTGGCTCTCCCTGTACTGACCGCGTTGGGGCTGTTGAGTGCGCCAGCGCTTATAGGGCTCTTGGGCTCGGGGTTGCTGGTAGCGGTCATTGGGTTTGCCGATGATCATGGGCATATCGCCGCCAGATGGCGGCTGTTGGGGCATTTTATAGCAGCCGGCTGGGCACTCTTCTGGCTCAATGGCCTTGCCCCCATCTCACTGTTTGGAGTTCTGGTTGACTTAAGTGTGATTGGTAACATCCTTGCGCTGATCTATCTGGTGTGGATGCTCAATCTTTACAACTTCATGGACGGCATCGATGGCCTGGCTAGCGCTGAGGCGATAAGTGTGTGCCTGGGGATTTGTCTGGTTTATTGGCTTGGTGGAAACACGAATTTAATGTGGGCTCCGCTTATTTTGGCTGGGGCAGTCGCAGGGTTTCTTTGCTGGAATTTCCCACCCGCTAAGATTTTCATGGGGGACGCCGGAAGCGGGTTTCTTGGCATCGTTCTAGGCGGATTAGTGCTCCACGCGGCTTGGGAAAAGCCTGAGCTGTTATGGAGCTGGCTGATATTGCTCGGTGTTTTTATTGTCGATGCAACATGGACTTTAGTGCGGCGGCTGGTAAGAGGGGATAAGGTGTATCAGGCTCATCGTAGTCACGCTTATCAGCATGCAGCTCAAGGCTCAAAAAATCATCTGGTGGTCACAGTAGCCGTTATCTTGATAAATATAGGCTGGTTATTACCCATATCACTATTCGTTGGTGCTGGAGGCTTGGGGGGCGGTTGGGGATGCCTTCTTGCTTATTCCCCGCTCTTTTATCTTGCGTGGAAATTCCACGCGGGAGTGGTGCGCTGATCGCTCGCTGCGAGGCCGACACACGGATAAAAAGTGCTGATGAAATGGTTTTTCCTTTGGGGCGGCTACTGCAAACGCCCCTTTCTTTTCAGTTTTAAGTTGTAGCTGGAAGCTTTGCAAAGGGGCGTGAAGGGTGGCACGGGTCAAATTTTATTAAGAATTGCGGCTGCTATTAAGCTGACGTTTCCCTTCAGTGTCTGGCGATGGACACCGCTGTTTTTTATAAGGCGAAGTCGTGAAATTAATCCGCTTTGTCGCGCGAGCTCGAACTGTTGAAGTGTCTGTTTGTTTTCAGGTGTTAAACTTTCTTTGACTGAATTAATGACGATAAGGTTTTGAGTACTCCACTCTCTGAACCTACCGGTCAACATTTTTCTAATTCGCAGAAGTCGGTTCTTCAAGTCGGCGTTGGCACCAATAAGGTTGCCCTCATGCTGGCGATAGTCTAGCGTGGGTAGAGGGTCATATACGATTTTTCCGCCGCAACCACTCACTAAAAGATACGCCAGCCAGTCGTGTGCCACAACAGGGGCATCGGCGGCGATGCGCAGCATGAGTTCTCGGGCTGCATTGTTGATTAGCATCGTATTGGCACCTGCAATACTTTGCACCAATGAGTTTTTAAAGCATGGACGACTTTTGAATAGAGGGGAGTAGCCCATGGGCTCCAGTTTTGAATTTACCAGTCTTGTTCTTGAGCAATAAAGGGCTGGCTGTCCTGGGGTATCATTTATCTGAGCGATGCTTCTCTCTAGCTTGTTCTCAAGCCAAATATCATCTTGATCGCTGAACGCAAAGTAGTCGGCAATTATTGTCGTGTTTTTTATTAGTGATAAGAAGTTTCTGGCGAAGCCTTGGCGTGGGCCAGACAGAATGGAAAGTCGATCGGCGCCGAGTCGCTGTTGGTAACTCTGCAGTATTTTCAGTGTTTCGTCTTCCGAACCGTCGTCCGAGGCGTAAATTGACCAGTTTTTGTGCGACTGGTTTAAAATCGAATCAAGCTGCTCAGAAAGAAATTTTGCACCGTTGTAAGTGCAAATAAGTACTGCAACTTTGTCAGTGTCGTCCGGCCGGGTCTCTCGCGACGATGAGGGGGCGGGGGCTCGAAAATGACGGCCGTTGTTTTGATTTTCCATGATTTCGATCTCTCGCGCGCCAGCTATATAGTAAATCTAGTACCGATAAAGAAGGGATGAGTATGATTTCGAACGGTTTTGTCTTTGGGATACGTCAGTTGCGGCGGTGGTTTCAGCAGTCATCACGAGGTAGGCATTGTCTGGCAAGCTTAACAGGATTGGGGAGGCGCTGACGAGCGGGCTTGCCCCGCAACCTTTGATCGTCCAGACAGTCATATCAGGTGTGGACCGACGAGGGGTGCCCCGGTGGTCGTATTCTGTTCATGAAGGAGGCTACAATGCCGGGAGTTACTAAGTTTTGGGGGGTGGGAGTGGGAGTGGGAGCGGTGATCGGGCGAGTCAATGGATAAATTACGATCGTTTTTATTGGGCTTGCCGCGACGGCAGAAAAGGCTGTTGCAGGTTGGCACTGACGTTTTCCTTGTCTGGGTTGCGCTGTGGTTGGCTTTCATCGTCCGTCTGGGTGTCGATGATATGTACAATCCGCTAAAAGTGCATTCCTGGCTTTTCATTTGTGCGCCATTGGTCGCGATCCCCCTATTCATCCGGTTCGGAATGTACCGCGCGGTCATGCGCTATTTTGGCAATGATGCCCTCATTGCCATCATCAAGGCAGTCAGCCTTTCATCGTTGATTCTGGCGGTTGTAGTCTATTGGTACAGCAACCATGAGAACGTGGTTCCGCGCTCCATCATTTTCAATTACTGGTGGTTGAGCCTGGTGATCATTGGTGGCCTGCGCCTTTGCATGCGCCAGTATTTCATGGGGGACTGGTTTACCGCCGCTCAGCATGTGCCGTTCACCAACCGGGATGACGGTTTGACCAAGGTTGCCATTTACGGCGCCGGTGTGGCGGGTAACCAACTGGTCGCAGCGTTGCGTATGGGGCGTGTGATGCGCCCCGTGGCGTTTATTGATGATGATGCGAGTATCGCGGATCGATCAATATCCGGTTTGCAGGTGTATAAGCCCAAGCATATTCAACAGATGATCGATGTTACCGGTGCTCAGGAGATTCTTCTGGCGCTGCCGTCATCGACTCGTGCCCGGCGTCGAGAGATACTCAATTTTCTCGAAGGTTTTCCGCTTCACATACGAAGTGTGCCGAATTTCACCGATCTGGCTAGCGGCCGGGTGAAGGTCGATGATATCCAGGAGGTAGATATAGCCGACTTGCTGGGTCGAGACTCTGTGCCGGCGCAACCCGATTTGTTGGCTCGTTGCATCAAGGGAAAAGTGGTTCTGGTGACTGGCGCTGGCGGCTCAATTGGCTCGGAGCTCTGCCGGCAGATTTTCTCGCTTGGCCCGATCACGCTTTTGTTGTTTGATCATAGTGAGTTCAATCTTTATAGCATTTTATCCGAGCTGGAGCGCCGAATCGACCGTGAGTCATCGTCTGTCCGGTTGCTACCAATCCTGGGGTCTATTCGTCATCCCCATAAACTCCTTGATGTAATGAACGCCTGGAATGTAGACACGGTCTATCATGCCGCCGCTTATAAACACGTTCCGATGGTGGAGCACAACATTGCCGAAGGCGTGCTGAATAATGTTATTGGTACGCTTAATACGGCGCAGGCGGCTTTGCAGGCGGGTGTTGAGAACTTTGTACTCATATCGACGGACAAAGCGGTACGTCCTACCAATGTGATGGGCAGCACCAAGCGACTTGCTGAACTAACCTTGCAGGCGCTCAGTTGCGAATTGGCGCCGGTGTTATTTGGTGACAAAGCCAATGTATCCCGCGTCAACAAGACCCGATTCACTATGGTGCGTTTTGGGAATGTGCTGGGGTCTTCTGGTTCAGTAATTCCACTATTCCACAACCAGATAAAATCCGGCGGACCATTAACCGTTACCCATCCGAAAATCACTCGATATTTCATGACCATACCCGAGGCGGCGCAGTTGGTGATTCAGGCTGGATCCATGGGGCAGGGCGGTGACGTGTTTGTGTTGGACATGGGCGAGCCGGTCAGGATTGTTGAATTGGCAGAGAAGATGATTCATCTGTCTGGTTTGAGCGTTCGTTCGGAGAAGAATCAGCATGGCGACATCGCCATCGAGTTCACCGGCTTGCGTCCCGGTGAGAAGTTGTATGAAGAGTTGCTGATTGGCGACAATGTCTCGGCGACCCAGCATCCGATGATCATGAGCGCGAATGAAGACTATCTGCCTTGGGATGTGCTCAAGGCAAGGTTGACTGAGTTGCTTGCTGCGGTGGAGGTGGATGATTACTCTCGAGTCAGGCAGCTGCTGCGTGACACCGTGAGTGGCTATACCCCTGATGGAGAGATTGTCGACTGGATTTACCAGCAGCGCCGCCTCGAGCCCTGACGAGCGCTTGCTGATACGATGGCCGATTCTATGCGCGCAGTTGATCCTTGGGTCGGCCATGTCGTTTCTGCGGTGGTAATCACGAGGTTTCCTTTGAGAAGGGTGTTGCGTGCTTGCACCACCAGTCTTCGGTCGTGTCAATCTCGATTTTCGACAAGATCGCCTTTTCGTGTTTGCGTGCATTCGGGTGGTTGATTGACAGCTCCGGGCGCAAAAAACTTGCCCCCCCTTCTCACGAGTGCCTGTATGGCGGGGCTCATGCCATTGGGTCAAGGCGCCTGCAGGTGGCATGTACCTGGCCGTGCACATCGGCGGAAAATGGTATATGCCCTAACCCCGCGGGGGAGGCTCTACTTGGCCTGAACCGCCCGCTTGGTACGGGCTCGCAGGTATTATTCGTTGACGTTTTGAGGTATCCTCGACGCGCCTTTAGGGCGTTCAGCCAGGGCTCCATTTTATCAGGTGTATTGGTTTTTGCGAGTGTCTATGATCAACGACCTTTTTGTGTTTGTTCAGCTAATAGATCCAAGGCTTCGTGAATTTTGAAACTCCTGGGCTCTGACATTGTCTCACGTCATTTTTTCTCTACTCTAAAGAGCTATAAGGGAAGTGTTACAGCATGGTCGAAAGCTATTTTTCATCAACAAATGAATAGTATTGAAGAACTGTGCCAGTTAGCTCTTTCCCGGCAGTTTGAGTGTTTATTCTCAATCAGTGACGTGTGCCAGAGACTGGCTCGCCGAGTAGAAGAAATACAAGATGGTTTTTTTCGGATAGGGCCAAGCCAGTCTTCTTGTCTGGTCGCAAGCCTTCGAAAAAGTTTAACGATTTTTCGCCAATGGATTGAATTTCATTTGATCGCTAACATCATGCAGCAGTCCAGGATGCCAACGCCAGTGGTGTTACTTATAACCCAAGAGGCCAGATCGAAAGCCCTTATTAACTCAGGGGAGTTTGCCTGATGCAGAATTTTTCAATATCGCCGCGCGAAATGATCGCAAGTTTTGTTCGAAATCGTTCGTTGATCAAGGCTTCTGTCAAACGTGAGGTGTTAGGGCGTTATCGCGGCTCAGTGTTGGGAGTATTTTGGTCGTTCTTCAACCCTGTTTTCATGCTCGCGGTATACACCTTTGTTTTCAGTGTCGTATTTAAGGCGCGCTGGAGCGGCGGCAGCGACTCTAAAACCGAGTTTGCACTGATTCTTTTTGCCGGCTTGATGGTATTCAGCCTTTTTTCGGAATGTATAAATCGTGCTCCAGGGTTAGTTATTGCTAATGCGAATTATGTCAAGAAAGTGGTTTATCCGTTAGAAATACTTCCTTGGGTAAGTCTCGGGGCGGCACTGTTTCATGCTCTGATAAGTCTTGGGGTATGGATGATTGCTTATCTGATTTTTTTTGGGGCACCACACGTCACCGCTTTGTACCTTCCGCTGGTGGTACTTCCACTGGTGTTGATGATGATGGGGTTGTCCTGGGGCTTGGCTGCGCTGGGGGTTTACCTGCGTGATATAGCGCAGTTCATAGGGATCTTGACATCGGTGCTGATGTTCTTGTCGCCGATATTCTACCCGGCGAGTGCATTACCTGAAGCTTATAGACCTATCTTGATGCTGAATCCGCTGACGCCTGTGATTGAGCAAGCCAGAGATGTGCTGTTTTGGGGGCAGGTGCCCAATTTCTTCAGTATTTTAGTTCATATGCTGGTGGGGACATTAGTGATGTGGCTGGGTTTCGCCTGGTTCCAGAAAACACGCAAGGGGTTTGCTGATGTCCTCTGAATCCGGTATCGCTATCAAGGTTGAAAACCTCAGCAAGTGCTATCAAATCTATGATCAGCCTCATGATCGATTGAAGCAGTTTTTGATGTCGGGTCGCCAATATTACCGAGAGTTTTGGGCCCTGAATGATGTTTCATTCGAGATCAAGAAAGGTGAAACCGTTGGCATCATAGGGCGCAATGGAAGTGGTAAGTCCACTCTTCTGCAAATGATTTGCGGGACGTTGAATCCTACCAGCGGTAGCGTTCAGACCCATGGTCGAATCGCCGCGCTTCTCGAGTTGGGTTCCGGATTCAATCCAGAGTTCACCGGGCGCGAGAATGTTTATATGAACGCGGCCGTATTGGGTTTGAGTACGGAAGAAACGGACGCTCGTTACGATAAGATTGTTGAGTTTGCGGACATAGGCAGTTTTATCGGCCAGCCAGTAAAAGCATACTCGAGCGGAATGATGGTCCGCTTGGCGTTTTCGGTTGCCATTCATGTAGATCCGGATATTTTGATTGTTGACGAGGCGCTATCGGTTGGTGACGCATACTTCCAGGCGAAATGTGCGAAGATGATCCAGACGATAATTGCTGGTGGTTCCACTGTGCTGTTCGTCAGTCATGATACAGCTTCAGTGAAGTCACTATGTAGTCGTGCACTGTTGTTGGACTCCGGACGAAGCCAGTTTTTGGGCGATGTAAATACGGCAGTTGAAAAGTATTACTCTGCTTTGATCGAGAGCCAGCGAGCCGAACGAGTATTAGATGAGTCTGTCGAGCCGTCCGTGATGGTCTCAGCTGAGTTTACTGATGGCGCTGAAAGTTTTCAGTCAATGGCCAGCTTTCAGCGGATAAAGAACGGCGTCGCAGAGTTCATAAATGTTGCGTTGTTGAATGAAAGTGGCCAAGCGATAGATTCAGTGAACTTTGGTCAGAAAGTGATCCTCCGACAAGTCGTGCAGGTGAACAAGGCCACACACAGGTTAGGGTTGGCATACCATATTCGCGACAAGAACGGTCAGGATATTATTTACTCAGATACCGGAATCGAGCATGACAACCACCTACTGGATGTCAAGGCAGGGAGTGTCCATGTAATAGAGTGGCGCTTCACTGCGTATCTTCGTGAGGGAAGCTATGTGGTAGCGTCTATGCTTTCTGAACCGGTGGATCTGAGAATAGGGGACGTGGTGGTCGCAGACTTCGTTCCTATCTCTACAAAATTTACACTGTCGAGTGCTGGCCATCCACAAATATACGCCGCAGCGTATTGGCATAATGAAGTAAAGGTTCGAGAGATTACGCATGTCCCAGAATAATAATAAGCTCCATCTTGGATGTGGGTCAGTGAATTTCCCAGGGTGGATAAATATTGATCTTGACTCGCCAACTGCGGATATGTTGCTGGATCTTACACATCCATTGCCTTTCCCTGATGGTTCTGTGACTCATATGTTCAATGAACACTTCATTGAGCACATAACACGTTCGCAAGCTGTGCAGTTTTTGCAAGAGTGCCATAGAGTGCTCTCTGCGGACGGAGCCATAAGGATCACGACGCCCAATCTGCGCTTTTTAACGTACTCATATATGACAGGGGCCATTGGTGAGTGGGGTGATCTCTGGCAACCGAATACGCGCTGTATGATGTTGAATGAAGGAATGCGTTCTTGGGGACACCAATTTGTTTACGATGCGGAAGAGTTGGTTGAAGTTCTAGTTGAAGCCGGATTCAGGACGGTGTCCTTTCAATCCTACCGCGACAGCGCTGACCAGATGTTTAGAGGCCTCGAGTCTCGACCTTTTCACAATGAGCTGATCATTGAAGCACGAAAATCTGATGTAGCTGAAGTGCAGGTTGATTTTGATGTGGTTACTAAAAATGAAGCGGATTGGATTAATTCGCTTTCCACATACAATCCTCCAGTTCAAGAGCAAAAGCTCGCTCGTGTAGAGCAGGAGTCTTTGGCTCGCGCACAGTTTATCGATACGCAGGCGGCGCATATTCTCAAGATGGAAGAAAATGCTCTTGTCCAGGCACAGGCCATTGAGGCTCAAGTAGCGCATGCACTCAAAGTGGCGGAAGAGTCTTCAAAACAGGCTCAGGTAATTGAAATGCTGGAGCTTCGTATTGGCGAGGCGGAGGCTGAGTTGGAGGTGTTTCGTTCCTCGTGGTGCGGAAAACTCAAATCACTATTTAATAGAACTAAATAATAGTTTTGCTTTTCGGGACGCTCATGAATATTACAGTTACGAAGCCGTTTGTACCTCCCTTTGGTGAATTTCAGGCTTACCTGCAAGGGGTTTGGGATCGTGAATGGTTTACCAATAATGGACCGTTGGTAAACGAACTCGAGCTGAAGCTCAAGGAAAAACTTGATGTTGAACATTTATTGTTTCTTAGTAATGGCACTATTGCGCTTCAAATTGCAATACGAGCGCTCGATCTGCGCGGTGAGATAATAACCACCCCATTCAGCTATGTTGCTACTACTTCTAGTATCGTCTGGGAACATTGCAAGCCAGTTATGGTGGATATTTGTTCCGATACTTTGAATATCGATCCGCAAAAAATCGAGCAAGCCATCACTTCGGAAACAACCGGGATTCTGGCAACTCATGTGTTTGGTAATCCTTGTGATGTCGAAGCTATCGAGCTGATTGCAAAGAAGCACAATCTGCGCGTTATCTATGATGCGGCCCACGCTTTTGGTACGCAATATAAAAACCGTTCGCTTTTGTCATACGGGGATATTGCAACCTGCAGTTTTCATGCGACAAAGCTTTTTCATACAATTGAAGGTGGTGCAGTAGTTACAGCTAATCCTGAAATTCTGAAAAATATGGCGATGATGAGAAATTTTGGTCATTCGTCGTTGACCGATTTTGGCGGTGTGGGGATTAACGGCAAAAACTCCGAAGTTCACGCAGCAATGGGGTTGACCAACTTAAAATACGTTGAAGAAATCCTGAAGGTTCGTGCAGAGCTTTGTAATCATTATAAGCGTGAGCTTTCGGGTTTGCCTGTACGCTTTCAGAAAATTGCAGATGATACAACCTACAATAATTCTTACTTTCCGGTGATCTTTGAAAGCGAAGCCATGCTTCTGAGGGTTATGGAGGCACTTAATTTAAATAATGTGTACCCGCGGCGATATTTTTATCCTTCGCTATCTGAACTTCCTTATGTGCATGATCAACGCTCTCCCGTTTCGGAAGATATATCGCGTCGTATTCTGTGCTTGCCACTTTATCATACCCTCTCGCGTGAAGAGATTGATATGATCTGTCGGTATATTAAGCGTTCGATCAGATACTAAATAATAGTCCATATTACTTAGAGCGGTAACGGTCATGAAAAAGTATTACGGTATCATTGGAGCTGGCGGTCACGGCCGAGAGGTGATGCCTTTAGCGAATGCTGCGTTAGCCGCTGAACTGTCTAGTGGTCGGGCGGAGCTTTTTTTTGTAGTAGAAGGCGACGTTGCAACTGACAAGGTTAATAATTATTCGGTACTTTCTCTTGATGTTTTTTTAAACCTGGAAGGCGATATTTTTTTCAATATAGCCATTGGCGCATCACAAGTCAGAGCCCGTATCGCGGAAATGTGCGAGCGTACAGGTGCCAAGCCATTCGCAATTATCGCCGATAACGTTGTCATTCTTGATTCAAATGAAATCGGCTGCGGTGTAATGCTTTCGCCTTTTGTCACCGTTACTTCGAATGTGAAAATCGGGAAATACTTTCACGCTAATAACTACTCTAACATTGCGCATGATTGTGTTATCGGCGACTTCGTAACTTTTGCTCCAGGGGTCAGGTGCAACGGTAACGTTGTCATTGAGGATCACGCCTATATTGGTGCTGGTGCGTGCATCATTCAGGGTGCATCAGGGAAGCCTCTCACTATTGGTCGCGGCGCTATTGTTGGAATGGGCGCTGTGGTGATCAAAGACGTGCCCGCAGGCGTGACGGTGGTCGGTAATCCTGCGCGCCCTCTCACTAGAGAACCATTGAGAAAATGACGGCGTTCAGTAAAAGTTTGATGATAGTTGATGGGAATGCGGAGATTTTTGCTCCCCACAATCTCTCCCCCCGCAGAGGAATAAGTCAGTGATCAAAGAAACGGTTGATGTATCTATTCTGCTGGTTACCTATAACCATCAAAAGCACATTCGGCAGGCGATGAATGGTCTGTTTGGTCAGATAATTGATGGGCCTATCGAGCTGGTAGTGGCTGATGACGGTTCCAGCGATGATACTCTCTCGATCATCAAAGAGTTTGATGGGGTGGACGACAGGTTTATCTTCAAATATCTGGACAATAGCGTCAACTTAGGCATAACAAAGAACTACCAAAGAGGTTATGAGGCCTGCTCTGGAGAGTATGTAGCTGTTCTAGAGGGCGACGACTATTGGACCAGTCCGTGGAAACTCAAGCGTCAGGCCGATTTTTTGAGGGAACATTGGGAAAGTGACCTATGCTCCGTTAATTATTTTGTCTATGAGGAGGATCGTGCTCAGCTGACGCCTAGGGTTGCTGCCGGGCAGGGGTACAGGCTGGTTTCAGCTCGCGAGTTGATTGCCGACAATCTGGTGGGTAATTTCTCGACGTGCATGTATCGACGATCGGCATTGGCCAGGTTGCCAAAGGCAATGTTTGAGATTAAGTCTTATGACTGGATTACAAATATCTGCCTCGCCCGAAGCAGTTTGATTGGGTTCCTTCAGGAGCCTATGTCAGTCTATCGGCTTCATACTGCGGGCGTCTGGACTCAGACACCGCATATCGAAAAGCTGAAGTTCCAGTTAGACATAATTCCTGCGTATGATGCGCTCACCGATCATGTGTTCCATGATGATTTTGAGCACCTTTCTGCCCGTCTGCGGCATGTGATCACGGCTTCGCAAATCGGAAACGTCGCCGAAACGGTAAGCCAGCCAGTTTTGCGGGTCATCCCTTCGCTGTTGAATTATATGCCCCCTATCGTTCTGGTTTTCATTCGCGCAATTGTTCCGGTAGCACTAAAAAATATGTTGGTTAAAATTGTGAAGCGGAGCCGCTCGGTATGACGTCGCCAACAGTTTCTGTGATTATGGCTACCTATAATCACGCAAATTTTGTCGCTCAGGCAATTGAGAGTGTACTTAGTCAGGTCGACGTGGATTTTGAGTTTTTGATTTCCGATGACGGGTCGTCTGATAACACGCGGGACGTTGTTGCCTCTATTCATGACGAAAGAATCAAGTTCTTTCCTAATGAAGTCAATCGGGGAGCCTGTGTCGTTACCAATGAACTGATCGAACGAGCATCAGGCGAATTTATCGCGCTGATTAACTCCGATGACTCTTGGATTGACGGTGACAAACTCGCTTACCAAGTGCAGTTCATGCGGGATAATCCTGAAATCGGGGCCTGTTTCGGGCGGGCTCGATTTGTAGACAAAAACGGTCAAGCGATGGATAAGGCCTCCATCTCTTTTGGCGGTGCGTTCGATCGGGATAATCGCTCGCAAGGTGCTTGGCTGAGGCACTTTTTTGAATTGGGCAATTGCATTTGCCACCCAACGATGTTGATTCGCAAGTCCTGCTATGATCATCTTGGTATGTATAGTAACCGTCTACGGCAACTTCCAGATCTGGATATGTGGGTGCGGTTGGTCAAGCACTATCCGATACATATATTTGAACGCGAGCTCATTAATTTCAGGCTCTTGCCGGGTGAGAACGCCAGTAGCCAGACGGTGACGAATTCAATTCGTACAATCAATGAGCACTACCTCATTGCCGATAGTTTTTTCGACGATGTGACAGCTGACCAGATATCTGAGGGCTTTGGAGATTTGCTCAAGCGCAAGGATATTCCGAGTGAACTCCATTTGGATATCGAAAAGGCTATGTTGTTTCTGAGCTATAATCAGTGGCTTGGGAAGCCTTATCAAATGATAGGGCTGCTGAAGTTAAATAAACTGCTTAATAGCCCGGCTCATTATGCTGTCATGGTCAACGAGTACGGGTTGGACGACCGATGGTTTCAGAAGGAACTTGGAGAAATAGATGTTCTACGACCAAAAGTTGTTGCGGTCATGAGCCAACAGAAGTCTCGTATTCTTCGTGTCTGGCAGCAATACTTGTCGAGGTTTTTTCGTCATAGCCCAGGAAATCGCAACCTGTAGCGCATTGAATCATGTGTTAGTGCGAAGTATCTGGAAGTCTCGCCTATACCGCTGTTAGTGCTAAGTCCCATAGTTATCGATTACCTGGATTCTAAGGGATTGGCCCTACCTATGTAATAGGCGGGATTTTCAGCCGCTTTTTCCGGAAGGCTTCCTCTGTAGTCGAATTCTTGACTCCAGGAACCTTGGTCAAATACATTGTATTACCATGAATATAAACGCGGTGCTACTTCGGCGACGAAGTGGCTATTTGGTTTGCTCACAGCTACATTTTTCGGTCTGGTTGTGATTCTTGGCTTAGCCTGGTTAAAGTGTGAATCAGCACATATGCTGTAACGCAGCCATTTTTGACATGTACATGATATGACCTAAGTTAGAGATGCAGCTTCGGAAAAGCTGCTTCTCCCTTATCGATGTCATGGAGTGTCACTTATGCGTACAGCCTACTTCTCGTCCCTGGTCTTTGCTCTGCTGACCAGCGCCTCTCTTGCTGTCAACGCTGCACCTGCCAAACAGGAGGCTGCTGCGCCCGTTGCTGCGCAAGTAGCTCCAGCTGGGCAAACCACCTCAAAGGTCAATCTCAACGGGGCCGATGCGTCTACCTTGCAACGCGAGCTCTCGGGGATTGGTGAGGCCAAGGCCAAGGCGATTGTTGCTTACCGTGAGAGCAACGGGCCTTTCGCGTCGGTGGATGAGTTGCTGGAGGTCAAGGGGATCGGCAAGGCGATTCTGGACAAGAATCGCGACAAGCTTGAGGTCAATTGAAGCCCATCCGTTAGTGCTCGAGGCCGGTCGTTGACTGGCCTTTTTTGTCTTCTGATGTATGAGCAATCCAATGAGGCGAGTCATTTCGCCTTTTTTTAGATTTGTAAAAATTACGTCTATCATATTTTGTTTGTATTATGCCTATAATAAACACGCATCCCCCTGAGGTGCCTTGACTGCCAAGGCACTCAAATCCCCCACAGCTTCTCCCAGGAGTGCAGCTATGAACCCGGTCCAATCCCAAGGTACAGCCCTCATCACCGGCGCATCGTCCGGTATCGGTGCGATTTACGCTGAGCGGCTGGCGGCGCGTGGTTATGACTTGTTGTTGGTCGCTCGCGATGAACGGCGACTGGAGGCGGCCGCGATCAGGTTGCGTGACGAGTACAGTGTGCAGGTTGAAGTGTTGAAAGCGGATTTGACGCTCAAGGCGGATCTGCTGAATGTTGAACAGCGCTTGCGCAGCGACCCAAGTATCAGTCTGTTGTTGAACAATGCCGGTGTCGCTGCCGATGGGGCGCTGGCCAGTGCAGATATGGATCAGATGGAGCGGATGATTCAGCTCAATGTAGTGGCTGTCACGCGTTTGGCTTCTGCTGCTGCGCAGAGTTTTTCGGCTGCCGGGCGCGGTTCGATTATCAATCTGGCGTCGGTGGTGGCGTTGATTCCGGAGCGCTTCAATGCAACCTATAGCGCGACCAAAGCTTACGTCTTGAGTTTGACCCAATCCCTGAACGCCGAGTTAAGTGGGTTGGGCGTGCGGGTGCAGGCCGTGTTGCCGGGGGCAACGCATACGGAAATCTGGGAGCGTTCAGGTATCGATGCCAGCGCGATCCCCCCGGAAATGGTGATGGACGCAGGGGAAATGGTCGACGCGGTATTGGTCGGCTTTGATCAAGGGGAGTTGATTACGATTCCTTCGCTGCCGGATGCGGCGGATTGGCACGCCTTTGTTGCGGCGCGCCATGGGTTGGGGCCGAATTTGTCGAAGAGCAGCGCGGCAGCTCGCTACAAGTGAGGGGCTTGGTCCATGACACGATTTGAGGTGTTTAGCGTATGAACGGTCGTCGAGTTGTCGTGACAGGCATGGGCCTGGTTTCTCCGCTGGGTTGCGGTGTCGAGCAAGTCTGGGAGCGTTTGCTGGCCGGTCGTTCGGGGTTGCGGCGGCTGCCGGAGGAGATGGTGGCTGATCTGGCGGCCAAGGTTGGCGGCGTGGTGCCAACTCTGGCAGAGGATGCTGAAGCGGGTTTTGATCCTGATCGGACGACGCCGCCCAAAGAGCAGAAGAAAATGGATCGCTTCATCATGTTCGCCATAGCGGCAGCGAAAGAGGCATTGGAGCAGGCGAACTGGACCGCCACTGACGCTCGGACCCAAGAGCGCACGGCGACGATCATCGGATCCGGCGTCGGTGGTTTTGGTGCCATTGCCGATGCGGTGAGAACGACTGATAGTCGCGGCCCGCGGCGTTTGTCGCCGTTCACGATTCCATCGTTTCTGGTCAACCTTGCGGCGGGTCATGTATCGATCCAGCACGGTTTCAAAGGGCCGCTGGGGGCGCCGGTAACCGCCTGCGCCGCAGGCGTACAAGCCATTGGTGATGCCGCGCGATTGATTCGTAGCGGCGAAGCCGATATTGCGGTGTGCGGCGGCGCGGAAGCGGCTATTGATCGTGTCAGTCTTGCCGGTTTTGCGGCGGCCAGGGCATTGTCCAGTGGCTATAACGATACTCCCGAGCGCGCTTCGCGACCGTTCGACAGTGGGCGCGATGGCTTTGTCATGGGGGAGGGTGCGGGGATTCTGGTGATTGAGGCGCTGGAGCATGCTCTGGCCCGAGGCGCTCGACCGTTGGCGGAACTGGTGGGCTATGGCACCAGCGCCGATGCCTATCACCTGACCGCCGGCCCGGAAGATGGCAGCGGTGCGCGGCGTTCCATGGCGCTGGCATTGGCGCAGGCCGGAATCAGCGCGGCGCAGGTGCAGCATCTTAATGCTCATGCGACCTCTACGCCGGTGGGTGACCTGGGCGAGATCGCCGCGATCAAGTCGTTATTCGGTACACACGAAGAGGTTGCGGTGACATCGACCAAATCCGCCACCGGGCATCTTTTGGGCGCTGCGGGCGGAATTGAGGCGATCTTCACGATTCTGGCTATTCGCGATCAAATCGTTCCGGCCACCCTCAACTTCGAGAACCCGGATGCAGCGGCGCAAGGGCTGGACATCGTCCATGGTCAGGCACGGTCGCTGGCAATCGAGTATGCGTTGTCCAATGGCTTCGGCTTTGGCGGGGTCAATGCCAGCGTGTTGTTCAAGCGATGGCAGGCGTAAGCTTTCGTCATTCGCAGAATTGGCACGAATAGTGGTTATTCGTTATCTGACGATTGTTGAACAATCATGAGGGACGATGACCATGAGCAGCGGACTTTCCCTGGCCGATCACATCACATTGGAGATACGGACCGACATAATCGGTGGCCGATTGTTACCGGGCATGGCCTTGATCGAAAGCGATCTGGTGACAGCCTACAACGCTTCGCGTAACACTATTCGCGAAGCGCTGCATCGCTTGGGGCAGGAAGGGCTGACCCGCTATGTGCGCAACAAGGGTGTGGTGGTGCGGCGCCTCGGCGTCGATGAAGTGCGCGATCTGTTTCAGGTCCGGCGCACTCTGGAGTTGCAGGCCATCGCCACCAGCAAGCCACTGCGCGAGTATCAGTCCGATCGCATGCTCGAGGCCATCGAAGCCACGGAACTTGCCCGCGAGCGCGAGGACTGGCAAGCCGTCGGCACCCACAGCCTGTGTTTTCACCAGCATATTGTTGGGCTGATGTGCAGCCCCTTGTTCGATGAGTTCTTCACGAACATTGTCGCCCAGATGCGCTTGGTGTTTTGTGCTGCACCCGACGAGGAGCTCTTTCAAACACCTTGGCTTGCGCGCGATCGACAGATTCACGATTTGCTTGCCGAGGGCAAAAAACCTGCAGCTCAGGAGGCGATGAATCTTTACCTCGACGACTCCGAGCAGCAGTTACTCGACATGCTCAGCCACACTTCCCACCCCTGATCGAGGATGTTCACTATGTACAAAGACTATCCCGCGGCTTACCAGGTCAGCAAAGGCTCGGCCCTGCAGGTGGACAAGGCCTTTTATGAGCGGATCCGTGACACCAGGGACGGTCGCACGCTGATCGACCAGTTCGAAGTCCCGATCCGCACGGGTCGTGCGTGGAATGTCCCGGCCGGGCATGTCTTTCGCGTGACCACCCCGGTCGGCCCGCAAGTTGGGGATTTCAATGTCTGGAATGCCAATGATCCGCGCGAACGTTTGTGGGCTGCACGTACCCGTCAATTGCAGGGCGCGCATGTCAGCACCCATGACCGGCTCTGGTCGAACCTGCCGTTTTTGCGGCCTTTGGTGACCATCACCGATGACAGCCTGGCGAGTTACGGTATCGATGAACATGGCGGTCGACTGCACGATTTGCTGGGCACCCGCTGTGATCCTTATGTAAACAAAATGCTCACCGGTGAAGATTTCCACCATCACTGCCATTCGAACCTGACCCGCGCCGTGTTGCCCCATGGCCTGACCGAGTTCGACGTACACGATGTGCTGAATATCTTCCAGTGCACCGGTCTCAACCACGACGACATGTACTTCATGAAGGCCTGCCCGGCACAGAAGGGCGACTATCTGGAGTTCTTTGCCGAAATCGATTTGCTCTGTGCCTTGTCCACGTGCCCGGGAGGTGATTTGTCGCTCGCGATGTGGGGGCCGGATGCGCAGGATCCGCTGAGCGTCTGTCGTCCGTTGGGGGTGGAGATCTATCGGCTTGAAGATTCATTGCTCGAAGGCTGGAGCCAGCCTGAGCGCGCGGCCTACAAGGGGATGCACGGATTGCACATTGCCAAGGCCGAATGGGAAAAATAGAAGCGCTGGAGCCCTTGCCGGGATTTGAAGTCAGGCGCTATTTGTGGCGAGAGGGCTTGCTCCCTCGCCACAGTTCTGTGCATGGCGATAGATAAGAAAACCCCCATCATTGGTTCTCAATGGCGGGGGTTTTTAGTCAACGATCCCGCGCATCCTTGGCGTCCGCTTCCGCGTTACGTTCAGCCACGCGTTTACGTTGCTCTTCGGTCAGCTCCACCTTGTTTGCGGTGTCGCGCAGTATCAGTAATCCGCCGACAATCGAGCCGATAGCAAGAACCAGAATCAACCAGGCATACCAAGGCATAGGGCTCTCCTTAAGGGCAGGCCATCGGGCGAAGGATTTCGCGCAATGGTCATGCATATACCACCTTTGAGTAGTTCCATTGTAGGCCTGATCCGTCTGGATAGCGCTTCCTCAGTGTTTACAGCCCGGTCAGCATTGCATCGGCGGGGGCATCGGCGCGCAGTTGTGCGGTCATCTGGAAGTACCCAAAACCGACCGCCATGAAACCGAGAAAGATCATCCCGATCAACGTATTGAACCAGGCCATCGCCACCAGACACACCACCGCCAGAAACAGCGCGATGGCTGGCACCAGCGGATAGCCCGGCGCGCGGAAAGTGCGCTCCAGCAGCGGCTCGGTTTTGCGCAGTTTGAACAGGCTGAGCATGCTCATGATGTACATCACGATGGCGCCGAACACCGCGATGGTGATCATCGCCGCGGTGAGGGTCATGCCGCCCAGGTTGATCAGGCCATCGCTGTAAATCGCCGCGATGCCGATCAGACCGCCGGCAATGATCGCCCGGTGCGGGGTCTGGAAACGCGATAGTTTGGCCAACGATGCAGGGAGATAACCGGCGCGGGCCAGGGCGAAGAACTGCCGCGAGTAGCCGAGGATGATCCCGTGGAAACTCGCCACCAGGCCGAACAGGCCAATCCATACCAACATGTGCAGCCAGCCAGAACTTTCGCCAACCACTGCTTTCATCGCTTGCGGCAGCGGATCGTTGATGTTCGACAGGGTGCGCCAATCGCCCACGCCGCCAGCGAAGAACATCACGCCCATGGCCAGCAACACCAGGGTCAGGATGCCGCTGATGTAGGCTTTGGGAATGGTGCGTTTCGGGTCCTTGGCTTCTTCGGCGGCCATGGCCGCGCCTTCGATGGCCAGGAAGAACCAGATGGCAAACGGAATCGCCGCAAACATCCCGGCAATCGCCGGCGCGCCGAAGGTATCGGTACCGGCCCAGCCGTTGAGGGCAAAGTTGCTGAAGCTGAAAGCCGGCGCCACCACGCCCATGAATACCAGCAGTTCGACGACGGCCAGCACGCAGACCACCAGTTCGAACGTCGCGGCCAGTTTGACCCCGAGGATGTTCAGCCCCATGAACACGATGTAGGCGCCGACCGCTGCGTGTTTCGGGTCTAGGGCGGGAAATTGCACATTCAGATAGGCGCCGATGGCCAGGGCAATCGCCGGCGGAGCGAAGACGAATTCGATCAGCGTCGCCAGCCCGGCAATCAGCCCGCCTTTTTCACCGAATGCTCGACGGCTGTAGGCGAATGGCCCGCCCGCATGAGGGATAGCGGTCGTCAGTTCGGTGAAGCTGAAGATGAAGCAGGTGTACATCGTCGCGACCATCAACGACGTGACCAAAAAGCCCAGCGTCCCGGCCACGCCCCAACCGTAACTCCAGCCAAAGTATTCACCGGAAATCACCAGACCGACCGCGATACCCCATAAATGCAGCGTGCCCAAGGTGGGCTTGAGTTGTGTGTTCATGCGTTGCTCCCCGAACGGTTTGAAGTGCTCGGGGGAGGAGGTGTGCAGCGGGCATGCCATATCGAGAAAGCACGTCGTAATGGACGGAAAACTGTCGTATCGAGGATGTTCGCGGCTGGATGCCCGCTGTTTGTGCGCTACTTGAGTGCGGTGGTGGATGTTCTGACGCTATCGCGAGCAAGTCCGCTTCCACACTAGACCTGTGTTATTTGATCGTTCCCACGCTCCGCGTGGGAATGCCGCCATGGACGCTCTGCGTCCGTTCTGGAAGTGACGCGGAGCGTCACGGGATGCATTCCCACACGGAGCATGGGAACGATCAGGCACCGCAGTACCCCACACTCTTTACACTTTTTTTATGCCGCGCCTCACCCCTCGATCTCGTTCCTTTACAGCCTTCCTGCGGACAATGGCTCTACACGCGGCAATCGCCGTACGACGGAGAAATCCCATGAGCGTTCTGGACGGAGTGTCACTGCTGCTGGCAGTGGGGCTGTTCATTTATCTACTGGTTGCGCTGTTGCGCGCCGATCGGAACTAGGAGCGGCTATGCACAGTTATGACTATTGGCTGATCCTTGCCTTCTTCGCTCTGGTGCTGATACCGGCACCCTTTCTGGGACGGTTCTACTACAAGGTAATGGAAGGCCAGCGCACCTGGTTGACGCCGGTTCTTGGGCCGGTGGAGCGCGGTTGTTATCGCGTTGCGGGGGTCGATCCGCAGACCGAGCAGAGCTGGCAGAAATACACCCTGGCCTTGCTCGCCTTCAACCTCGCGGGCTTTTTGCTGTTGTTCGCGATCCTGCTGTTTCAGGACTACTTGCCGCTCAACCCGCAAAATCTGGCGGGTCAGGAGTGGACGCTGGCGTTCAACACCGCCATCAGTTTCATGACTAATACCAACTGGCAGTCCTACAGCGGTGAAGCCTCCCTGAGCTACCTCAGCCAGATGGTCGGACTGACCGTGCAAAACTTTGTCAGCGCCGCCACCGGCCTCGCCGTGCTGGTTGCCTTGTGTCGCGGCATCGGTCGCAAATCGGCGCAAACCCTGGGTAACTTCTGGGTCGACATGACCCGTGCCACGCTCTACGGCTTGTTGCCGTTGTGCTTGCTGCTGGCGCTGTTTCTGGTCTGGCAAGGCGTACCGCAAACCTTCGCCCATTACGTGAACGCGCTGACGATGCAGGGCGTGGATCAAGTGATTCCTCTGGGGCCTGCGGCCAGCCAGATTGCGATCAAGCAACTGGGCACCAACGGTGGTGGCTTCTTCGGCGTCAACTCGGCCCATCCGTTCGAGAACCCGACGGCCTGGAGCAACCTGTTCGAAGTCTCGTCGATCATCCTGATCCCGGTTGCCCTGGTGTTTACCTTTGGCCATTACGTGAAAGACCTGCGTCAGAGTCGGGCGATCATCGCCTGCATGCTGGCGCTGTTCCTGATCGGCGGCGCTACCTCGCTGTGGGCCGAGTACCAGCCGAACCCAACCCTGGACAACGTCACGGTCGAACAGACCGCGCCACTGGAAGGCAAGGAATCGCGTTTTGGTACTACCGCCACCGTGCTCTGGTCGGTGACCACCACTGCAGCGTCCAACGGTTCGGTCAATGCGATGCATGACAGCCTCAACCCGCTGACCGGCATGGTCGCGCTGGTCAACATGATGGTCGGCGAAGTGATCTTCGGCGGCGTCGGTGCCGGCCTTTACGGCATGTTGCTCAACGTATTGATTGCGGTGTTCCTCGCCGGCTTGATGATCGGCCGCACCCCGGAATACCTCGGCAAGAAACTCCAGGCCAGGGAAGTCCAGTTGCTGGTGGTGACCTTGCTGGTGATGCCGGTCGGCGTGCTGGTGCTCGGTGCGATCGCGGCGAGTCTGCCGGGTCCGGTGGCAGCGGTGAGTAACCCGGGGCCCCATGGTTTCAGCCAGTTGCTGTACGCCTACACCTCGGCCAGCGCCAACAACGGCTCTGCGTTCGGCGGCTTCAGTGCCAACACCGCGTTCCATAACCTGATGCTAGGTCTTGGCATGTTGATCGGCCGCTTCGGTTACATCCTCCCGGTACTGGCGTTGGCCGGCAGCCTGGCGATGAAGAAAACCGCGCCCATTGGCCAGAACAGCTTCCCGACCCATGGCCCGCTGTTCGTGACCTTATTGACTGTGACCATTTTGCTGGTAGGCGGCCTGACGTTCCTGCCGACCCTGGCGCTGGGTCCTATCGCTGAACATCTGAGCATGGCTGCTTTTGGGCTCTAGAGCTGAGGGATTTGATGATGAATATGCCCGTTCCTGTATCAAACAAAGCTGTACCGAAAAAAGCCGCTGCCGTTAAAGCGCCGGAGCAACCGAAAACCGCGATCTCGGCCCTGTGGCGTCCGGCGCTGGTGCAAGCTTTCGTCAAACTCGATCCTCGGCAATTGCAGCGCGCGCCGGTGATGCTGGTGGTGGAGCTGACGGCGATCCTCACGACCGTGCTGTGCTTCGTGCCCGATACCGCAGTGCCGACTTACGTCGCGGCGCAAATCGCCTTGTGGCTGTGGTTTACCGTGTTGTTCGCCAACTTCGCCGAAGCCCTGGCCGAAGGCCGTGGCAAGGCCCGTGCCGATAGCCTCAAGGCTGGCAGCGAAGGCTTGAGCGCCCGGCGCAAAAAATCCGATGGGAGCTTTCAGGTGGTGCCCGCCACCAGCCTGCGCAAAGGCGATATCGTCCGCATCGAAGCCGGGGAAATGATCCCGGGTGACGGCGAAGTGATCGAAGGCATCGCGGCAGTCAACGAGGCGGCGATTACCGGTGAATCCGCGCCGGTGATCCGCGAGTCCGGTGGCGACCGCTCGGCCGTTACCGGCAATACCCGGCTGGTGTCCGACTGGTTGCTGGTGCGCATCACCGCCAACCCCGGTGAGTCGACACTCGATCGCATGATTGCCCTGGTGGAAGGCGCCAAACGTCAGAAAACCCCGAATGAAGTGGCGCTGGATATCCTGCTGATCGGTCTGACTCTGATCTTCCTGCTGGTGGTCGTGACTTTGCAGCCGTTCGCCCACTTCGCCAACGGCAGCCTGCCGCTGGTGTTCCTGGTGGCATTGTTGGTGACCCTGATTCCGACCACCATCGGTGGCCTGCTGTCGGCCATCGGTATCGCCGGGATGGACCGTTTGGTGCGCCTCAACGTGATCGCCAAATCCGGTCGTGCGGTGGAAGCTGCGGGTGATGTGCATGTGTTGTTGCTGGACAAGACCGGCACCATCACGTTCGGCAACCGTCGCTGCACGGCGATTTACCCCGCTCCAGGCGTCAGCGCCAAAGAGCTGGCCGAAGGCGCGTTGCTCGCCTCGCTCGCTGACGACACGGCGGAAGGCAAGTCCATCGTCGAATACCTGCGCGGACATTATCCACAGCCTGAACCCGCCACTAATGTGCTGACCGCGGTGCCATTCAGTGCTGAGACCCGGTTGTCCGGTGTTGACTACCAGGGCCGCGTTTACCGCAAGGGCGCAGTGGATTCGCTGCTGACCTTTGTTGGACTGCAACGTCGCGATTTGCAGTCCGCCCTGTCGCGGGAAATCGACAAGATTGCCCAGAGCGGCGGTACACCGTTGCTGGTGTGCGCCGAGGGCAAATTGCTCGGTGCGATCCACCTCAAGGACGTGGTCAAACCCGGCATTCGCGAGCGCTTCGCCGAACTGCGCAAGTTGGGTATCCGCACCGTGATGGTGACCGGTGACAACCCGCTGACCGCCGCCGCCATTGCCGCTGAAGCCGGTGTCGATGACGTGCTGGCTGAAGCCACACCGGAGAAGAAACTGGCGCGTATTCGCCACGAGCAGAATGACGGTCGTCTGGTGGCGATGTGTGGCGACGGTGCCAACGACGCTCCGGCGCTGGCCCAGGCTGATGTCGGTATGGCGATGAACGATGGGACCCAGGCTGCGCGTGAAGCCGCGAACATGGTCGACCTCGACAGCGACCCGACCAAGTTGCTGGATGTGGTGCAGATCGGCAAGGAATTGCTGGTGACCCGTGGCGCGTTGACCACCTTTTCCATCGCCAACGACGTGGCCAAGTACTTCGCGATCCTGCCGGCGCTGTTTGCCTCGATTTATCCACAGCTGGGCGTGCTCAACGTCATGCACCTGAGCAGCCCGCAGAGCGCGATCCTTTCGGCGATCGTCTTCAATGCCTTGATCATCGTGGTGCTGATCCCGCTGGCTCTGCGCGGCGTACGAGTGCAGGCGGCGAGCGCAGCGGCGTTGTTGCGACGCAATCTGCTGATCTACGGCGTCGGCGGGATTCTGGTGCCGTTTGTGGGGATCAAGTTGATCGACATGCTGTTGACGGCGGTGCATTTGGTTTGACGGTTTTTGCGGTGTGTCAGGGCTGCCGCCTTCGCGGGCAAGCCCGCTCCCACATTGTCCGGGTTGAAGCAAATTCTGGTGATCGACTCAACCCTGTGGGAGCTGGCTTGCCTGCGAAGAACACGACGCGCTGTCTCTGGCGAAACGCTGCTTATATTCTCTGAATCGAGGGATTTGAAATGTCCACTATGTTACGTCCGGCCTTGAGCCTGATTGTTCTGATGACCCTGATTACCGGTGTGGCCTATCCGCTGGTGGTGACCGGTGTGGCCCAAGTGGCGTTCCCGGCTCAGGCCAATGGCAGCCTGGTGCGCGATGCCGACGGCAAGGTTCGTGGCTCGGCGCTGATCGCCCAGGATTTCACCGGTGATGCCTGGTTCCATCCGCGGCCTTCGGCGGGTGCTTTCGCCACGGTGTCGAGCAGCGCCAGCAACCTGTCGCCAAGCAACCCGGCGCTGGCCACTCGTGTGATTGACGATGCCAACAAGCTGTTCGTACCGGGGCAGGGGGCCGTACCGCTGGCATTGCTCACCACCTCCGGTAGCGGCCTTGATCCACACTTGCCACCGGCAGCGATTGTCTATCAACTGGCGCGGGTTGCGGCCGCACGCAACCTGCCGGTTTCGACCCTGCAGCAATTGGTGGATACGCATGTCGAACAGCCCCTGGTTGGCCCGCCGGTGGTGAACGTGCTGGCCTTGAATACAGCGCTGGAAAAGTTGTAGACGATGATCGTTCCCATGCTCTGCGTGGGAATGCAGCCAGGGACGCAGAGCGTCCCAGAAGCGGGCGCAGAGCGTCCAATGATTCATTCCCACGCGGAGCGTGGGAACGATCAATACCTGCCAAAAGAGATAGCCCATGAGTGATTCCGGCCGAGCCGACGCGCTGTTAGCAGATTTACCAAGCGACGGTCGTGGCCGGCTCAAGGTCTTCCTCGGCGCCGCCCCCGGCGTTGGCAAGACTTACGCCATGCTTCAAGCGGCCCACACACAACTGCGTCAGGGCGTCAAAGTTCTCGCCGGCGTGGTGGAAACCCATGGCCGCGCGGAAACCGAAGCGCTGCTCGGCGGTTTGCCGCAGCAGCCGTTGGTTCGTTCCGAATACCGCGGCGTGGTGCTTGAAGAAATGGACCTCGACGGTCTGCTCAAAGCCAAAGCGAAGCTTGTACTGGTCGATGAACTGGCCCATACCAATGCTCCCGGCAGTCGTCATGCCAAGCGCTGGCAGGACATTCAGGAACTGCTGGCGGCTGGCATTGACGTGTTCACTACGGTCAACGTCCAGCATCTGGAAAGCCTCAACGATCAGGTGCGCGGAATCACCGGCGTGCAGGTGCGCGAGACGTTGCCCGATTGGGTGTTGCAGGAAGCCTACGAACTGTTGCTGATCGACCTGCCACCCCGGGAGCTGCTGGAGCGTCTGCGCGATGGCAAGGTTTATGTGCCCGAGCAGGCGCGGGCGGCCATCGACGCGTTCTTCACCCAGACCAACCTCACCGCATTGCGTGAACTGGCGATGCAGACCGCTGCGGCCCAGGTCGATAATGACTTGGCGCAAGGCTATCGGCAGTTGGGCCAGGCAGCACCGGCGGTACGCGGGCGACTGTTGGTGGGTGTCGACGGTGACGCGCAGGCCGAACGTCTGGTGCGCCACGCCAGTCGGGTTGCCCAGCGGCGGCATTTGCCATGGAGTCTGGTGCATGTGGATAACGGCAGTGTGCGCGACGAGCAGTCACGTTTACGCCTGCAAAGCGCCCAACAACTGGCCGAACGTCTGGGCGGTGAAGTGGTGTTGTTGCGTGCCGGCGAGGTCGCGAAAACCCTGATTCAACACGCCGCCGAGCGCCGTGCCAGTCTGGTGCTGGTCGGTCAGTCAAGGCCGCGTTTGCGTCGTCGGCTGTTCGGCGGAGGGCTGGCCTCGCGCTTGTTGCGCGATGCGCGAGGGCTGGAAATCAACGTCCTCGACGGTGACATAGACCGGCCAGCACCGCGTATGCGCGCGCCACATTCGTTGGTCTGGTTCGACTATGCGCTGGCGGTGTTGGCGACGGTGCTGGCCACTGCCTTGGCCTGGGCGGTGGCCAGTGTGTTGCCGCTGCCGAACATCTCGCTGGTGTTCCTCGCTGCCGTGCTGCTGGTGGCGGTGCGCAGCAGCCTCGGCCCGGCCCTGGCCTGCGCGGCGCTGTCGTTTCTGACTTACGACTTCCTGTTCATTCCACCGAACTTCTCCTTTGCCATTCAGCGCGAAGAAGATGTGCTGACGCTGCTGTTCTTCCTGTTGATGGCGGCGTTGACCGGTAACCTCGCCGCGCGTCAACGGCGACAGTTACAGGCTCTGCGCGACACCCAGGAGGAGACCAGCGAATTGCTCGACCTGTCGCGCAAACTCACCGCCGCGACTGATCGCCAGGCGGTAGTCAGCGCTGGCGCGCAGCATCTGAACGGCTGGAACGAGCTGCAATTGTGCCTGCTCAACCGCGATAGCCTGGCCCCCGGCGGCTGGAAGGTCGAAACCGGCGGCCCGCTGCAGTTTTCCGAGGCCGAGCGCGCTGCCGCCGACTGGGCCTGGCAACACGATCAACCCGCGGGCATGGGCACCGGGACCCTGCCATTCGGGCATTGGTGGTGGTGGCCATTGTCGGTGGAAGAGGGGCCGCTGGGGTTACTCGGGGTGTGCACCAAAGACGGCCAGCCACTCAGCGGTCAGCGGCGGCGTTTGTTGACTGCGCTGAGTCAGCCATTGGCTCAAGCCCTGGCCCGGGCGCAATTGGCCGAGGATCTGGAGGCAGCACGTCTGCATGGTGAAACCGAGCAACTGCGCAGCGCTTTGCTGGCGTCGGTGTCCCACGACTTGCGTACCCCGCTGACCTCCATGCGCGGCAGCATCGACAGCTTGCTGGCCTTGGGCGAGGCGATTTCATTGGAGGACCGTCGGGAGTTGCTCGAAGGTACCCGCGATGAAGCCGAGCGACTGGATCGTTATATTCAGAACCTGCTGGACATGACCCGTCTTGGGCATGGCGCGCTGAAGCTGGCGCGCGATTGGGTGTCGCCGGCTGATATCGTCGGCAGTGCGCTGAATCGGCTGCGCGCGGTACTGGCACCGTTACAAGTCAGCATCGATGTGCCGAGCGAATTACCGTTGCTCTACGTGCATGCCGCGTTGATCGAGCAAGCGCTGGTTAACGTACTGGAAAACGCTGCACGTTTTTCTCCGGCTCAGGGGCGTTTGCAACTGTGCGCCGGTTCGACCGATAGCGAGCTGTTCTTTGCGGTGAGCGACGAAGGGCCGGGCATTCCAGAAGCCGAGCGCGCAAAGATTTTCGACATGTTCTACACCGCTGCTCGCGGTGATCGGGGAGGGCAGGGCACTGGGCTCGGTCTGGCGATCTGTCAGGGCATGGTCGGCGCCCATGGCGGGCGTATCAGTGTGGCTGAGGGTATCGAAGGTCGCGGCACCTGCATCACGATCCATTTACCGTTGCAGGAGCAGCCCGGACTTGAAAGTGAAGCCTGACATTCCATGCGCTACTCTAGCGTCACTTCTTTATCTTGATCAGAAACCATGAGCCAGACCGCAACCATTTTGGTCATCGACGACGAACCACAGATTCGCAAGTTTCTGCGCATCAGCCTGGTTTCTCAGGGCTATAAAGTACTGGAGGCCGGCACCGGCAGCGAAGGTTTGGCTCAGGCCGCGCTGAACAAACCGGATTTGCTGGTGCTCGACCTCGGCTTGCCGGACATGGACGGCCAACAAGTGCTACGCGAATTTCGCGAATGGTCGAAGGTGCCGGTGCTGGTGTTGTCGGTACGCGCCAGCGAGGGGCAGAAGGTCGAAGCCCTCGATGGCGGTGCCAACGACTACGTGACCAAGCCTTTCGGCATTCAGGAGTTTCTCGCCCGGGTGCGCGCCTTGCTGCGTCACTCACCCGCAGGTGAGGCACAGGAAGCGGCGCTCAGGTTCGGTCCGCTGACGGTGGACCTGGCCTATCGCCGCGTGCTGCTGGACGACACTGAAGTGGCGTTGACCCGCAAGGAATACGCGGTGTTGGCGCAATTGGCTCGGCACCCCGGACGCGTCATCACTCAACAGCAATTGCTCAAGGACATTTGGGGCCCGACCCACACCGAAGACAGTCATTACCTGCGGATTGTGGTTGGTCACCTACGGCAAAAGCTGGTGGACGACCCGACCCAACCGAGGTTTATCGTGACCGAGGCGGGTGTCGGGTATCGGTTGATTGATGCCTTGGGTTAGGTCGCGCCCCGGCAACGCTCTTCAAAGCTGATCATTCTCATAGCGATCCAGCGTATCGCGGGCGATCTCCCGGCCCAGGGCGATCAGCTCCGGCGCTTTGTAAAACTCGAAAAACCGGCACACCCGTTTCGGCACGTTGATCAGGACATCCGGCGGGTAGCCAGCGATTTTGTATTGTGCCAGTGAGGTCTGCATCACTTCGAAACTCTGGTTGATCAAGTCCAGCAATGATGCCGGGCCGACGTTGTCGATAATGAACGAGCCGGTGGCTGACTTCGGTGCACCAGGGGTTTGCGGGGCGGCGGCCGGTTGCTGAGCCTCAGGTTCGGCGGACTCGATCCACGGGTTATTGATGTCGTCGGCATCTGCTCGCAGGGCTTCCTGTTCGAGTAACAGCAACTTTTCAGCTTGTTTTCGACGAAACGGTAAGCGCGAGCCAAGGGAGTTGATCAGACTGTCGAAGCGGATTTTGAACGCCGCTGGGCGCTGGATCACCGGCAATTGATAGCGCCTTTGGTTAGTCGAGTTGAGGTTGACCGCGATGATCAGGTCGCAGTGGCTCGAGACCACCGGCACGATCGGCAGTGGATTGAGCAGACCGCCGTCCACCAGCATCCGGTTGCCCTGCATCACCGGGGTGAACAGGCTGGGGATCGCTGCCGAGGCGCGCATTGCCTGGTGCAGGCAACCTTCCTGGAACCAGATTTCCTGTTGATTGGTCAGGTCCGTGGCGACCGCCGTGTAGGGGATGCGCAGGTCTTCGATATTGATTTCGCCGACGATCTTGCGGATCTGCCCGAAGATCTTTTCCCCACGAATCGCTCCGAGACGGAAGCTGACATCTACCAGACGCAACACGTCGAGGTAGTCCAGGCTTTCAATCCAGTCGCGGTAGTCGTTGAGTTTGCCTGCAGCATAGATCCCGCCGACCACCGCGCCCATGGAACAACCGGCGATGCAGGCGATGTCGTAACCGCGTCGTTCAATTTCTTCGATGACCCCGATATGGGCATAGCCCCTGGCGCCACCGGAGCCCAGCACCAACGCGACACGTTTTTTCATGACTCGCCCCTTCGTCAAACTTGAGTCAACAATGCACCCATCATGGGCCTTGCTTCAATCGCTGCTGATCGAGGGTTTGGGGGCAAGGTCGTTTTTTCGATAATCAATGGCGACAGGCGAGTATTCTCGCCCCAGCTATATTCATCAGGGGGGCAAGGCACTTTTTACGGTGCTGGCCGTCATACCGTGCACGATTGTTTTTCTATCTTGAGGTGTCATCGATGAAAGCCTGGATTTGTCTGCCGTTGATTGCGTTGGCTCTGGCTGGTTGTGCCGGTAAAACGGCGTATCGTGACAGTTGCGGTAGCCAGCTGGACGCGGCCTGGCAGGAGCTGGACCTGGCCAAGGCCGAAGGTTTCGCGGGCACCGTCAGTTACTCCAAGGCACTGTCCTTGTTGACCGGGGCCAAGACTCAGCAGCAGTTCGAGGCGTACGAAGGCTGTACCAAAAAAGCCGAGAAGGCCCGTTTCTACATTCGTGAGTCGCGTGCCGGTCGTTGATCAAAGGATTGATGAGGTAGAGCAGGGCTTTGCGGCATCATTGCTGCAGGTTTGCCGTCGCAACATTGAATGTTCGATTCGGGAGTAAGCCATGTCTGCCTTGGTTGATCGGTTGGTGGCTCAGGTGTTGAGCCTGGAAGTTCGCTTGCGGGCCTGCCAGGCGCGACTGAGTGCGACGACTGATGATGAAGCGCTGCATGATCTGCGCACCACGGTTCGCCGGCTGCGCAGTCTGCTGCGACCCCTGCGTGGTTTACCCGGAGTCGAGCAACTGGAAGCGGCGGCGGCCGGAGTCGGCAACCTGACCACCCCCTTGCGCGACCGGGAAGTACTGGCCGCCTACTTGCACAGTCATGGTCAGCATGAAGCGGCCCTGCGCCGCACGGTGCAAATGGCTAAAGCCTATCCCGCGGTGGCGACGGGTCCTGAGCTGGCGCAACTGTTTCTCATACTCGACGCGTTTCCGCGCTTTCTGCGAGCCTCCCAGCGTCAGGGATTACTCAAAGGCTTGCGTCAACGCATCGAAAAGCGTCTGGCCAAACTGTGGGACGCTCTGGATAAGGCATTGCACGATCCAGAGCATGACCGACATCGCTTGCGCCTGTTGATCAAGCGCGTGCGTTACGCAGCCGAATCCTATCCTGAACTGGACCCGTTACCGGTCAAGGCTATGCCTCGATTGAAAGCCGCTCAAGAGGCGCTCGGCAACTGGCATGATTGCTGGCAATGGCTGGCCAAAGCTGAGCAAGAGTCCGATTTGCAGCCCTGTGTGGAGGTTTGGCGAGTGACCATGGTCAAGGCCCAGGCAAGCGCAGATCTGGTGCTGGACACGCTGAGCGCGGCTTGCTTCAAATCCTGAACACACCCGTCGTAGCAGCTGCCGAAGGCAGCGTTCGGCTCGGGCCGCGTTCGGACGTAGCAGTCGTAAAACCCGCCGACGCGGATTAACAGTTACACCGCAATAACCGTATTCACGACTGCTTCGCAGCCGAACGCAGCCTTCGGCAGCTGCTACAAGTCCGCGGGTTGCCAGTGGCGTTCGGCTTATCTGTCCGCTTTTTTGGCCGGAATAGGTGCTGTGCAGTCCCCGTCCGATGGTTAAGATCCTTGAGTCTTTTTTCTGGCTTGAGGCTTTTATGCGCTTTTGTGATTTAGTCGACGCCGTGCGCAGCACTCCGCTCGAGCTGTCTATCCCGACGCAATGGGCTCAGGGGCGTGCCAGTTTTGGCGGGCTGATGGCCGCATTGCAGTACGAGGCCATGCGCGCAAAAGTTCCGGCAGATCGTCCGGTACGTTCGTTGGCGATCACCTTTGTCGGCCCGGCTGAACCTGGTGTGCCCGTCAGCTTTGAGGTGGATGTATTGCGCGAAGGCAAGGCTGTCAGCCAGGTGCTGGGTCGGGCCATGCAGAACGGGCAAGTGGTAACGCTGGTCCAGGGCAGCTTTGGCGCCTCCCGCGCTTCGGAAATCGACGTGGCGGCCGAACCGGCCCCCGAAATGAAACACTGGGATGACTGTGAGGAACTGCCTTATATCAAGGGTGTGACCCCGGAATTCATGCGCCACCTGGCGATGCGTTGGAGTGTTGGCGGTTTGCCATTTACTGGCAACAAGTCGCGGGAGATGGGCGGTTGGGTGCGTTTGCGCGGGGATGTCAAGGAAGAGCCACTGACCGAGGCACATATTCTGGCGCTGGTGGATGCCTGGCCTCCGGCCCTGTTGCCGCACTTGAGCAAACCGGCGGCGGGCAGCACCCTGACCTGGACCATCGAATTCGTGCAGCCATTGCTGGCGCTGAGCACGCTGGACTGGTGCAAGTACCGCGTGGTCATCGAGCACGCCCGCGACGGTTATGGCCATGCGGCAGCAGCGTTGTGGAGCCCTGAAGGACAGTTGATCGCCATGAGTCGGCAGACGGTTACCGTCTTCGGTTAAAACCGGTCAATGCCGGTGGCGCTCACGCCAGGCGCGCCACCATCCACCGCTCAAGACATACCGTGCAAAGGTCAGGAACTGTTCGACCTTCAGGCGTTGCACGGCGTCTTTGCGGTCACTGAACGGCTCGCGGGCTTGCACCTCCAGGCTGTGGCCGTGGCGCTGCAGGCCCAAGGCTGCGAGCAAGCCAACGACGCCGATGGCAACGTTCAGAAAGCTCATCCCGAACACACCCGAAACGATCAGTAGAAACGCCAGGATGAACAGCGGCACGGCAATCAGGTGCAACACCAGATTAGTCGGGTTGCGATGGTTTTCGGGGGGCGCCCGCCATTGCCAGGCGGGGAGATTGGGGTGACGTTTGCCCATGCTGGAAATCCTCGATCCGTGTAAAACCCATGAATAAAGAATAGGTCGGGCAAACGGCTTCGGCGAATCAAGGCTGGCTATCGCTGCAATAGGTATCTCGAGATTGATGTTAGCTGCTTTATTGTCATCGCAGGCAAGCCCCGCTCCTCCAAGGGCACTGGCAATCCTGTAGGAGCGAGTCTTGCCCGCGATAGCGTCCTTACAGCTTGAGCTGGCCTATCGCCTTGCTCAACTCACCGGCCAATGTCGCCAGTTCATTACTGGTGGTGGCCGAGTCGATGGTCTGTTGCACGGTGTTCTCGGTCACGTCGCGAATGCTCACCACCGCACGATTCATTTCTTCTGCGACCTGGCTCTGCTGTTCGGCGGCCACGGCGATTTGTGTGTTGCTTGTGCGCATCTGCGCTACAGCACCGGTGATTTCTGCGAGTGCCAGGCCCGCTTCCTCGGCCTGCTGCACGCAATCGTCAGCCTTGAACGAGCTTTCCTGCATGAAGTCCACGGCATCCCGGGTCCCGGCTTGCAGGGCGCAGACCATAAGGGTGATCTCGTCGGTGGAGGCCTGCACCCGTTTGGCCAGGTTGCGCACTTCATCGGCGACCACCGCAAAGCCACGGCCCATATCACCGGCCCGGGCGGCTTCGATCGCGGCGTTAAGTGCCAGCAGATTGGTTTGCTCGGCAATGCTGTGAATCACGCCGACTACACCGTTGATCTTCTGGCTGTCTTCGGCCAATCGCTGAATCATCTCCGCGGTTTGCCGTACGCCGCTGGAAAGCCCGGCAATTGATTGCCGCACGCGGCTGACCACATCCTGCCCGCTGCCGGCCAGGGTGTCGGCGGTTTGCGACAAGTCGCGCGTCGCTCCGGCATGCTGGGCGATGTGATAAACCGTGGCCGACATCTCGTTGATCGCGGCCGCGGCCTGATCGGTCTCGCTTTGCTGGCCAAGCATGCCGTGGCGCACCTCATTCATGCTCGCGGCCAGCCGTGCAGCGCCGACATCCAATTGTTCGGCGGTATGCGCCACGGTGTTGACCACCCGTTGGTAGCCGGCCTGCATGGCGTTAAAGGCGCTGGCCATTTGCCCGACTTCATCTTTGCAGGCCAATGGCACGCGGGCCGACAGGTCGCCGGTCTTTTCCACGTGCAGCATCACGTCTTTCAAGGTGTTGAGCTGGCTGAGCAAAAAACGGATCAGCAACTGCGAGGCACCAAGCATTGCCAACATCAGGATGAACACCGCCACCGCGTAGTTGGCCAATCGCTCACCGAACACCTGGCTCAGGCTTGGGCCATAGGCCAGTACCGCGACCTGTTCGCCGTCCGCTCGGGACACAATGTCGGCGCCCAGCAACGGGTTGTCGCCCAACAGCGGCATAGCGTTGAGCTCGACCCAGCCGCTGGCGTTGTTTAACGCCGATAATGGCTGTCCGTTCAGGGAGGGAGTCTGGCCCCGACTGAAGCTCAGCAAGTGGTCTGCCTTGGGCAAGGATTGTCCGACGGGCCAGGCATTCAGCAAGCGCGCCTGGGCCTGGGCTGAGGTCTGTGAGGCTTGGCTGCGAGCCTGCTGTTCGAGCTGTACGGCATACAGCACCAACAGCAGGGTAGTGATGAATGCGACCGCGTTGACGGCCCAGAATTTGTACTTCAGCGAGATGTTGCTAAGCCAGGCACCCATGGAAGGTCTTCTCTGATAGCGGAAACAGTTTTGGCAAGGTGCCATTATTGTGCCGCTATCCAGGCGAAGGGTTGTTGATGTGGGTCAATGGTGGGGGGATGGGCGACAGATTTTGTTGATTGTCAGGGCCTCTTCGCGGGCAGCCTCGCTCCTGCAAAGGCACCGTAATCCCCGTAGGAGCCAGGCTTGTCCGCGAGGCGACGGTACAATCAACGTGGACTTTTCTGATTCACTCTATCGACGGCAGTCCATAAAACGTCCGGGCACACGCCGTGCTGTGTGCTGCCACATCTTCCAGGCTCTCACCGCGATGCAACGCGACTTCGCGCAAAACTTCTGTCAGGTAAGCGGGTTCGTTGCGACCGTTTTTCGGCTTCGGCCGCAGACTGCGCGGTAACAGGTACGGCGCATCGCTTTCCAGCATCAAGCGCCCGCGCGGAATTTCGCGAACCAGTGGGTGCAGGTGAGTGCCACGGCGTTCGTCGCAAATCCAGCCAGTGATGCCGATGTGCAAATCGAGGTCGAGGTAGCTGAACAGCGCCCGTTGCTCACCGGTAAAACAATGCACCACGGCGGCGGGCAAACGGTCACGGAAGTCGCGCAGGATTTCCAGCAGTCGCTGACTGGCGTCGCGCTCATGGAGGAACACTGGCAGTTGCAGTTCAACCGCCATCGCCAAATGCTCCTCGAGCACCTTTTCCTGCTGCGGGCGTGGCGAGAAGTCGCGATTGAAGTCCAGGCCGCATTCACCCACGGCACGCACGCTCGATTCTTTGAGCAGGCCGCGCAAGCGTTGAGCGCTATCGGCGTTCCAGTCACTGGCCGAGTGAGGGTGAATCCCCGCCGTGGAGAACAGTCGTTGCCCGGTTTCGTCCAGTTGTTGGCACAGTTCAAGCGCCTGCTCACTGCCCTCGACACTGGTGCCTGTGAGGACCAGTTGGCAGACTCCGGCGGCATAGGCGCGGTCGAGTACTGCCTGGTGTTTGTCGGCAAAACTTGGGTTGGTCAGGTTGACGCCGATATCGATGAGTTGCATGGTGCTACCTCGGACCAAAGGCCGGAAAGCATATCAGAGCTGTAGATTTATAAGAAAAACCAAGAACTACAATGAGTTAAAGCTGTCTTTTGATGCCGGAAGAAAGCTTCGGTTGGCCGTCCAACCATCGCTTGCCAGTCTTTCGCACGCTGCCAGCGCTCTAAGCGCTCTGTTTCTGTCGCCCAACTTCCCGAAATTACTCGAGAGGCTGGACAGTATCTTCCCGGAGAGCGGATGACGAGACCCTCGGTTTTGCTTGTGCTGTGCTTGTCGTTGCTGCTGCCGATGCCCGCGGTTGCGCGTTTGGCCGGCCCCCCGGTGGCTGTTGCGTCAGGCAAGGTTCGCGACCTGGCGCAGATCCGTGACAGTCGCGTCCTGCGGGTGCTGGTCAACCAGAGCCGCAACAGTTCCGGCGAAGTCCAGGGCCAGACCATTGGCGTCGAATACCATCGCCTGCGTGCCTTCGAACAATACCTCAACGGCCAGGCCCCTGACGGTCAGGAAATCAACCTCAAGATCATTCCCAAAGCCAAGGATCAATTGCTCGGTGCCCTTGAGCGCGGCGAGGGAGATCTGGTTGCTCCCGGCGAATTGCTGAGCCCTCAGTCAGGACACGCTATCAGCTCCAGTGACCCGATCATCAGTAACGTTCCGTTGTTGTTGGTAGGAATCAAAGGTGAGCGGCATTTCACCCGCCTTGAGCAGCTGTCCGGGCACACTTTGGCGCTGACCATGGGGAGCGCGGCGGGTGAGGCGATCAATCAGATCAATCAGAAACTGGCGTTGCGCAAGTTGCCGCCGGTCAAGGTCGAGTGGGTCGATCCCAGCCTTGCCGTCGAAGATGTGCTGGAAATGGTTCAGGGCGGGATTTTCCACCTGACCATCGTCGAGCAACCGATTGCCGAGCGTTGGGGCAAGATTCTGCCCAAGCTGCGTTTCGATCGGCAGGTGATCATCAGTGAGTCGGGCGAAGAGCATTGGTTTGTGCGGCGCGACGCGTCGATGCTACGGACGAGTATCGATCGCTTCCTGAAAACCTATAAAACACCAGCGGACCAGGACGTCGCGTTTCTGCGCATCTATCGACGCCTGGATCAGGTCCACTATCCTCTGGCCCACGCCGACCGCCAGCGCCTGGAAAAACTACGCCCGGTCCTGCAAAAACATGCCCGCGAACAGGGCCTGGACTGGCTGAACCTGGCCGCGCTGGCGTTCAAGGAGTCAGCGCTGCAACCGAGCGCGAAGAGCGGCGGCGGTCCCACGGGTTTGATGCAAATTACCCCTTCGGCGGCTCAGCGGGTGGGGGTCAATGATATTCAGTCACTGGACGGCAATGTGCAGGCCAGTGCCAAGTACCTGGGGCTGATCCGCCGCAAGTTCTTCGCCAGCCCCAAGCTCAACGAGCGCGAGCGCATGGCCTTTGTGCTTGCGGCCTACAACATCGGCCCGGAGCGGGTTCAGGGCATGCGCACCGAGGCCAGACGGCGCGGCTTGAATCCCGACCAGTGGTTTTTCCAGGTGGAACGCATCGCCCTGGAGCAGGCGGGGATGGGCGCCGTCAGCTACGTCAATAGCGTCAACAAGTACTACCTGGCGTTCGATCGGGAACGGGGGTCGCTGGAGACCCAGCCGCAAAAGGTCGCCTTACGGAAATGATCGATAAATTTGATTGTTATGGCGGGATTTTTGCGCTTTTAACATGATATTTACTGATTAATATAGCGACCAACCAACCCCTACATCAAAAGGAAGACACAGCATGAGCACACTGATCAAAACCGCACTGTCTACCCGCGCAGGCTACGGCCTGGCTGTACTGCGGATCTTCGTCGGCATCATCTTCGCTGCTCACGGTTCGCAAAAGCTCTTTGGTCTATTCGGCGGTTACGGTCTGGCCGGCACGGCGCAGTGGATGGAAAGCATCGGTCTGGCGCCGGGGCATCTGATGGCCCTGCTGGCGGGTGGTACCGAGTTCTTCGGCGGCCTGGCACTGATCATCGGTTTGCTGACCCGTCCTGCGGCACTGGGCCTGACGTTCACGCTGCTGGTGGCGATCTTCTCGGTGCATATCAGCAACGGTTTGTTCATGGCCAACAATGGTTATGAATTCGCTCTGGCCTTGCTGGGCGGTACGGTAGCGGTTCTGCTCGAAGGTGCTGGCAAGCTGTCGCTGGATCGCATCATTGCCAAGTAACTGTCGACACAACCTTGATCAGTAAAAAATCCGGAATCTGAAAGATTCCGGATTTTTTATGCCTGCTGCTTATCCCTGCTTGAACATCTCTGCGGCACGTTTGGCGATTTCTTCTTTCGACAGATTTTCCTTACGGCTGGAGATAAACCACAAATGACCGTATGGATCTTTCAGGGTGCCTGAGCGATCGCCGTAGAACTGGTCTTTCACTTCAGAGACAGCCACACCTCCAGCAGCAATCGCCTGCTTGTACTGCTTGTCGACATCGTTCACATACAAATGCAGCCCCACCGAGATGCCGGCCTGTTCTGGGCTGCTCAGGGATGCCGCTGCGCATGGGGTGGCGAGCATGATGGCCGAGTCGCCAATGCGCAGTTCGGCGTGGCCAATGTCGCCGTTGGGCGCCACCAGACGCATGACTTCAGTCGCACCGAACGCTTTCTTGTAGAACTCGATCGCTTCGGCGGCTTTTTTGATGCCCAGATAGGGCGTGATACTGTGGTAACCCTCGGGTATCGGTTTAACGCTCATGTTGGTTCTCCTTTTTTTGCTGGGGATGAACGTAATCCTTCACCGTTTTCCGGTCGATTCACTATAGGCCACGACAGGTAGCGCAACTGAGGGGCCGACGGGCAGCAGCATGGCTACTGTTCAGCCATCAACAGCAAAGCATCAGATTGCTTCGCTGCACTAAATCGAATGGCTATAAGAGGCTCCCAACCCACTGAAAACAAAGGGGCAAGCGTTCAGGCACAGAGGCTGAAATTGCTCATTGCAATCACTGTTGACCCGAGAGCGTTGTATGTCTGCCTTGCCTGAATCTGCCGATTATCCGATCCATCCTCCAGCCGCCGATCTGATCCGTGAGGACGCCCAAGCCCTGCTCGTGGCCGAGCGCGTGGCTGCGGTGCTGCTGGAACAGGACGCCGAGCGCGATCGCAGTCGGCAGGTGCCCGTCGACATTGTCGATCTGTATTCCAACATTCGCGCGGTTAGTGGAAACCGCTTTGCGCGAAGTCGACCGTGGTGTGGTGGAAGCGACCCAGGCAATGGGCGCCAACACCTGGCAAATCATTCGCCACACATTATTGCCCGAGGCGCGCGGCGGGCTGCTGGCAGCGGTCACCGTTACGGCCATTGTGCTGGTGGATTACACGGCGATGGCTGGCGTGATTGGTGGTGGCGGCCTTGGTGATCTGGCGATCCGCTACGGCTATCAGCGTTTTCAGACCGACGTGATGGTGGTCACCGTGGCGCTTCTGCTGGTGCTGCTGCACGAAGCCGGATTGATCAAACTCAAGGATCCGGGCAATACCCTGGCGACTCAGCGCGAGATCATTGAAAACCCCAAACATCTGAAAATTCGCGAGCTGGAAGGGACGTTGCTGGCGCGTTCGGTCAGCCGGGTGGATCTCGCGTTTGAGGTCCGCCAGTTCATTCTGACCCGTTACAAAGGGCAGATTGCGCCGGGGTTTTGAGGGATTCAATGATCGTTCCCACATGCGGCGTTGATCGTTCCCACGCTCTGCGTGGGAATGCCTCATTGGACGCTCCGCGTCCGCTTTTATGTGACGCGGAGCGTCACGGGCTGCATTCCCACGCGGGAGCGTGGGAACGATCATTCTGGATCGACTGACGACTCCAACAACAGCGCTCCCGGCCCACGTTCACCCAGCACATCACCGTAGTTGCGCAGTGGGCAGGCCTCCATCGATAAACAACCGCAACCAATGCAGCCGTTGAGCTTGTCGCGCAACTTGATCAGTTGGTTGATTCGTTCATCCAGGTCGTTGCTCCACTGAGCTGAAAGTTGCTTCCAGTGCGCTGCGGTCGGCGCCCGATCTGGCAGTGACTTCAAGGCGTCGCCGATCTCCGCCAAGGGGATTCCCAATCGCTGTGCGACCTTGATCAACGCCACCCGTCGCAGTACTTCCCGCGGATAACGGCGTTGGTTGCCTTGGTTGCGATTGCTTTTAATCAGCCCCTTGGACTCATAGAAGTGCAGGGCGGTAACCGCGACGCCGCTGCGCGCCGCCAATTGGCCGACGGTCAGCTCTTTGTTGATGGCTTCTTTAGTGATCATGTGATTTGCCGCTTGACCTCTAGTTAACTAGAGGTTTTACCCTGCATGGCCTCGGATCGCAAGATCCTGCTTACCTGTCAGTGGGGACTTTTCATGCAGTCACTAGAGAGAAATCGTAGTTTCACGCAACTGATCGAATTCGAGATCGAACCTCATCAGCAACAAGGACTGGTTTGGGCCTTGTCTGAACAGACCGAGCGCCTGGCGCAGGGCTACCACGGTTTTCTCAGTGCCAGCGTGCAGGCCAGCGATGACGGGCGGCGGGTGCTCAATTACCTGCAATGGCAATCACGGGAGGCGGGTGAGGCAGCTTTCCAGAGCTTTGAAAATGGCGAACAGGATTTCTGGAAGCTGATCCGCGCCTATCAGGCCAGGACCGTTACCTTTGGTTCGTTCCAGGTGCTGCGCAGCATCGAGCGCAGCCATGACAGTGCGTTGCACTGCAACCTGGTGAGCTAGATCGACAATTGCAGCATCCGTTCGCCCTGAAGGTTATCCACAGGCCGGCATTTGTTGACGGCCAGTTCGTCGATCTTGATCAGCCGCGTTCGGGTGACGTTACGACTCAAACCCAGCAGGTTAGCGGTGTGTACCTGATTGTAATGGCTGAAGCGGTAAGCGGCCCGAAGCAACGCGTCTTCGACTTTCTCATGCAGCGCACCAGCCTGTTCTTCGAAGAACTTTTGAAACGCCCGGTCGAGCAAGGCTTCGGCCGAATAATTGAGGCTTGCGTGGCTGTCGTCTTGACGCTCGATGCGCATGTTCGACAAGCGTAAGTCGTCGCGCTCGATCACGCCGTTGCGGCAGATCAGCAGGGTGTGATGAATGACGTTTTCCAGTTCGTGGATATTGCCCGGCCAACTGTAGGTCCTGAGTTTGTGCTCGGCCTCACTGCTGATGATCGCGCCATAACCCAAGCGCTGGTTGTAAGACTCGATAAAGTGTCGGGTCAGCGGCAGGATATCCCCCGGCTGATTGTGCCAGGTGCTGAGGTTGTGGATATGTCGTGCCACCAGCTCTTTCCCGGTACCGGTTTCGCCGATGATCAGTACGCTGGCTTCGCTCGGCGCAACCTACCGCAAATGCGCCAGCAAGGCCCGGGATTTCGGGTCTTCGAAGATCTGGGCGGTGGCCCGGATCGAGGTCGCCAGCGCGGGTGAAGGCGGTAAGGTCAAAAGTTGCATGGGGACGTTCCATGAATAAAAGGCTATGAATAGAAAGTCGGAATCAGCAGGGACTGGTTCATGAAGTTTGTAGTCCACCGGGTCGTGCAGGGTTTGCGTGCGCAGGCGAAGGGTGTGCTCAGTGGGCCTGGGTCGAGCAGCAATTCTGATTCCTCCACCCGTACTCGTTCGAAACTGGCACCGCTACTGTCGGTCGGCGCTGACCCATGTTGTCCCAATCGTTGTACAGGGTGATGCCACTGCGCCCACTGGGGATGGCGGCGATCAATAGCTTGCCGCCGGCGCTTTCATCCACTGCGGAGGCGATCAGCATTTACGAGTCGCTGGCGCCGGAGCAGAAACTTTTCTTGCCGGAAAACTCGCGCCAGCCGGCGAGGTTTGATCGTTCCGGTCGCGAGAACAGCCGAACCGTGGCCAGCATCAGGTGATGAAAACCAAAGACATGGGCAATCGAGCTGTCGACTTTGGCGAACTCGCGGACAATGTTCAGGGTTTCGCTCCAGCCAGCACCGAGGCCGCCGTATTGGGCAGGAATACTCAGGGCCAGTAGACCGCTTTGGCGCAAGGCGTCACGCTGGGCTTTCGGCGTGCCGCCGCGTTCATCGCGTTCAACAGCGGTTTGGGCAAACTCGGCAGCCAATGCACGGGCGGTCTGCAACGGGGACAACAGGGCGCTTTGCGGCTTGTCGGTCACGCGATGCTCCTTCTATGTGACGATCCAATCTCTGCGTAGGAGCGAGGCTTGCCCGTGATGAACGATAACGCGGTCCGTCTGGACATACCGCGGTGACTGCATCGCGAGCAAGCTTCGCTCCTACAGAGGCAAGGTGGGGTTCAGGCTGTGGCTTTTGTAGGCAGAACGTCATTGGCGATCATTTCGCCGAATGGCCCGGTGAGGTTGGTGATACCGCGACCGGCGAGGCTGGCGTAGGGTTCCGGCAGTAGCGGGAACACCAGCTCGGCGAAGCGGTAAGCCTCTTCCAGATGTGGGTAGCCAGAGAAGATGAAACTCTCAATGCCCAAATCCGCGTACTCCTTGATCCGCGCCGCCACTTGTTGCGGATCGCCCACCAACGCGGTCCCGGCACCGCCACGCACCAGACCGACGCCGGCCCAAAGATTGGGGGCGATCTCCAGATTGTCACGCCGGCCGTCATGCAACGCGGCCATGCGTCGCTGACCTTCGGAATCGAAGCGCGAGAAGGATTTCTGTGCCGAGGCGATGGTTTCGTCACTGATGTGTTCGATCAGCTTGTCGGCGGCTTTCCAGGCTTCGTCGGCCGTTTCGCGAACGATCACGTGCAAGCGAATCCCGAATTTCACGGTACGGCCCTGACGAGCCGCGCGTTCACGGACATCGGCCAGCTTTTGGGCGACAGCCGCCGGCGGCTCGCCCCAGGTCAGGTAGACGTCGACCTGCTCGGCGGCCAGATCATGGGCAGCCTCGGAAGAACCACCGAAATACAGCGGCGGATAAGGCTTCTGCACCGGCGGATACAGCGCCTTGGCGTTCTGCACCCGTAAATGCTTGCCTTCGAAGTCCACCGACTCGCCTTGCAGCACCCGGCGCCAGATCTTGAGGAATTCGTCAGTGACTTCGTAGCGTTCGCTGTGATCGAGGAAGCTGCCGTCGCCACGGTTTTCATCCGGGTCACCGCCAGTCACCACGTTGATCAGCAGACGGCCATTGGACAGCCGATCAAGGGTCGCGGCCATGCGCGCCGAAACGGTCGGCGAGATGATCCCCGGACGAATGGCTACCAGGTAACGCAGGCGTTCGGTCAACGGCACCAGGGCCGAGGCGATCACCCACGAGTCTTCGCACGAACGCCCGGTGGGGATCAGCACACCGTGATAGCCGAGGTTGTCCGTGGCCTGAGCCACTTGCTTCAAATAATTGAGCGTGACCGGGCGCGCGCCCTGGGTGGTGCCCAGGTAATGGCCGTCGCCGTGAGTGGGGAGAAACCAGAAAACATCCATGACAGGTCCTTAAGCGATTTTCAGCAAATTGTGTGGGTGCACGCGAAACAACGTATCGGCAACTGCCTGGCCAATTCCGCGAGCACGGCCTGGGTCAGCACCAATGTGCGGGAGGGGCGGTAAGTGCCACCCGAGAGGGCTACGACGTTTAAAGGGCGCGACATGAACAGTTCCTTTTCAAACAGTTGCTCAAGGAGCAATGAGTAGTGACCGGGTTTGAGCAAGAGCTGTACCAAGCGGCCGAAGCCTTTGTCTGCGGGGCTTTCAGCGGTTTCTATTCAGGCTGCTGTGTGTTTGTTGAGCGCTGTTTTGTTGATTGACTGTTGCAGGGCCAACAGTTGCCTGGCCAACAGTCAGCGCGGCGCAGGTCCGTTATAAAGGCTCTTTGTTATTCCTCAAAATATCGTAAATAGATATTTATAGAACTATAGTGAATATGTGGAATTTGCCTGAACGGCTGTTGCCCAAACCAATAGCGACTATCGAGAGCGTTGATTTTTGTCGGTGAAGGCGCGGGAGTAGCCTGTATCCATTGCCTAACGCCAGCTTGTCAGGAGCCCCTCATGAATCGTTTATTCGTCACTTCCTTGCTGCTTGCCGCCTCTGTTCTCGCCGGTTGTGCGAGCCATCCTTCCCCTGAATTGCGGCCGTACACCGCCGAGGAAAGCAAGGAATTGGCGCTGGAGGCATTGAACCGTCGCGGGTTGTCGTACGATGAATACCAAATGAAAAAAGCCGAACTGCTCGGCCAGCCACAGAAAGCATTTGGTTTCGACACGAAAGGCGAAATGAACGCCGAGCGCGGCGTGAGCCACCATCGGCGCCCAAGCTGAGTGGACTGTACTGCTCAAACTTTGAGGCAACTGTCCGTGGGTTTTGCCAAGGCGCTGCGATAGGGTCAACACCTGACTGACCCTAATGGAATGCGCCCATGACCCTCTCGCTGGATTTGCTATTGGGCTTCGCCCTGTTTGCCCTTGTCACCTCGATCACCCCAGGCCCCAACAACACCATGCTGCTGGCCTCGGGCGTCAATTTCGGTTTCAACCGCTCCATCCCCCACATGCTTGGCATCACCTGCGGCTTCTTCATTCTTGTGCTCGCCGTCGGGTTTGGCCTGGGTGCGGTGTTTCAAACCTATCCGCTGCTTTACACCGTGTTGCGTTATGTCGGCGCGGCCTATCTGCTGTACCTGGCGTGGAAAATCGCTCATAGCGGTCCAGTCTCCGAGACCGGACAAGGTCACGCCAAACCCGTCAGTTACTGGGGGGCGGCGGCATTTCAATGGGTCAATCCCAAGGCCTGGATCATGGCGATCGGTGCCATCAGCACCTACACGCCGTTGCAGGGTTATTTCACCAATGTGATTGTCATTGCCGCGGTCTTCGCCGTGATCAACCTGCCGAGCGTCAGCGTCTGGGTGGCCTGCGGCAGCCTGTTGCGCAATGTCCTGCGTGATCGGCGCTGGTTGCGAGTGTTCAATTGGGGCATGGCTCTGCTGTTGGTGGCCTCCCTGTACCCGATGCTGCACGAAAGCTTTAGCTGACTTAGGCTTCAACCCGGAGTCCGATGCCTGTTAAGCTCAACTTCAGGAGCGTTCCTACGCACTTTTAAGAGAAGTTGTCTTCCTTTAACTGCATCCGATCAGGTATTGCTGACGTTTTACCGTTTTGCGCCGCTCCCGGGTTGGCGCCGGCCAACGTTTTCACCACCGAGCACACCTGATCCCGGAACACGCTCTGCGAGTCTTTTTTATGAATAAACGTCCTTTGTATTTCGACTACGCCGCTACCACGCCGGTGGATGAGCGGGTGATTCAGGTGATGGTCGACTGTCTGGGGTTCAGCGGTAACTTCGGTAACCCGGCCTCCAGCTCCCATGCCTTCGGCCAACAGGCTCGACAAACGGTTGAGCACGCTCGCCGACAGGTGGCCGAGCTGGTCGGCGCAGAGCCTTCGCAGATCGTCTGGACCTCCGGCGCCACTGAATCGAACAACCTCGCTCTCAAGGGCGTCGCCCAGGCTCGCGGTGTTGCGGGTGGGCATATCATTACCAGTCAAATCGAACACAAGGCGATTCTCGATACGGCCAGGCAGTTGCAGGATGCCGGCGTCGCCGTGACCTATCTGGTGCCGGATGCCGAAGGTCTGATCACCGCGCAGGCGGTCAGTGAAGCGATGCGCGAGGACACCTTTCTGGTGTCGCTGATGCTGGTCAATAACGAACTCGGCACCGTCAACGACATCCCGGCCATCGGCCAGGTGGTGCGTGAACGAGGCGCGTTGTTTCACGTCGATGCCGCCCAAGGCGCTGGCAAAGTGGCGATCGATCTGGCCGAGTGGCCGGTGGATCTGATGTCGTTTTCCGCACACAAGATCTATGGTCCAAAGGGCATTGGTGCGCTATACGTCGGCCCACGTGCGCAGCAACGTTTGCAGGCGCAGATCCATGGTGGCGGGCACGAAGGCGGTTTGCGTTCCGGGACCCTGGCGACTCATCAGATCGCAGCCATGGGCGCGGCGTTTGCCCTTGCGGCAGAGTTCTTCGACGAAGAGGCTGCAACCATTGTGCGCTTGCGTGAGCGGTTGCTGGCGCAACTCGGCAGTCTTCCTGGATTGCAGCTCAACGGCAGCGCGACCCAGCGCATTCCCCATACCTTGAGCCTGACGTTCAACGAGGGCGAGTTCAATCCGGCGGCGTTAAGTGCTTCGATTGCTTTTTCGGCGACCTCGGCCTGCAACTCGGCGAGTAACGCGCCGTCCCATGTATTACTTGCGTTGGGACATGACGGGTGGGCGGCGAGTCGTACGATCCGTCTGAGCCTCGGGCGCTTCACCACCGAGCAGGATGTCGATCAAGCGGCACAATTGATTAAAGCTTCATTCGCCAGTGCACCGGCGTTCTGGGCAGCTGCCCAGCCATAAGGGCTGATCCGCATCTGCACCCAATAATAATGATGAGTGATTAGCAGGAGACACAATGAGCACGCAGTCTTTGACCAACGGAGTGGTTTCCCGGCGCCTGGCGCAAACACGCGAGCTGATGAGCCGGGAGGGCATCCACGCCCTGCTGGTGCCGTCAGCCGATCCACATCTGTCGGAATATTTGCCGGGCTATTGGCAGGGACGGCAATGGTTGTCGGGTTTTCATGGTTCGGTCGGCACGCTGATCGTGACCGCGGATTTCGCCGGCGTCTGGGCTGACAGCCGTTATTGGGAGCAGGCGACCAAGGAGCTCAAGGGCAGCGGCATCGAGTTGGTGAAACTCCAGCCTGGGCAACCAGGCCCGCTGGACTGGCTCGCTGAGCAAACGCCCGAAGGCGGCGTGGTGGCCGTCGATGGCGCGGTCATGGCGCTGGCTTCGGCGCGTAGTCTGGGTAGTAAACTCCAGGAGCGTGGCGCTCGGCTGCGCACTGATATCGATGTGTTGAACGAAGTCTGGCAAGACCGTCCAGCGCTGCCGAATCAGCCGATCTATCAACACTTGCCGCCTCAGGCCACCATAAGCCGTGGCGAGAAACTCGCCAGGCTGCGCCAGAGCCTGAAGGAGCGCGGTGCCGATTGGCATTTCATCGCGACCCTCGATGACATTGCCTGGCTGTTCAACCTGCGTGGCGCTGACGTGTCGTTCAACCCGGTGTTCGTTTCGTTCGCATTGATCGGGCAGCAGCAGGCGACACTGTTTGTGGCACTGAGCAAAGTCGATGCGCAACTGCGCGCGATCCTCGAACAGGATGGCGTGACCTTGCGCGATTACAGCGAAGTCGCCGCGGCATTGAGTGCTATACCGAGCGGCGCGAGCCTGCAGGTCGACCCTGCGCGGGTGACGGCGGGTCTGCTGGATAACCTGGGCAGTGGTGTCAAACTGATCGAAGGGCTGAACCCGACCACCTTGTCCAAGTCGCAAAAAAGCCTCGCCGATGCCGAGCATATTCGTCAGGCCATGGAGCAGGACGGCGCGGCACTCTGTGAGTTTTTCACCTGGCTGGACACTGCGTTGGGTAGCGAGCGGATTACCGAACTGACCATCGATGAGCACCTGACGGCAGCGCGTACCCGTCGTCCGGGCTATGTCTCGTTGAGCTTCAACACTATCGCGGCGTTCAATGCGAATGGCGCGATGCCGCACTACCACGCCACCGAAGAAGAGCACGCGCTGATCGAAGGCGATGGTTTGCTGCTGATCGACTCCGGCGGTCAGTACCTGGGCGGCACCACCGACATTACCCGCATGGTGCCGGTCGGTACACCGACTCAAGAGCAGAAGCGTGACTGCACGCGGGTGCTCAAAGGCGTGATCGCGTTGTCCCGGGCGCAATTCCCGCGGGGCATTCTGTCGCCGCTGCTGGACTCCATCGCCCGTGCGCCGATTTGGGCCGAGGGTGTCGATTACGGTCATGGCACCGGTCATGGTGTCGGTTACTTCCTCAACGTCCATGAAGGTCCGCAGGTGATTGCCTACCAGGCGGCGCCGGCACCACAAACGGCGATGCAGCCGGGAATGATCACCTCAATTGAACCGGGCACGTATCGTCCTGGCCGCTGGGGTGTGCGGATCGAGAACCTGGTGTTGAATCGTGAAGCGGGCAGCACCGAGTTCGGTGAGTTCCTCAAGTTCGAAACCCTGACCCTGTGCCCGATCGATACCCGTTGCCTGGAGCCGGCGTTGCTGACTCAAGACGAGAAAGAGTGGTTCAACGGCTATCACGCGCAAGTGCGTGAGCGTTTGAGTCCACTGCTTGAAGGCGCCGCTCTGGAGTGGCTGAACACCCGAACGGCGGCTATTTAAATCAGCTCAGCGTCATCAGCCCTGGGCGGTGGCGCAAGCTCAGGCGCGTGAGCCAGCGCCTCGGTCATATAGTCGATGAATGCGTTGACCCTGGCGGATTGGCGACGATTCGCCGGGGACACGGCATAAATTGGCAGCGACTGTGGGCTGTAGTCCTGCAGAATCGCCACTACCCGACCGGCCCGTAAATCCTCACTGAACAACCACACGGGCGACAGCGCAATGCCTAGCCCTGCGAGCACCATTTCGCGTATCGCCTCCGAGCTATTACTTTGGGCATTGCCCTTGATCCGCACGTTGTGGCGTTCTCCATTCTTCTGGTAAATCCATTGGTTCTGGCTACTCAGCAGGTTGAACAGCAGACAGTTGTGCTGGCTCAGTTCTTCGGGCGTGAGTGGCAGGCCCTGGCGGGCGAGATAGTCAGGGCTGGCAACCGTCACACGGTAGGTGGTACCGACCTTGCGGGCGATAAGGCCGCTATCGTTCAGTTCGCCGATCCGGAAGGTGACGTCCAGGCCCTCGCTGACCAGATCCTGATTGTGGTCGTTGAGTTGCAGGTCAATTTGCACCTGTGGATAACTCGCCAGAAAGCCCGGCAGGCGCGAGGCAATCTGCAAACGCCCGAAACTGACGGATGAGCCGACCCGCAAGTTGCCGGCCACGGTTTCCCGGCCCGACTGAAAGCTGTGTTGCGCGGCGTCCACCGCGGCGAGGATTTGCCGACATTGCGTGTAGTAACGCTGACCTTCATCGGTCAGCGACAGTTGTCGGGTGCTACGGGAAATCAGCTTGCCGCCCAGCTCGATCTCCAGCGCTCTCAGCACTTTGCTGATGGTGGGTTGGCTGGTCTGCAATTCCCGGGCGACAGCGGAAAAACTGCCGCGCTCCACCACTCGAACAAAAATCGCCATTGCATTGAGCTTGTCCATGGGTGTTCTCATTCATGCCAAATGGGCATGCTCACTATAGCTATATAGCGTCTTATCGGTATGAGTCGGGTGGTGGATGATCAACTCAACTTCCCTGACATGAGATCGCGAAAATGACTGACATACGTGAGATGAATGCTCTGATTGTCGATTCGGCTAATGCGCCTTTTCGCTTGGCTGTTTTAAACGTCCCCGAACCAGACGCGGGCCAGGTATTGGTCAGGATTGCAGCCAGCGGGGTCAATCCGCTGGACGCAAAGATACGTGCGGGACAAGCCGCCCACGCACGTCAACCTTTGCCTGCGGTGCTGGGTATGGACCTGGCAGGAACCGTTGAAGCGCTGGGTGCCGGCGTAAGCGGATGGAAGATCGGCGATGAGGTTTATGCCATGGCGACCGGTATCGCGGGTTTGCAAGGTTCTCTGGCCGAATTCGCTGTCGTCGATGCGCAATTGTTGGCGCTCAAACCGCGCAATTTGAGTATGCGTGAAGCAGCGGCGCTGCCCTTGGTGCTGATTACCGCATGGGAAGGGTTGGTGGATCGCGCTCACGTACGAGCAGGGCAGTCGGTGTTGATTCACGGTGGCGCGGGAGGCGTCGGACATATTGCAGTGCAGCTCGCTCAAGCCTTCGGTGCCGATGTGTTTGCCACCGGTTCAGCCAGGCAGCGGGGCATTATCGAAGGTTTTGGAGCGACCTTTATCGACTATCGGCAAAGCCCGGTTGAACATTATGTAGAGGAGCACACGGCAGGCGAGGGGTTCGATATCGTTTACGACACGGTGGGCGGTGAAACGCTGGATGCGTCATTCAAGGCTGTGCGCAACTATTACGGTCATGTGCTGAGCTGCCTCGGTTGGGGGCAACACAGCCTTGCGCCATTGTCCTTTCGGGGCGCGACTTATTCTGGAGTGTTCACGTTATTGCCGTTGCTGACGGGCAAGGGCCGTGATCATCACGGGCAAATTCTTGCTAAAGCGACTCGGTTGATCGAAGCCGGCAAGCTGACTCCTTTGCTCGATCCTCGGCAGTTCGGTTTGCAAACCGCCGAAGCCGCCTATGACCTGCTTGCTGCGGGGCAAGCGCAGGGTCGGCTGGTCATCGAGATTTAGCTCAAGGCTTCGAGGACAAAGTCCAGACGGTCCTGGCCGAAGAACAGCTGGTTATCGACAAACATGCTCGGCGCGCCGAACACGCCACGTCGCAACGCCTGTTCGGTTTTGTCCTTAAGGGCGGCTTTGATCTCCTCATCGTTGGTCAGCGCCAGGATTTCGGTCGGGTCAAAGCCGTTCTCCGTCAACACCGCAGCGACTGTCGCAGGGTCATTGAGGTTGCGCTTATCAACCCACAACGCGCGGAAAAGACAGTCGATAAAATCGAGGAAACGTTCCGGATGACGCAGTTGCATGCCGGTGACTGCGCGCATCAGTAAAAGGGTGTTGACCGGAAAGTGTGGATTGAAATTGAGCGCAACCTGATAGCGTTTGGCGTAACGCTCCAGATCGTCAAGCATGTAGCGCCCTTTGGCTGGAATGCTGATGGGGGAGGCGTTGCCGGTGGCTTTGAATACACCGCCCAGCAGCATGGGTTGATAGATAAGCTGGCTGCCGGTTTGGGCGCAGATTTTTGGTAATTGGGTATAGGCCAGGTAAGTGCTGGGGCTGCCGAGGTCGAAGAAGAACTCTACGGTTTTGCTCATGGTGGGTGCTCTCTGATTATTGTTATTGGGGAGGGCTTACCAGCGTTCGCTCCATGGTCGTAGATCCAGCTCGAAGGTCCAGGCATCTCGCGGCTGACAGTGCAGGTACCAATAGTTCTCGGCAATGTGTTCCGGATTAAGGATGCCGTCTTGATCCTTGAGCGCGTACTTCTGCGGGAAGCTGTCGCGAATAAAGTCCGTATCAATGGCACCGTCGACGACGATATGAGCGACATGGATGTTCATAGGACCCAGTTCGCGGGCCATGCTTTGGGCCAATGCGCGAATTCCATGTTTGGCGCCGGCAAACGCGGCGAAACCGGCAGCTCCACGCATCCCGGCTGTCGCACCGGTGAACAGGATAGTGCCCCGTTGGCGGGTGGCCATGCGTTTGGCGACTTCACGAGCGTTCAGGAATCCCGAGAAACAGGCCATTTCCCAGATCTTGAAATACTTGCGCGCGGTTTCTTCAAGGATGCTGCACGGTACATTGGCGCCGATGTTGAAGACGAAGGCTTCGATCGGGCCGATCTGGCTCTCGATCTGTTCGACCAGCGCAATCACATCCTCTTCTTTGCGTGCATCGCAGGCGAAGCCATGTGCCTGGCCCCCTGCTGCCTGGATGGCATCGACCAGGGGTTGCAACTTGTCAGCGCTACGCCGAGTGACGCAGGCGATAAATCCCTCCTGGGCAAAACGCTTGGCTATTGCACCACCGGTGGCATCGCCTGCACCGACCACCAATACGACTTTGTTGTTATTTATGGCTGTAGTCATGGGTATCGCCTTTTTAGTAAACGATCGTTAGCTAAACGAACGTTATGCTACGATCTCTAATGCGTCAAGGTGATAGATTCATAGGGGGGAGCGATGCGTTATTCAGCCAGCCACAAGCAGGAAACCAGAGAGCGATTGCTGGAAAGCAGTGCTGTGTCGGCCAAGAAAGAAGGTTTTTCCACGGTCGGCGTCGACGGTTTGATGAAAGCGATAGGGCTCAGCGGTGGGGCTTTCTACAGTCACTTTTCGTCAAAAGATGAGCTGTTCAGTTCGATTGTCGAGCGAGAGCTGAGTCAGAGTCTTGAGCGGTTAAGCGGGGATGGTGAGCAGAATCGGGCAAGGCTTGAGCGTTGTCTCAAACATTATTTGAGCATGGCGCACGTTGAGCAGCCCGAGACAGGTTGTGCCTTGCCGGCGTTGGGAGCCGAAATCGCTCGCTCCGACATCGCTGTTCGGCAGCAGGCGGAGCAGTGGATATGCCGATTGCAGGAATGCTGGGCCCGGACATTAGGCAGCGACTCTCTGGCGTGGGCGATTTTGTCGCAATGCATTGGCGCGCTGGTTGTGGCGCGGATGCTGGTAAATCCCCGGATTCAAAGCAAAGTCCTGGAGTCGAGTTACGCCGAGATCGGTCACCAGATCAGAAGACTGCACGTTGAATGAAGCGGTGTCAGCTTATTTACAGATGACGATCATGCTGCGGCTCGTATAGCCGGCGGGATTGAGGCCGAAGGGGTAGTCACCGGGGTCTTCTACAGCGTCGCCCGATTTGGCGATCACTTTGTAGCCCTTGGCGCCGCATGAATTGGCGGCACTGGTGTAACACTTGTCCCAGGAAGAGGACAGGCCAGAGCAGTTGATATGCAGTCCCGTCTTTCCGCGCTTTGTTTCGGTTTTTGAGGTCGCAGCACAGCCTGCAATGGCAAGTACGGCTAACAGTATCAAAACTCGTTTCATGCCCTTCCTTTTAGCTCGCTTCGGGTCTGGCACCCGAGTCTGGCTTTATCCGCTCTAGCGTGTCGCGTTGACGATGTCCCTATTCGAAAAATCCAAGGCTTACACAGAGTTACAGCCTAAACATGGCCTAATTGAGCGGTAAATGCCAGAGCTTCGTCAAATCCAGTTTCAATCGGCTGCGAGCAAGGGACTGGATTCGCGGCGCATAGTCATGGTGGCACCGACGGAGGCGAGGATGATGCAAGCAATGGCCAGCCATTGGGCCAGGGACAGGTATTCGTGAAGGAACAACAGCCCTGACAAGGCACCGAAAGCAGGTTCGATGCTCATCAAGGTGCCAAAGGTGCGAGCTGGCATTCTGGTGAGGGCCACCATCTCCAGGGTGTAGGGCAGGGCAGTAGAGAGAATGGCGACTCCAATGGCTATCGGGATCAAGGACGGAGTCAATAAGGCTGCTCCTGCATGGACGATGCCGATAGGCGCTACGAATAAAGCGGCAATCATTACACCCAGTGCGGCGGTTTGAACGCCGTTGTCTGCACCGGCCTTTTGGCCGAACAGGATATATAACGCCCAGCAGATACCCGCGCCAAGCGCATAACCAGCACCTATAAGGTCGATTCCGGCACTGGTGTCGCCCGCGGGGATCAGCAGTAGCAGGCCGATGACCGCCAAGCCGATCCACAGAAAGTCGATCGCCCGGCGTGACGCATATATAGCAACCGCCAGGGGGCCGGTGAACTCCAGGGCAACCGCAATTCCCAGAGGGACGCTTCTGAGTGACATATAGAAGAGGAAGTTCATGCCTCCAAGTGCCATCCCGTAGACGACTACCGTGCGCAAGGACCTGGCTGTGAGTTTGGCGCGCCAAGGGCGTAGCAGCAGCAACATGATGATGCTGGCAAAAATCAGGCGTAGCGTCGTAGTGCCTTGGGCTCCCACAACGGGGAACATGCTTTTGGCAAGAGAGGCACCGGATTGGATTGAAGCCATGGCAATAAGCAGCAGGCCGACCGGGAACAGAGTCGAGGCGAGGCTGCGGGGCTGGTCAGTCATTACGAGGCATCATCCGGAGTAGTAGAGACAGAAAGGTATATGCGCGGTACATGATGCTCAACTCATACTTCATGAGCAATATACTGCTCACACTGTTTGTGCGCCTCTTATATAAGCAGGGCTTTCGACGTTTTCGACCATTGTTGATAGATAATTTGAATTAACCCTTGACGGCAGAATCTGGAAGCCTATAATTCGCCCCACTTCCGGCGCAGTCGAAACGGAAAACTCCTTG